>NZ_JAMYUA010000010.1:0-175923 GCF_040322715.1 Mesorhizobium sp. M0106 | reverse complement strand
TTCTGTCCTCGAATGGCATCCCGAACCCCCTCGCGCAAAAGCGCAAAACTGTTCGCGATGTCCTCGCACATCTGTTCGCGATGTCCCCAGTCCAAACAAAGGGGAGAAGGGGAGCCGCGCGCTCGGAGCCGCCTCGTCTAGATCACGACTTAACCGGCAGGCCGGTCGCCGCGGCGATCTGGCTTGCGGCATCGTCGAGCGCTGCCTTGGCGTCGGGATAGCCGCCGGCCAGATATTTGGTCTGCACCGCGCGGATGATAATTTCGGCGTCGCTCTGGAACGGCGTGCCGCGGCTGGGGACGACCTTGGGCAAGGTGCCGAGGATGTCCTTCCACACGGCCTGGCCACCCCAATAGGGCAGGCCTTCGGAGACATAAGGGTCGTTGAGCGCCGAGATCAGCGACGGCACCAGGCCGAAGCCTTTCAGCATGGTGATCTGGCCCTCATTCGTCGCAAGCGTGTATTTCAGATAGGCGTAGGCGGCTTCCTTGTTCTTCGACACCGAGGTGATGGCGAGCGAGGAGCCGCCGAGATTGGCGGCGCGCGGACCGTCGGCGGTCAGGCTCGGCATCAGATAGACGCCCCATTTGCCTGCCCCATCGGGCGATTCGGTGCGCACGGTGCCTTCATACCAGCCGCCATACATCTGCGTGGCGACCTTGCCGGCGGTGTTGTTGGTGATCTTGGTGCTCCAGTCGGCAGAGGAAATGATGCCGGCGTCCTTCATCTCCTTGATCTTGGTCATGGCATCGACGCATTTGGGCTGGTTGACCGTGATCGATTGCCCGTCGGCGGAGAAGTAGGCGCAACCCTGCTCGTTGGAGATCATGCGGAAGAATTCGGAATCGCCGTTGAAATCGGCGTTGGTCATCGTGACGCCGGGATTGGCGGCCTGGATTTTCTTGGCGGCGGCGATGAAATCGTCCCAGGTCTTGATCGAGGACGGATCGACGCCAGCCTTCTCATAGAAGTCGCGGCGGTAGAACATCGCCACTGGACCGGAATCCCAGGGCATCGCATAGGCCTTGTCGTCAACCTCGAGCTCGGTACGCTTGAAGTCGGGGAATTTTGCCTGGTCTTCCGCGGTGTAGCCGAGCGTATGCAGGTCGACGAAGCAATCCGGGAACTGGCTCCAGTAGTTTTCGGCTTCGCCGTTCTCGATCGTAACGATGTCAGGCAGCCCCTCGCCGCCGGCGGCACAGCCGGCGATCGATTTGTCGTAGGTCGGCTGGTTGCCAAGGTCCTCGACCGTCACCTTGATGTCGGGATACTGCTTGTTGAAGCCCGCTATGGTGGCCTTCAGCGACGAAGCGGCGATATTCCAGCTCCAGATCGTGATTTCACCGGACTGCGCAAAGGCCGGGCTGGAGCCCAAGGCAAGCGCGAGCGCGGCGCAGGTCAATTTTATGCGCATTGAAATCCTCCCATTTCAGTTGCTCTCTGTTTGCGAGCGTGGCTAGACTAGGCCTCGGGAAAGCCTTGTCCGCGACAAAGGGAATAAGAAATGAGCGGAAAGTAAGATGCCGGAAAGGCCGTTTTACCAGCCTGGCGCCAGCAGCGTGGAGGGCCTGCCGCTGCTGCTGCAGATGTTCCACACCCAGCCCCTGGTGATGCTCAAGCCGCATTGGCACGCCCAGGTCGAGGTGAATTTCATCGTGCGCGGCGCCGTGCATTACCGCATGGACGGGCACGGGCTTTCGCTTTCTGCGGGCGAGATGTGCCTGTTCTGGGGCGGCCTGCCGCACCAGATGGACGAAGCCTCCGACGATGCCATCTACGCCGGCGCGCATCTGCCGCTGGTGCATTTCTTCCGGCTGCATTTGCCCGTCGAGGTCCGCAACAGACTGATGACCGGGGCGACGCTAGTGACCGACGCCACCGACCGGTCGGACGACCACAATTTCGAGCGCTGGAACCGCTATGCCCGCTCCGGCGACCCGGTCAAGGCCGAGCATGCCGTCAACGAGCTTTTGCTGCGGCTGGAGCGGGTGCGCTTCGAGCCTTACCGGCTGGTGCCCGAAACCCCGGTCGAACAGGAGATAGGCACTCCCTTCGATCAGCAATCGCTGCGCAATGTCGGGCGCATGTGCGACTTCATCGCCGAGAATTTCCTCTACGAGATCGATTGCGTCGACATCGCCGCGGCGGCCGATATCCATCCCAAATACGCCATGAGCATCTTCAAGAAATCGACCGGCATGACGCTCAATGAATATGTGAATCTGCTGCGCCTCAGCTACGCTCAGGCGCTGCTGATGCATCAGGATGCCAATGTGCTGCGCGTCGCCATGGAATCGGGCTTCGGCTCGCTCAGTGCCTTCAACAAGTCGTTCCGCAAGCTTTCCGGCATGTCGCCGTCGGATTTCCGCAGGGGCGTGGCCGGCGCCAGATAACGGCTGGATTCAGCCGATAATATCCAGGCGCCTCGGCAGGCGGTTCATCGGTGACGGACCGTTGGCGGTGATCAGGAACTGGTCCTCGAGATTGAAGCTGGCGAGACCGTCGATGTAGAGCGGGATCTCGAATGCCAGCACCATGCCGGCCTCGATCATGACATTGCTGTCGGCCGAGATGAACGGCCATTGCTCGGAAAACACGGAATGGCCGACGCTGTGGCCGAAATGGCCGCGGCGATAGGAACGCAGGCCGTGGCGCGCCAGGCTTTCGCTGGCGGCGCGATGCACGGCGGCTAACGGCTTTCCGGGCACAAGCGCGGCAAGCCCGTCGGCGAAGGTGCGTTCGGCTATCGCATGCAATTCGGCCTGTTCGGGCGACGGCGGCCCGAAGGTGAAATTCCGCGACATATCCGAGGCATAGCCGTTCACGCTGCACACCATGTCGGCCTTCAGCGGATCGCCGGCGGCGGCGACGGCGTCGGCGCCTTTTGGGCGAGCGCCCAGCGTGACGTATTCCGCCGTCGAGATTTGCTGCGACGACCCGGCGGCTGCATCCGCGACGCCTTGCCGGTAAAGCGCGACCAGCTCAGACTGACGCATGCCGGTCGTCGCATGCTGCTGCAGCCGCGACAGGCCGGCTTCCGACAGGGCGATGCCCTGCTGCAGAAGGTCGATCTCGCTCTGCGATTTGATTGCCCGCAGCCTGTCGAGAACCGGCGAGCCGTTGACCAGGGCAGTGCCCGGCAATATCGCCTGCATCGCGGAAAAATCGCTGGCCGAGACGAAATCCAGCTCGATGCCGAGCGTCGCACGCTCCAGCCCGAATTCTGCGAGGATCGTTTTCAGCTCGCGGACGGAGCGGGCAAGCTCGAAGGTCGCCGGACGTGAAAAACCGGGGGCGCGGCCAACCAAGCCGGCCTCGATGCGCTGCGCAACAGGCCGGTCGGCCGTCGCCGGCTCGAGCGACGCCGATTCGATCCAGATCGCATGCGTGCGCAGCACGGCGCCGGCCATCGCCGCCCGGAGCTGGGCAGCCTGGAAATCCGCCACCACGACGCCGATCGGCAGGTCGCCTCGCTTGGGAATAACGACGAAACCGGCGCCGGCCCGCCGGAACAGGCCGGCCGGGCCGATCCAGGCACCGGTGGCATATTGGAACGCCTCGGGCTCGCAAAGCACCAGCGCCTCGATGCCGGCGCGCTGCATCAGGTCAGTTGCGCGCTCGCGGTCGACAAAGCCGGTCATGGGATCTCCTCGAATGCACTCGAATCCGACGCCGATGCGGCGGCGTTTGACCTTAGCGTAGCTTCAGTGCCGCCGTGGAGCAGCTTTTTTCTGGAAGCGCTGTTCACCTTGAGAGTTCGTCGTCTGGAAACGAAAAAAGCCGCGGCGAACCACGGCTTTCAACGCGACAAGTGGTCTGTTTCGAATGCTTACTCGGTTTCATCAGAGGTGTCGTCGGCAGTGTCTGCCGCGTCTTTCGCGGCCTTTCTATCCAGCGCTGCCTGCAAGGCCAGCGTAGCCTGCGGTGAGGCCGGTGTCGTGGCAACGACCGCCATTGCATGAGCAACGCCGGTCGTCGACTTGTCCTTGGCCGCGGCGGAAGTGGCGGCTCCGTGTCCCTGCGAGCCGGCGCCGGCCGAGTTTCCGCCGTTGCCGTTGCTGCCGCCATTGCCGTTGCCATTGCCATTGCCCCCGGGAGCAGCGAGTACCGGAGATGCGACAAGGGTGAGAGCGGCTACAGTCGCGAATAGACAGGTGCGCGTTTTCATAGTTCCTCCTTCGAGTCGCCCTCCCGCCAGGATGGGTTCCAGATGAAAAACGTCAGGACTTTCGAATCCGAAAGTCGGCTGTTACCTAGCTTTGTTCAAATACAGTATTCTACAAGACGGACCTTGGTCCGAAATCGATACGCAAAAGTCCTGGATTTTATCGACAGCGTACTTCGGACGACCGCAGCGGCGGGATTTTTGCTGCCGGCAGATCCGGCGCCGCTACAGCGCAGTGTGCGTCGGCTGACATGAGGCTAGGGTCGAGGAAACCTAGCTGCTCGGCTATCGGTGACTGAGGAACATTCCACATTTCGTGAAGTTGGGAGCGCAGGCGTGCTTTTGAGGTGCCAAAATGTTTGATGCCGGCGGGCTTTTGGGAGGAAGCCATGATCCGCGTCACGCCTGCATTTCGTGTTTCGCGCCGCCGCGAATTGCAGTTTGGCCTGGGAGCAACGCTCGCTTCGGCCACCGGGCTTGCCCCGGTTTCCCGCGCCTATGCGCAGGATGAGGTCAAAGACGAAGACATTTTTTTCCGGTTCGCCCTCAATCTCGAATATATATGGAAGCCGAATATTACCTGCGCGGTACAACCGGAAAAGGGATCGAAGACTCGGATGCCGGCCCGAAGGCCGGCGCTGTCGTTGGCGGCAAACAGGTCAGCTTTGACAAGCCTGCAATCGGCGAGTTCATGCGCCCATGGCGTCCAAAAAGCTAGTGAGTTCAATTGGCTCGCCCGAAAAGAGTCGAACTCCTGACCCCCAGATTCTGGTCTGAGAAGTCAAGATCTAGGCGGTTCGAACGTGTCCCCTACTCCGTCAACGCTCCGGCTTCCCACCGCCAAGGCACATCATGGTTTAGGAGCTTGGCTTAGACGCTCGGAGTGAAGTACCCAGCCCATACCTTATTCCATTCTGGAGTTTCCACGTTTTTCGCAGCGGTCAAGGCCGCCGAGAATCCGAGATGGTCAATACCAGTGAAATGATGCAGGTTCTTCTGGACCACGTGGCAAGCAGGCCGCTGAGCAGACGTAGCTTCCTGGTTTCAGCATATGGACCCTCTTTGTAATACGAATTGAAAATTGCGCCCTCATGTTTCAGAACAGGTCGGTAGACCCGCGAGGATGGTTTCGAATCCTGCGGGTCGCTCACGGTCCTCAAGGCGAGAATTCTAAGAGACGTTCAACAATGACCCAGCACGCAGAAAACGCTCGAATTCTCATGTACAGCCACGACACGTTCGGGCTCGGCCATTTGCAGCGCTGCCGGACTATCGCGCATTCGCTGGTCGAGGATTTCCGCGGACTTCAGGTGCTTATCATTTCGGGTGCGACTATCGCTGGCGCCTTCGACTACCGCGCCCGTGTCGACTTCGTGAAGATCCCCAGCGTCATCAAGCTGCGCAACGGCGAATACACCTCGCTGGAAAAGGACATCGATCTGCATGAGACGCTAAGGATGCGCCAGTCGATCATCCGCCATACAGCTGAGACCTTCCGGCCGGATATCTTCATCGTCGACAAGGAACCGCTCGGCCTGCGCGGTGAGATTGAGGACACGCTGTCCTACCTCAAGACGCGGGGCACCACGCTGGTGCTTGGCCTGCGCGAGGTGATGGATGCGCCGCATCTGCTCGAAGCAGAGTGGGCACGCAGAGACGTGATGCGCAAGATAGGCGTCTTCTACGACAAGGTCTGGGCCTATGGTCCGCCGGATTTCTACGATCCGTTGACCGGCTTGGATGTGCCCCCGGCTGTCAGGGCAAAGATGAGGTTCGTCGGTTTCCTGCAACGGAGCCTGCAGCGGAACGAGTTGCCCGGCCACCGGCCTGAGGGCGACTATATCCTCGTTACTACCGGTGGCGGCGGTGACGGCGCCGATCTGATCCACGACGTCATCGATGCCTATCAGCAGGATCCGCAATTGCAGCATAGAGCCCTGATCGTGCTTGGGCCTTACATGCCGGCGCGCAAGCGCAACAAGCTGCTCAAGAAGGGGTCCAAGATCCCCTACATCAAGATCATCGAGTTCGACAACCGCATGGAAGACCTGATTGCCGGCGCCAAGGCGGTAGTGGCGATGGGCGGCTACAACACCTATTGCGAGATACTGTCTTTCGACAAGCCGGCGCTGATCGTGCCGCGCGTCGAGCCCCGCCGGGAACAACTGATTCGCGCACGGCGCGCAGCCGAACTCGGCCTCATCGAGATGCTTTTGCCGGAAGAAGCCGAGGATTCCCGGCGGTTTGCTGATGCACTGAAGGTGCTGCCGGACCGGCCCCGCCCATCGCAGAGCAATCCGCATCTGACGCTGGAAGGGCTGCCTCATATTTCCGAAATCGTCGCGGAACTGCTCGACCGGCGAGCCGGCCATCACCTTTCGGTCATTGAAGGAATGACCTGAGTTGCAACATCGCAAGATCGTCGTGGTTCTGAAGGGTTATCCGCGGCTGTCCGAAACCTTCATCGCGCAGGAACTGCTCGGTCTTGAGCGTGCGGGGTTCGACCTGATACTCGTCGCGCTCAGGCGGCCGACCGACGAAAAACGCCACCCCGTGCATGACGAGATCAAAGCGCCCGTCCATTATCTGCCGGAATATCTGCATGAAGAGCCGCTGCGCGTGCTTCGCTCGCTGTTTGCCTGTCTGCTGCGTCCGGGCTTCTGGCGCGCGCTCGGATCGCTGGCTGCCGATATGCCCCGCGACTTTACGCGCAATCGCGCGCGCCGCTTCGGGCAAGCGCTCGTGCTGGCGGCCGAATGGCCGGAAAACGCGGGCTGGCTGCATGCACATTTCGCGCACACGCCTGCATCGGTGACGCGCTATGCCAGCCAGCTTCGTGGCCTGCCCTGGACCTGCTCGGCCCATGCCAAGGACATCTGGACTTCGGCGGACTGGGATCTGGCCGGCAAGCTTTCCTCGGCGCGCTGGACGGTCACTTGCACGAAAACCGGCTTCGATCGTCTGAAAAAACTCGCTAACGGCAACTCGTCTGTGCATCTGAGCTATCATGGGCTCGACCTTGATCGCTTCGGCAGTTTCGGCGAGGCGCGAAAGCAGCATGACGGCTCGGCTCCGGACGAACCGGTTGTCGTTCTGAGTGTCGGGCGCGCCGTTGAAAAGAAAGGTTACGATACGTTGCTGGAGGCCCTTGCCCTGTTGCCCGGCGATTTGGCGTGGCGTTTCGAGCATATCGGCGGCGGCGAAGAACTGGAACGGTGCAAGGCGCTGGCGCAAAAGCTCGGCCTGGATGGTCGCGTCTCTTGGAAAGGCGCGCTTGCGCAGGAGGAGGTGCTTGAGCACTACCGCCGTGCCGACATCTTCGCCCTGGCCTGCAGGATCACCGCAACTGGCGACCGCGACGGTCTGCCGAACGTTCTGGTGGAGGCGGCTAGCCAGCGGCTTGCCTGCGTGTCGACCGATATTTCCGGCGTGCCGGAGCTTTTATCGCCGAATGAAACGGGGTTGCTGGTTCCGACGGAAGACCCGATTGCCCTGGCACAGGCGCTGGAGCGCCTGATCCGTGATCCCGTGCTCCGCGACCGCCTCGGCGACGCCGCAGAGCGGCGCGTGCGCGGCAATTTCGATCATATGGCAAGCATTGGACAGCTCAAGGAACTGTTCGAGCGGGAGTGGCGGGCCGCCGAATGAAGCGGCTGCGCGCTTTCTTCTATGTCCAGCACCTGCTCGGCATCGGCCATCTCGCGCGCGCCAGCCGCATTGCGGCGGCTCTGGTCGATGACGGGTTTGACGTTACCGTCGTGACCGGCGGAGCGCCGATCGCCGGGTTTCCGGGACTGGGTGTACAATCTGTAACTCTGCCACCTGTCACCTCCGGTGATGAAGGATTTTCGGGACTTGTCGACCTGCAAGGCAACCCGATCGACGATGATTTCAAGAAATGGCGTTCAGAGATGCTGCTGCAGGCATTCCGGGATTGCAGGCCTGATATCGTCATTGTCGAGGCGTTTCCATTTGGACGCCGGCAGATGCGTTTCGAACTCTTGCCGCTGATCGAGGCCATCGACGCGACGTCGCCCAGACCGCTGCTGGCGACGTCCGTCCGTGATATCCTCCAGGAGCGCGTCAAGCTGGGCCGAAACGAGGAAACGGTCGATCTCATCAACAGGCATTTCGATCTTGTTATGGTCCACGGCGATCCGGCTTTCGCAACCATCGACAAGACATTTCCACTGGCTGGGGCGATCAGGGCCGAGGTCACCTACACGGGGCTCGTTGCCGCGCCGCCATCGCCCGCGGGCTCCGAGCGCTTCGACGTTCTGGTGTCGGTTGGCGGCGGGGCTGCCGGAAAGAGCCTTGTCAGATCCACCATCGCAGCGGCGCGGAATGCCAACAACGCTTGGAAATGGTGTTTGATCACCGGCCCAAACCTGCCGAAAGACGAGTTTGACGCGATCGCACGCGATGCCACGCCGGGCCTGTCCATCTTCCGGTTCCGCGAGGATTTCGCCAGCCTGCTGACCGGCGCCCGCCTGTCAGTCTCGCAGGCGGGTTACAACACGGTCTGCGATGTCCTGCGCGCGGGCTGTCGCTCCCTGCTCGTCCCATTTGCAGCCGGCGGGGAAACCGAACAGACGGTTCGCGCCCTGATGCTCGAAGAACTCGGTCTTGCAACGGTGCTGATGGAAAAGGACCTGACGCCTGAAGGTTTGGCGCAAGCGGTCGAACAAGCGCTTGTGGAACCGACGCCATCTGCGCATCGTCTCGATCTGGAAGGCGCGCGTCGCTCCGCGCAAATCCTGCGCGAGCGGCATCGAACATGGTCCCTAAACGTGGGGCCCGGTTTCGGAAAAGTTCATGATTAAACAGACGATAGATCCTAGAGCGGTTCATCGTTTCACGCAGAACCGCTCTGTCTCTTTGTTTTGACGCAATTCCGGACGGAAAGCCGTTTCCACACTTTCCTGCAAATGCCCTAACGCGCGTCGCGTCTGGTGAGATTCGTGCGACGCGCTTCAAGTCCTGTTTTTATGCGTGTCGTTGTCCCAAAACCGCTACGCGCTTTTGGGCGAAATGCATTAAACAGTTCCAATCAGCATGAAGCGCGTATAATTTTTTGTCGGCAGTTCGCCGGAGAACCGCACCTCCCGTAGCGCCGCCATTTCCTCGAAGGCTGCAAGCGAAGCCACGCAGTTGATGTGCGTCGGCTCGCTGAAATAATCGTTCGATTGCAGCAGCACATTCGTGCCCGGCGGAAGCAGAGCAAGCCAGGCGCGCAGATCGGCTATATGTTCGCAGCTCGTATTGACCATCAGATCGGGCCGCCCGGCCGCATAGTCGAGTGCGTACATATCTGCCGTCAGCGCCCGGAACCGGTCGCCGGCTTCCCGGTTGAGGGTCCGGGCGACCGGCGCGACTTCGGGATCGATGTCGATGCTATCGACCGCCGCGATGTCGAAGCGGGCGTCGTTGAAAAGCATTGCCGGCAATACGCCGTACCATCCACCCAGAACCCATATGCGCCCGAAGCGGCCGCCGCCGCTTTCGAACAGCCTGTCGAGCGCCCACATCTTGCAGGCGACCTGCTTGTGGTTGAAGGCGTTGGCGATATCGGCTTTCGGATGCTTGGCGACGACGCGCGCCAGCCCTGCCACGAGAGGGCAGTTGACATAAGCAGCAATTCCCCGCGTGAGGTCCAAGGCTTGCTCGTGCCAGTCCATGGCATTGCGTGGTTGCGTGACATCCATCATAATTCGTCTTGTATGTTGGGATTTTGGGCGACACAACGCAATCTTGCCTCCCGCAAGACTGTTTGATTCCGCGGACGTGATCATGCTGCAAGCCGCTTGGCTATTGCCCGGTGCCGGAGAGAGCCTGTTGCATCTGTCCGGATCATCGGCGTCCATCCGCCAGCACCAGCCGCGCAGCTGCGGCCTCGTGCTGCTCGGCTGTTCGCCAAAGCCTTACGAAAGCCGCGGACCGTTTGGCCAGCTGCTTTCTTCGCCGATCAACAATGCCCATGTCGTTGCCATCGACCATGCGCCGGAACTGGATCGCGCCGCCTCGCAGGTTCCTTGCATCGTTGAGCGCAGGACAATGCCCGTGCACAGCAGCTTCGAGCTTGTCGTTGGCGATGAAGAAATTGCCGATACGCCATTCGCCAGCAGGTGCTTTTACATCCTGCATCCTTCCAACTGAAGGGTCCACAGTCGCATATGGAAGCCAGCCTAGCCCGCTATATCTGGACGCACACCAAGAAGCAGCAGCTCTGGATATTGATGATCGTCGTGCTTTCGATGATCCCGTATTTCATGTCCTTCGACCTGCCGAAGCTGATCGTCAACGGACCGATCCAAGGTCGCGGCTTCGAGCAACCGGGCGCGACCCAGCCATTCATGAGGCTACACTACAACCTGCCGTTCATTGGAGAGGTCCAGTTCTTCTCCGGTTTTCAGCTCGACCGCGAGGAGACCCTGTTTGCCCTGAGCCTTGTGTTCCTCTTGCTAGTCGTCATCAACGGCCTGTTCAAATTCTACATCAACACCTACAAGGGCCGCCTCGGCGAACGCATGCTGCGGCGTATCCGCTTCGATCTGGTCGACCGTGTGCTGCGTTTTCCGCCGGTTTACTTCAAGCGGGTGAAATCCGCCGAAGTGGCGACCATGGTGAAGGACGAGGTGGAGCCGCTGGGCGGCTTCATCGGCGACGCCTTCCTGCAGCCGGTACTGCTCGGCGGCCAAGCGCTGACGGCCATGCTGTTCATCATGATCCAGAACGTCTGGCTCGGAATGATAGCGGTCGTGATCGTGGCGATCCAGATCGTGCTCATCCCGCGAATGCGGCGGCGGCTGATCGTGCTCGGGCGCCAACGGCAGTTGACGGCGCGCGCGCTTTCGGGCCGGGTTGGCGAAATCGTCGACGGCATCGGCGCGGTTCACGTCCACGATACATCAAACTACGAGCGCGCCGACATAGCTGCCCGGCTCGGGCTCATCTTCAAGATCCGCTTCGATCTTTACCAATGGAAATTCATGGTGAAGTTCCTCAACAATTTTCTCGCGCAGCTCACGCCCTTTCTGTTCTACATGATCGGCGGGTATCTGGTCCTCCAGGGGCGGCTGGACGTCGGCCAGCTCGTGGCCGTGATCGGCGCCTACAAGGACCTGCCCGGACCGATGAAGGAACTGATCGACTGGGATCAGGATCGGCAGGATGTCCAGGTCAAATATCAACAGGTCGTTGAACAGTTCACCGTTGAAGGTCTCATCGCGCCGAAAATCGGGGCATTGACGATCGACGATCCCGATCCGATGACCAAGCCGCTGTCGGCGATCAATCTGTCCATAGCAGACGATGGCGGTGCAATGCTCCTCAACCGTATCTCCCTCCAGGTCAAGCCGGGTGAGACGGTGGCACTGGTCAGTACCGCAACAGGTGGAGCGGAGGCGCTTGCAGAAGCCTTCGCGCGGCTGAACTGGCCGGACAGCGGAAGGGTCGCTTCGGGCACCGACGACCTGCTTGAACTTCCCGAAGCAATAACCGGCCGGCGCATGTCGTATGCCTCGTCGGATGTTTTCCTGTTCCAGGCAAGCCTCCGCGACAACCTGCTCTACGGGTTGAAGCATGCGCCGCTGACATCGGTGCCTTATGACGGTGCTGCGGCAGATCAGCACCGCTGGAACATTCACGAGGCGCGCCGGTCGGGCAATCCGGATCTTGATATCCACAGCGACTGGATCAACTATGCTTCCGCTGGCGCTACCGGCCCGCACGACCTCTTTGAAGCCGTGCGCCGGGTGCTCGACGCGGTTGTTCTGTCGCGTGACATTCTGGATCTCGGCTTGCGCTCTTCGGCCGACCTCACGCGTCACACGGAGCTTGCCAGGCGGATCGTCGAACTGCGTGCGGCGCTGCGGACCCGGCTGGAACAAGAGGGGCTGAGCGGACTGGTGGTTCCTTTCGAACCGGGCGCCTACAACAAGGAAGCAACGATCGGCCAAAACCTGCTCTTCGGCGCTGCCGCCGGCCCCGAACTGGCCGACAGGGCCCTGGCGGCCAATCCCTATTTTGCTTCCGTGCTGAGGCAAGCCGGCCTCGACCGCACGCTCTACGAAATGGGCTTGGAGATCGCCAAACAGGCGATCGAGCTGTTTGCCGACCTGCCGCCCGATCACCAGTTCTTCCAGCAGCTCGCCTTCATGAGCGCGGAGGAGATACCCGCCTACGAAACCTTGCTGCAACGGCTCAAGAACCGTCCCTACGAGGCGGTTTCGGAGAACGATCGCGCCATGATCGTCACCTTGAGCTTTGCCTACATCGAGCCCCGGCACCGCTTCGGCCTGCTGAGCGACGAGCTGATGAGCAAGATCGTCGCTGCACGCAACCGGTTCTATGAAGACCTGCCGCCCGAGCTGCACAATGCGGTCGAACGGTATGATCCTGCCAAATACATTGCCGCGGCCACCGTCATGGATAATGTCTTGTTCGGGCGTGTGGGCAACAATCATCCCGACGCGCCCGACCGCATACGCTCCATCGTCTATGACATTCTTGACGAACTGGGGCTTTATGGCGAACTTCTGGATGTCGGCCTGGACTTCAACGTCGGCTCCGGCGGCAGGCGGCTGACCGGTGGACAGCGACAGAAGCTCGATGTTGCCCGGGCCTTGCTCAAGCGTCCCGATTTTCTCATTCTCAACCGGCCGCTGTCGGCGCTCGACCAGCGCATGCAGGATAAGGTGCTGCGAAATGTGCTCGGGGAAGCCAGGCGCGACGGCCATTCGCCGGCAATTGTGTGGGTCGTGACGAATCCGGCAATGGCGATGATGTTCGATCGCGTTATCGTCTTCGACTCGGGTCAATTGGCGGAAGACGGAACACACGAGACACTTTTGGCAGGGAACGGTATCTTCAAGGAACTGTTGTCATAGAGCAACGGACATTCAGATGGGATCATTCTGCCGGTGCACGACATCGGGCTCGCCACCTTTCGCGTGGTTTGTCTCGCCATCCCGGAAAGAGAATTGATTCCATCTGGGCGTGCTCTAGTCTGGCAAACGCGAATTTTGGAAGGTTTGCGACAATGCTGCTCAAGGATGAAGTTGGAATGCTGCAACGCGTTCCCTTGTTCTCTGCCATCGAGCCGACAAAGCTCAAGCTGCTTGCGTTCACATCCGATCGTGTGAGCTACAGCGCCGGCCAGATCCTTTTCCGGCAGGGCGACGAGGGAGACGCCGCCTATGTCATCCTTTCAGGCAGAGCGGATATTCTTGTCGATTCCGACAGCGGACCGATAAAAGTTGCAGAACTGGAGCCAAATTCGATCGTTGGCGAGATCGCCATATTGTGCAACAGCTCCCGCACTGCCACCGTCAGAGCGGCAAGTCCGCTGGAAGCCCTGAGAATCCGCAAGGATCATTTCCTGAGACTTATGAGGGAGTTCCCGGAAATGACCATCGAGATATTGCGGGTTCTTGCCGATCGCCTAAGCCATACGACCGCGGATCTGATCGACGCACGAAGCGCCAAATAACGAAGGACGTGCGCTCGATCCTCGCCGTCGTGACGGCACTGTCCTCTCGCTGAGAAGATCACCCGGAGAAAGCCTGTCTCGCCTAGCGGCAGTTGTTTAGATATGATGGGCGAAGGGGTAGCATGGACGACAACGTTTTCCTGGTCAGGTTTTGGGGTGTCCGCGGCAGCATTTCGGTATCAGGGCCAGAGTTCTCTCGCTATGGTGGCAACTCAATCTGCGTCGAGATGCGATGCGGTAAGCATACGCTTCTGTTCGACGCAGGCTCTGGCCTAAGGCCAGCCGGCGCGGCGCTTCAGGCGTTGGGCGTGACCGATTTCGACCTGCTTTTCACCCATTGCCATTACGATCACATCATCGGGCTGCCGTCTTTTGCGCCGATCTATGACCGGGGCGCCCAGGTTACGCTTTGGTCCGGGCATCTTGCAGGACACATGACGACCCGGCAGATGGTCGATGAGTTCATGCGGCCGCCGTGGTTTCCGGTGAAACTGGAGGCCTGCAAGGCAAGCCTCGACTATCGCGATTTTGTATCCGGAGACGTGCTTCGCCCGCGCGAAGGGGTGGTGGTCCGAACCGGCAGTCTTATGCATCCGGGCGGCTGCATAGGCTACCGGGTCGAATGGGGTGGCGGCGTCGTGGCGGTGATCACAGACACTGAGCATGAGCCGGACAAACTCGATCAGGCGGTGCTCGGCCTGATCGAAGATGCCGACCTCGTCATCTACGATTGCACCTACACCGAGGAGGAAATGGAACGCCGCCGCGGTTACGGGCACTCGACGTGGCAACAGGGCGTCAAACTCTGTGAGGCGGCCGGTGCGCGGAGGCTTGCGCTGTTTCACCACGATCCGACACGCACCGACAAGGAACTGGACAAGATCCAGAAACTGGCCAAGGACAGGTTTACCGGCGCTTTTGCCGCGCGGGATGGCCAGACGCTCAACATTCCGGTCTCATTGCGCAAAAAGCACTGAGCTATTTTCCTCTATCTCTTTGTTTTGACGCAATTCCGGACGGAAACCGTTCACACTTTTCCTGGAATTGTTCTACCGGCGCTGCGCCCGATCAATGTCCTGATCGGAAGCCATGCGCAGGCTTCAGTCTGTGCGGTGACTGTGAACAGCCGTTCGAGGAAGAGCCAGGCCGATTCATCATGTACGAGATGGTGGGTGAGCAGGCCCACCGGTTCGCCCCCATCGAATGCATGCTGCAATTGCGCGATGATAGCCTGAACCAATAGGCCATGATCGCGGCAGCCGCGCGTGCCATGCCAATCCATGATGTCGACATTGCTGTTGATGACCGCAAGTGACGCCGGCCTTGGCGGTCCATAGACCGACAATGCCGAAAATCCTATCGATCCAAGGTCGGATACCAAGCCGGCGTCGATCCTGTTCCAGGGTGGCACCAGCATCGGAACGGCACGTGCGCCGTGCAGGCCGGTTACGTGCGCCAGCCCGCGAGCCAGATCATCGAGCACCGCCTCGCGTGGTCGATGCGCGCCGAGCTCCTGCTTCTTCTGGCCCTCGGGCGCATGATTTCGGTGCGCCCAGCCATGGATGGCGACCGTGGCATGCGGCGCCTCGTCAAGCCGAACGACAAGCTTCTCGTCAGTCACGGCGGGAATGACGGCCAGAGTCACCGGAACCGCGAATTCACCGGTGAGGTCGAGCAACCGATCAAGCGCAGGCGTCGGATCCACGGCGTCATCGTCGCGCAGCCAGAACTCTGCCTTACGGTCCGCCCGTTGCCGGCTCGCCAGTTCCTCCACCAAGGGTTGCCAGATTTGATCGGATGTCATGAGACGGGGATCTTCGCAAGAAGTTCGGCCAGACGCGCCGCTGCAGCACCGAGAGAACGTTCTTCGAGGATGAAACGTCTGGCTTCTGCGGCCATGATGGATCTTTCGTCGTTATGGGCCAGAAGCCTTTCAATGGCAGAAGCGAACGCCGCCACATCGTCCAGCGGGGTGAGAAACCCGGCCTGGCCATTCCGGACGACCTCCGGCACGCCGGCGACGTCCTGAGCCACAACCGGAAGGCCGGCGGCCTGTGCTTCAAGATAGGCAACGCCATAGGCCTCGCCGAAACCCGGCCAGACGTAAATTCCCCCACTGTAGAGGACATCCGGCACGGCGGCTGGCTCAATCGCGCCAAGCCATTCGATACGCTCGGCGGGCAAGCCGGCGAATTGCGCTTTGATCTCCTCGCGGGCAGGTCCGTCCCCGACGACCGACATGGTCCAGGGCAGGTGACCGATCGAACCGAGCGCCTGCGCCAGCATGCGATAGCTTTCGAGTTTGTCGCCCGGGCGCATCATGGCGACGGTAACGAGGCGCGTCGGACAACCGCGTGCCGGCGTTTCCCGGAATAGCGATGTGTCGATGAAGGGCGAAAGCATGCCGAAAGCGGCGTCGGGTACCGCATCTGCCAGTCCCTGACGATCCCTTTGCGTGAAGCAGATGTTCAGCGCCGCCTGTTCGACGGCTCGCGCCACCAACGCTTGCGTATCGGCCCACAAACCGGTGTTGCGCCGCCTCGAATAGGAGGCTTCCGCTGTCACATAGGGGACACCAAAGGCCAACGCCAGTTCGGGCCCGATCAGGTCGGGCGCCTTGTAATAGGGATGATAGGTGAACCACAGATCGGGCTTGCCGTCACGATCCCAAAGCCTCGCCAGCCGCGCGGCTTCCTCGCGGGCCTGGATCTTGAGCGCATCGAAACTTTTCGAATCCGGTTCGCGTAGATAGAAGCGCAATTCGGATGCCAGTTCGACGCTATGTCCTCCATGCTCCAGCGCCTTGACCAGCATCCGTGCCATCTGGCGGTCGCCGGAGGCAACGGGATGATTGGGCGACTTCAGCGGCGCATAGAAGGCAATTCGCATCGCCGGACCCTATCATCGGAAAGCCTGCGCAAGTCAATTTCGAAGCATGATCGACTTCACCCTCAAGCACTGGAATGTGCTATCTGATGCTCATGGAAACAGCTGCCGCGTCCGATCCGTTTGTTGCTTCTCTGCCGGTCTTCGCAAAGTTCGAAAGCGTTGCCGATATCGATAACTATCGGCCTCTCCCCGATGGCTGGGCGCTGGCCACCGCAGACATCGTCGGCTCGACCAAGGCGATCGAGGCGGGGCGCTATAAAACCGTCAATATGGCCGGTGCCAGCGTCATTTCGGCGCTGCTCAATGCGCTGGGTAGGCAAGATCTTCCCTTTGTCTTCGGCGGCGACGGCGCGCTCGTGGCGTTTCCCGACTCGGCGCTGGAGATCACCCGCAACGCGCTGGCGGCTGTCCAGAGATGGGTGGCGGACGAACTGGATCTGACCTTGCGTGCCGCAATCGTGCCGATAAAGGATATAAGAGCGCAAGGCCTCGACGTTCGCGTGGCGAGGTTCCAGGCCTCCGATGCGGTCTTCTATGCCATGTTCGCCGGAGGTGGCGGCAGTTGGGCGGAAGCCGAGATGAAAGCGGGGCGCTACCGCATCGATCCTGCGCCGGCCGGCGCGCGGCCGGACCTGACCGGCCTCTCGTGCCGCTGGAACCCGATCGAAGCCCGGCATGGCGAAATCGTCTCGATCATAGCCATACCGGGGGCGTCGCGCGACTTGCGCGGTTTTCAGTTTCTGGTTTCCGACATCATCGCCCTTGCCGGCAGGCAGGAACGCGATGGCCACCCGGTGCCGGTGAACGGGCCGGACTACAGTTTGCTGCCCGCCGGCCTCGATATCGAGGCGCGGGCCACGGCGCCGGCAGGACGGCGGTGGCTGTCGAAGCTGTGGATAGTGTTCCTGATGACGCTTACGGCTGTTACGGATAGATATGGCTGGACGATCGGCAGATTCGATCCGAAGATCTACAAACGCGAAGTGGCCAGCAATTCGGATTTCCGGAAGTTCGAC
The DNA here is from genome assembly GCF_040322715.1 of Mesorhizobium sp. M0106. Lineage (NCBI taxonomy): Bacteria > Pseudomonadati > Pseudomonadota > Alphaproteobacteria > Hyphomicrobiales > Phyllobacteriaceae > Mesorhizobium > Mesorhizobium sp. M0106. The sequence continues at coordinate 158,363 of NZ_JAMYUA010000010.1, read as the reverse complement.
GATGGCTTAAAGATGACCATCGACGTTGACGCGGATGTGTTGCAACGGATCGAGAACCGGCTGAAACAGGCGGAAGAGGCGGGCATCTGCAACTATGGCCTGCACCGCCAGAAATCGGCCTTGATGACATGCCTCGTCGCATCGCCGCTGCAGCGCGATCACGTTCATTTCATCGATGGCGCCGCCGGCGGCTATGCGATGGCTGCCGCAAGCCTTAAGGCGAAGGTGCCGGTCTGACGGCTTGCGGACATCGATTTTCCGCAATATGCCTCGGGGCTCTTGTGAGCGGTGAGCCTCACCATGGAAGCGGACGGCCTGTCCGAATTGACGGGAAGCAGATTTTTGGACGCCTCACGATCGACATATGACCGCCTTCTGAACCGGATTTCGACGCGTGCCGCGCAAGTCGGCGTGATCGGACTGGGCTATGTCGGGTTGCCGCTGGCGGTTGCGATCGCACGCGCCGGCTTCCCTGTTTGCGGCTTCGACATCGAAGCCCAAAAGGTCGAGAGCCTGAACAACGGACAATCCTACATCGAGGCGGTGACGTCGACAGCCCTTGCCGGCCAGGTGGCGAGCGGACGGTTCCGCGCCACTGCGGATTTTGCCGAACTGGCCGTCTGCGATGTCATCATCATCTGCGTTCCGACACCACTGACGAAACACCGCGAGCCGGATCTCTCCTTTGTCAGGAACACCGCAGGCACCATCGCGAAGCATCTGCGTCTCGGTCAGCTGATCGTGCTGGAATCGACCACCTATCCCGGCACCACCGACGACGTGATCAAGCCCATCTTGGAAAAAATCGGCTTGCAGTCGAGGATAGACTTCTTCCTCGGCTTCTCGCCCGAACGCGAGGATCCCGGCAACCGCAGCTTTGAAGTCGCGACGATCCCCAAGGTCGTGGCAGGTGACGGCATTGAAGCGGCGACGCTCGTGCAGGCTTTCTACCATGGCGTGGTCAAGACCGTCGTTCCGGTTTCCACCACGGCGACCGCCGAGGCGGTCAAGCTGACGGAAAACATCTTCCGCTCGGTCAATATAGCCCTCGTCAACGAGTTGAAGATCGTGCTCGGTGCGATGGGAATCGACATCTGGGAGGTGATCGAGGCGGCAAAGACCAAGCCCTTCGGCTACATGCCTTTCTATCCTGGCCCTGGACTTGGCGGGCACTGCGTTCCGATCGATCCCTTCTACCTGACGTGGAAGGCTCGCGAATACGAACTGCCGACCCGCTTCATCGAGCTGGCGGCAGAGATCAACACGGCCATGCCGCGTCATGTGGTCGATGAACTGGCGAAGGCGCTGGACCGGCGCTGCGGCAAGGCGCTCAGCCGCTCGCGCATTCTCATCATCGGGCTCGCCTATAAGAAGAATGTGCCCGACATCCGCGAAAGCCCCTCATTGCGGCTCATTGAACTCATCGAGGAATGGGGCGGCAAGGCGGAATTCCACGATCCGCATGTTACCGAAATCCCGGCCACACGGGAGCATATGGCGATCAAGGGGCGTCGTTCTGTCGAATTGACCGAGGTGGCCTTGAAGGATTTCGACGCTGTCGTCGTTGCGACCGACCACGACGCGATCGACTATCAGGCGATCGCGGATCACGCTCTACTGATCGTCGACACACGCAATATTTTTGGCCGCCTCGGGCTAGCCCGAGAGACGGTGGTAAAGGCCTGACGGCGTCCGAGCCGGCGAATTTGTGCAAGGAGATTTCGAGATAGCATGAGCACAGCGCAAGCAGAAATTTCAGCCATTCTCATGGATAAGGTTGCCGATTGGCTGACCCAATCGGCGTTGGCGGGCGACGACCTGGAAACATTGGTAAGGGGCTTTTGTGAACGGCTGGCTGCTGCCGGCCTGCCGTTGAAGCGGGTGCATTTGAGCTTTTCGATGCTTCATCCGCTTTATGACGCGCTCGGCTTCACCTGGCTCCGCGGCCAGGGCCTGGAAGTGGAAGGCTTCCGCAAGGAGAACGGCGTTCATTCCGACAGATTCCTGACCAGCCCATACTACCATCTGCTCAGCCACAAGCTCGACCATCTGCGGCGCCGGCTCGACCCGTCGGTGCCGTCGGAATTTCCTGTTTTCGATGACCTCAAGCTGATGGGCGTCACCGATTACATGGCTTTCGTCCATCCCTTCAGCGGCAACACCAGTCAGGGCATGATCGGGTCTTGGTCCACCGACAGTGCTGCAGGCTTCAGCGACAGCATGATTTCGGCGCTGCTGCGCATCCAGAACCATCTCGCTATCGCAACCAAGATGGCGGTGCTCACCAAGCTTGCCGACAACATGATGACCACTTATCTCGGCGGCGACGCCGGCAGGCGCGTGCTCGACGGCCAGATCAAGCGCGGCGAGGGTGATACAATCCGGGCGGCACTGGTCATGGGCGACATGCGCGGGTCGTCAAGACTTGCCGAAACCTCCGGCCGCGAAGTCTATATCGATACGCTGAACCAGTTTTTCGACGCCGCTGCTGCACCTTTCAATCGCAAGGGCGGGCAGATCATGAGTTTCATAGGTGATGGCTTCATTGCCGTCTACCCTTGCGCAAGGCACCGTTCACAGTCCGAGATCGCCTGCCAGGCTGCTCTTGCAGCAGCGCACAAGGCCACCGCGCGCATGATGGATCTCAATCTGCGCAGAAAACAGCAGGGATTGAGCGACATAAACTATGGTATCGGCCTGCATGTCGGCAATGTGATGTTCGGCAATGTCGGGCTTACCGACCGGCTCACATTCTCTGTCTTCGGCTCGGCTGTAAACGAGGTCCAGCGTCTCCAGACCCTGACCAAGAAATATCCGCACAGCGTTCTCGCCAGCAAAGACTTCGCCGGCTATTGCGGCGCCAACAACTGGCTGGCGCTCGGCATGGAGGAACTGGCGGGCATCAGGCAGAAGCTAACGGTGCTTTCACCCGATTTGTCGGGTACTCTCTCGCTCGACGAAGACGGTGCGCTGGAGCCGATTTACGACCGAATATCGGACGCCGAGCAGGTCATGCTGCTTCATCGCAATGCCGCGCGGCCGTCCGCGGGCGACCCGAGGAAGCTCCAGTAACCGCCACGATCTGATCCGAACGCGTTTGGTATGCAGTCCGGTCGCCGGTTCCGCCAGGGAGCTGGCGACTGTTCGAATCCAAGTTGCTCTAGGCTGGCAATGCGATAGTCTCGCCTTCTGGACCTGCCAGAGTGGGGGCTGGTGTGAGAATGAATTTGGGCGTTGATCTGCTGCGGATCGAGGATGTTGGCATCTCTTTTGCCATTATAGGGGGACCGTTGCATGCCGTGAGGCGTGCAAATCTTCGCGTCCTGCCCGGCAAGGTTACCGCGCTTGTGGGCGAGTCCGGTTCCGGAAAATCGGTTCTCAGCCAGGCAGTGATGGGCATTTTGCCGAACACAGCCCATGTTCGCGGGCGTATCCTGTTTTCCGATCCTGAAAAGCCCGGCACGACGCAGGATATCCTGCAGATGCCGCGTGACGGACCCGAAATCCGGGCGTTGAGAGGCAGCCGCATCGGCAAAATATTTCAGGAGCCGATGACATCACTGTCGCCGCTGCATACGATCGGCAATCAGGTGAGCGAATCCCTGCAGATTCATACGCCCATGGCTTGGGTGGAGCGCAAGGCGCGGACCAAGGAAATGCTCGGACTTGTCGGCTTTCCCAACCCCAAGCGCGCCTATGACATGTATCCCTTTGAACTTTCGGGAGGATTGCGTCAACGCGCCATGATCGCCATGGCGCTTATCTGCCGGCCCGCGCTGTTGATCGCCGACGAGCCGACGACGGCGTTGGACGTCACCATCCAGGCGCAAATCCTGCAATTGCTGCGCGAGCTTCAGACGAAGCTGAACATGGCGATGCTGCTGATCACGCACGACCTTGGCGTAGTCGCCAACGTCGCCGACGAGGTGGTGGTCATGTACCATGGCGAGATCATGGAAGCGGGACCTGTGGAGGCGATATTCCGCCGGCCGGGCCACCCTTACCTGAAGGGCCTGATGGCAGCCGTTCCGCATTTCGACCTGAAGCCCGGCGAAAGGCTAAAGGCGCTCCGCGAGGTGCCGGTGAATGTCGGGAACCTGCTCGGCAAGCAGACGGCGCCGGCATCGAAGGGGCCGGACGACATCCTGCTGTCGGTCAGGGATCTGACAAAGACCTTCACGATCCGCAAGTCCGGATGGTTCGGCGGAGATCATCAAACCTCTGTTCGCGCCGTGGACGGCGTGAGCTTTGATATCAGGCGGGGTGAGTGCCTGGGTCTTGTCGGCGAAAGCGGCTCCGGCAAAACCACCGTCAGCAAGATCCTCATGCGGGCTGTCACCCCTAGCGGCGGCTCTGTGATCTTCAATGGCCGCGATGGTCCGATCGACGTCTTGGAAGCCGAGGGAGACGCCCTGCGCATGCTGCGCGCGAAAATCCAGATGGTATTCCAGGATCCGGTTTCGTCGCTTTCACCCCGCATGACGGTGGAGAACATTTTGAGCGAGCCGCTGGAAATCCATCGACGTGGCAATGCCGCGTCCCGACTCGCCACGGTCAAGAGCCTGATGCAGGCAATCGGGCTCGACCCGCGCTTCATAAAGCGTTATCCGCATAGTTTCTCCGGCGGGCAGCGTCAGCGTATCGGCATCGCGCGCGCGTTGGCGCTGGGGCCTGAACTCCTGATCTGCGACGAGCCGGTTTCGGCACTCGATGTCTCTGTCCAGGCGCAGATCCTGAACCTTCTGAAGGACCTGCAGAAGGAACTGGGCCTGACCTACCTGTTCATATCCCACAACCTCGCGGTGGTGGACTACATGGCAGACCGTATCGCGGTGATGTGCGGCGGGCGTATCGTCGAGCTCGCGCCGCGCGAAATTCTGCTTAGGAAACCGGTCCACCCCTACACGCGCTCACTGGTCGCCGCAGTACCTTTCCCCGATCTCGACAGGCCGATGGATTTCAAGACGCTGAAACTCAGCGGCGCTTCCGACACCAGCGCATGGGGACCGCAATTCCGCGACGAGGGCGACGAGGATATGCTGTCGCCGCTCGATCTTGGCGGCGGCCACCTCGTGCTGGCCCGACGTTCGGCCGATTTCAGCGAGCTACGCCATTGATCAGCCGGCGCACCGTCCTTGGACTCATGGCTTCGGCATTTCTGCCGGGCACGTTGCGCGCCGGCGATCTGGAGCCGGAATTTCTTGAGCCGCAGCTGAAGGCCAGAGCGCTGCCGGCACTCGCCGAACGCCTGCCCAAGCGCCCTCGCGCGTTGAATCTCGCCGCGATGGGCCGGCAGCCCGGCCAATATGGCGGCACGCTGCGCACGATCATCGGCAGCCAGAAAGACATCCGGATGATGACAATCTACGGGTACGCTCGCCTGGTCGGCTATGACGAAAAGCTTAACCTGCAAGCCGACATTCTCGAAAGTTTCGATGTAGCGGATGATCGTGTCTTCACTTTCAAGATACGAGAAGGACATAAATGGTCTGACGGTAGCCTGCTGACGTCGGAGGATTTTCGCTATTGCTGGGAAGATGTCTGGCTGAACGATGAGCTTTCGCAAGGCGGGCTCGCCCCGGCCCTGCTGGCGGACGGCAAGCCGCCACGCTTCGAGATCGTCGATCCGTTGACGGTCCGCTATAGTTGGGATGCGCCCAATCCCGACTTCCTGCCCAAGCTCGCCGCTGCTTCGCCCCTATCGCTTGTTCTGCCGGCCGCCTATCTCAAGCAGTTCCACAAGAAATACCAAGATCCATTCCGGCTCGCCGGCCTAATGAAGGAGAACCGGGCCCAGAAATGGACTCTCTTGCATATCCGCATGTCGCGGCAGTATCGCCCGGAGAACCCGGAACTGCCGACGCTCGATCCCTGGCAGAACCGGACCAAGCCGCCGGCTGAGCAGTTCGTCTTCGAGCGGAACCCGTTCTTTCATCGAATAGACGAGAATGGCCGGCAACTGCCCTATGTCGACCGGATTGTCATGAATGTCAGCTCGTCGGCGATCATTTCCGCCAAGACCGGTGCGGGCGAGAGCGACCTGCAAGGCATGGGAATTGACTTCACCGATTACTCCTTCCTGAAGGATGCGGAGAAGCGCTACCCGGTGAAGATGCATCTCTGGAAACGCACACAAGGTTCGCGGCTGGCGCTGCTGCCCAATCTGAATTGTGCCGACCAGGTGTGGCGTGGCCTTTTTCGTGACGTGCGCGTGCGCCGCGCACTTTCGCTCGCTGTGAACAGGCGCGAGATCAATTTGGCTGTGTTCTACGGATTGGCGCAGGAAAGTGCCGATACGGTCCTGCCGGAGAGCCCGCTCTACCGGCCGGAATTCGCGAAAGCCTGGGTCGCCCATGATCCCGACCAGGCCAATGCCCTGCTCGACGAGGTCGGGCTTCAGGCGCGTGACGATGACGGCCTGCGGATACTCCCCGACGGACGCCCGGCGCAGCTCGTAGTGGAAACGGCCGGCGAAAGCACGCTGGAAACCGACGCGCTCGAGCTCATCACCGATCACTGGCGCAAGATCGGCATCGCCCTGTTCATCCGGACTTCGCAGCGCGACATCTTCCGCAGCCGCGCGCTTGGTGGCCAGATCATGATGTCGATGTGGTCGGGCATCGACAATGGCGTGCCGACCGCCGACATGAACCCCTACCAACTCGCCCCCACCGTTGATGACCAGCTGCAATGGCCGCTCTGGGGTGCTCACTACTTGTCCCGTGGCAAGGTCGGCGAAGCGCCCGATCTTCCGCCCGTGGTCGAGTTGATGGCTTTACTCAAGCGCTGGAACGCATCGACCGAAGCCACGGAGCGCGCCGAGATCTGGAATTCAATGCTGTCGATCTATACCGATCAGGTGTTTTCGATCGGCACGGTAAACGGAACGCATCAGCCGATTCTGGCGTCCTCGCGGCTGCGCAATCTGCCTGACAAGGCGCTCTACGGCTACGACCCGACCGCCTATTTCGGTGTCTATATGCCGGATACATTCTGGCTTGGAGAGTCCTGAGCGTGCTTCGATATTTTGTCTGGCGTATCGCCGTGATGGTTCCAACGCTGCTGGTCATATCGGCACTGGTGTTCACGATCATCGAACTTCCCCCAGGCGACTATTTCGACAGCTATGTTGCCGAGCTTCGGGCTCAGGGCGAAGCGGTGGATTCCGATCGCATCGAGATGATGCGCAAGGAATATGGTTTCGACAAGCCACCGGTCATTCGCTACTTCTACTGGGTCGGCGGGATGCTGCACGGCGATTTCGGCTATTCCTTCGAATATGAGCTGCCGGTTCGCGACGTCGTCGGGGACCGAATGTGGCTGACGGTGCTGGTTTCCTTCGTCACGATCATCTTTACCTGGCTCATCGCCTTTCCGATCGGCATGTACTCCGCCACGCATCAATACAGCTGGGGCGACTACGGCCTGACTTTCTTCGGCCTTCTCGGCCTTGCGATTCCGAACTTCATGCTGGCGCTGATCCTGATGTATTTCGCCAACATCTGGTTCGGCACGTCTATCGGCCATCTCATGGACCAGCAATATCTCGGCGAGCCGATGAGCTGGGCCAAGGCGAAATCGATCCTCGCCCATCTCTGGATTCCGGTCTTGATCATCGGAACCGGGGGCACGGCAAGCATGATCCGGCGGCTGCGCGCCAATCTGCTCGATGAGCTACATAAGCAATATGTCGTGACCGCGCACGCCAAAGGCCTTCATCCCTTCAGGGCGCTGGTCAAATATCCGCTGCGCATGGCGCTCAATTTCTTCATTTCGGATATCGGCTCTATCCTGCCGGCCATCATCTCCGGTGCCGAAATCACGGCGATCGTGCTGTCTTTGGAAACGACCGGGCCGATGCTGATCAAGGCGCTGCAAAGCCAGGACATGTATCTCGCAGGGTCGTTCCTGATGTTTCTCGCCTTCCTGACAGTCATCGGCGTCCTGATTTCCGACCTGGCGCTGGCGCTACTTGATCCGCGAATTCGTTTGCAAGGCGGCAGCACCAAATGAACACGCAATCGCCGCTGCCCGCTCCGGGTGCCCCACTGCAACACTACGTTTCCATCGAGCCCTTTGACCTGCAGTCGGTCGAGGCGATGACGCCGGAGCAGGAGAAGGTCTTTCAGGCGTCGCAGTTGCGGCTGATGTGGTGGAAATTCCGTCGGCACCGGCTTGCCCTTGTATCCGGCATATTCCTGGCAGCGCTTTATTTCGGGATACTGATCTGCGAGTTCCTGGCGCCCTACGATCTGCACACGCGCAACATGGACTACATCTATTCACCGCCGCAGCGGGTGCACCTGTTCCACAACGGCGAGTTCGTCGGGCCGTTCGTCTATGGCCGCCAGATGACGCTGGATATGGACACGCTCAAGCGGAACTACGTCGAGAAACAGGATGATGTTCAGCGGATCCGTTTCTTCTGCAAGGGCGACAGTTACCGGTTCTGGGGCCTTATCGAAGGCGACAGGCATTTTGTCTGCCCTGCCGAAAACGGCCAACTCTTTCTGGCCGGCACTGACAGGCTGGGGCGCGATGTGCTCTCGCGCATCATCTATGGCGCACGTATTTCACTGACAATCGGCCTCGTCGGCATCAGTTTCAGCTTCCTGCTCGGCATTGTCATCGGCGGACTGGCCGGCTATCACGGCGGTATCTTCGACCTGATCGTCCAACGGATAATCGAAGTTCTGCAATCGATCCCCAGCATTCCGCTATGGCTGGCTCTGGCGGCGATCATGCCGATAACCTGGAGTCCGATCCTGATCTATTTCGGCATCACCGTCATCCTCGGGCTGCTCGACTGGACCGGACTGGCGCGGGCCGTGCGTTCGAAGCTTCTAGCCTTGCGCGAGGAGGATTACGTTCTGGCCGCGCAATTGATGGGCGCCAGAAGCAGCCGCATCATCGGGCGGCATCTCATTCCTGGCTTCATGTCGCATCTGATCGCGACGGCGACGATCTCCATACCCGGCATGATCCTGGGCGAGACGGCGCTGAGCTTCCTCGGGCTCGGCCTGAGGGCACCGATAACCAGCTGGGGCATCCTGCTCACCGAGGCGCGCAGCGTCAGCGTGATCGCGTTCTATCCATGGCTGCTTTTGCCGATGCTCCCCGTCGTTCTCGTCATCTTGGCGTTCAACTTCCTGGGCGACGGGTTGCGGGACGCCGCGGACCCCTACAAATGACATCGCTGTTCCGCCGCGTGCTGCGCCGCCGACTGCACCCGGTATGATCCTTGTCGGCAGCCTGTTCGCTTGTTGCAGTGTTCATCGTTCGCCTCTACACGCGGCAAGACTCGATCGGGGTTTAGCACGTCGGCCTGGGGTTTCAGCCGCGAAACGCTCTGGTCGGGGGCAGTTGATTTCGTGAACTGGTTCTGGACATACAATCGCACATGAGTCGCCTTGACAGTTTCATCCGGAGGATGACCGTACAGCGCGACATACTCGATCATGTCTGCGCCGAGGTTGCGGAGATGGAGGGGCCCGTGCTCGAGCTCGGCCTCGGCAATGGCCGGACGTTCCACCATCTGCGCGAGCGCCTGCCCGGACGCCGGATCGTAGCGTTCGATCGCGCACTTGCCGCACACGCCAGCTCAATTCCCGAAGCTGAAAACCTCGTGCTCGGCGAAATACGCGAGACGGCGAGCAGGTTCATTGGCATCGACGCCGCTCTTGTTCATGCCGACATCGGCACCGGCTATGAAGATCGCGATGCAGTGACCTCTACGTGGCTTCCCGATCTGACCGCGCGCCTGCTTCGCGTCGGCGGCATCGCGGTCAGCGGCACGCCGCTCGATCACCCGCAGTTGCAACGCCTCTCGCCGCCACCTTCGATTGCCGCCGATCGTTATTTTATCTGTAGGCGCGTGTGAGGGGCCGGGACGAGCCAACTCTTCAGGGGCCAAGCCTTCAGGGGATCGTGTATACTGCTATCTCCCGGTCAATGCCGCGCAGCGAGACCTCGTGGGGCACGGGCGTCAGCGCGTTCCTGTGTAAGAGATCGGCGGTGAGATTGTCGTCGACCACCGCTCGAGTGGCGAAGATCGCCTGTGCGTTGGCAAGGTTCTGGACCCGCGAAGCAATGTTGACCGTCTGGCCGAAATAGTCCTGTCGCTCATTCATCGACACGGCGATGCAGGGGCCGGCATGGACTCCGATCTTGAGCAGCAGATCCTCGCGCCCGCTCTTGTCGTTGAGCGTACGCATGGCATCGCGCATCCTGAGGGCTGCAGCAATCGCACGATCAGGCGTCGCGAAGGTCGCCATCACCGCATCACCGATCGTCTTCACCACCGCGCCTGCCTCCGCCGTGACGATCTCGTGCAGAACCTGGAAATGCTCGCGCACGAGATCGAAGGCTGAAAGGTCGCCCACCCGCTCGTAAAGCTCGGTCGATCCGCGCAGGTCGGTGAACAGGAACGTCAGGCTGGTGATCTTCAGGCGCTGGTTGATGTCGAGTGTATCCGTGCGATAGAGATCGCGGAACGTCTGGTTGGTGAGCAGGCGCTTGGCGGTCAGGAAGGGCCGGCGTTTTCCCAGGAAATCATGCAATGTCTGGCCGGCGATGAAGACTGTCGGCAGCACGCGGGTGTCGGTCCGGTTTTCCAGCGAAATGCGCAACGGGCCGGGTTGCATCTCCAGCGTCTGGTTCTGGACATGGTCGCGGTCGAAGGCCAAAGAGAGGCTCCGGCGCTCCTTTGTTGGTTCGCCCTTCCCGTCGATGAACTGCGCTGAATGGGTGACCGGCTCGAAGACGATGATGAATTCAGACGGAAGCTGTATGGTCAGAACCGCCTTTTCACCGGGCGCAAGCTCGATATCCTCCAGCGAGAACGCTTCCAGCTTTTTCACGAAATCCTCTTCCGGCAGATCGACGCCGGACGCCCAGTAGATTTGGCGGAAATATTCCGCCACCGGCAGTTCGTGTGGATTGTGGGCGGCAATCCTGCGCACGCGGGGACTGACGGTGAATGTCACCTCGACCATCTCGTCGAGGGTCGGTGAATAGCCCTCGGAGCACAGCGCGCAGGTGTATTCGTCCTTTTGCAGGGTTTTCAGCGTGGCGTTGGTGTCGAGCACGCCGCCGCAGCCGGGGCACAGAACATTCCAGGAAATGTCGAAGATGCCCACCCGCGCCGCATGGAGAAAGGCGCTTATTGCGCGCTCCTCGTCGAGGCCATGCTTGCTGGCGAAGGCTGGCGCATTGATGCGGCAAAGTTCGCGGTCCTCGCCCTCCGCGATGGTTCGCTTGATCGCGTCGATCGCCTGCGGATCGACATCGGCCGATTGTCGCAGAAGTGAGAACAGATCCTGAGCTTCGTTCATCGTGCAGGCTCCGGAAAATGCACCCCGAGGCGTTTTGACCGGACCGGTCTTTGGTCCGAGTGCTCCATCTTACTTCGAAACGGACCGTACGGCCATTCGAATGGATAAGCCTGGTGACCGTTCAATTTCCATTCGGCGGATTTTAACCGGCCGCAAGCAGCACTATGATGGTCCATGGCGCATTCATCTTTGGGATTTTCTCCCATGCCGACATCCGACAATCCGCCATTTCCCGCGGCCCTGCGCCTTTTTTCTGCGGTGGTCATCATCGTCCTGATCGTAGGCGCCGGCCTGTTTTTCATGCCTGCGCTGGTGAAACCGGGCTGGCCTTGGGCCGTCACGCCGTTCAATGCGCGCTTCCTCGGTGGCTTCTACACCGCCGAAATGGTCGTGATGGCGGCACTGCTGGTCTGGAATCGCTGGTCGCCCGGCAGGCTCGTGCTCGTCATGGCCTTCATCTTCACCGTCATCGTGTCGGTGGCTTCGTTCATCAATCTCGGCTATTTCAACTTCGAGCGCAAAGCGCCCTGGCTGTGGTTTTTGGTCTATCTTGCTTCGGTCGCGGTATCCGGGCTGTCCCTGTGGCGGGCCAGGGCCCGTCCTTCTGCAAAAGGCGTGACCTTAAATCCCGCATGGCGCGGCTACATGCCGGCGGAATCCGCGATCCTTGGGCTCTATGGCGTCGGCCTGTTGCTGTTTCCCCTGACATTCAGTGGCATCTGGCCATGGCCGATCGATGCCTTCCACGCTCAGGTCTACAGCGCCATCTTCCTCGCCGGTGCGGGCGGTATATATCTCGTCTGGAGAAGCGCGCCGCGCGAGGAACTGCTGGTGCTCGGGTTGGCGCAGTTTCTGGTTGGCCTGCTTGCCATCCTCGGCGTCGTCATCACCAACGCTGCGGTGCACCGGATCGACTGGACGGCGACCGTGACATTGTGCTGGCTCGCCCTTTTCGGCTGGATAGGCATCAGCGGCGTCTTCAAACTCTACGCTGCCTCCCGGTATTTTTAGCTCGCAATCGGCATCATAGGTCAGAGACGGCTGGATTTTCAGGTGGCGTCCGGTGCATCGTACCGGGCCGATTGCCTTCGCCGGGAACGCCATGACCAGCACGACCTCGCCACCCTCCGAGAAAATCGAGCCGCTGCTGCGGTCCGTCCGGCCAAGCGATGCGGAGGCGCTTTGCGCTATCTTCAACATGCCGGGCTTCCGCTGGGGCACGCTCAGGATGCCTTTCGAGATGGTGGAGCAGGTGGCGCGGCGCATTGCCAAGTCCGGCCAGGAAACCACCTGGATCGTTGCCGAGCTGGACGGCAAGGTCGTCGGCCATGGCAGCCTGGTCGTGCAGGGTTCACCGCGCCGTTCGCATATCGGCGAGATCAATATTGGCCTTGACGATGCCTTTGTCGGCAAAGGTATCGGCTCTGCCATACTTGGCGCGCTGCTTGACGTGGCCGACAACTGGCGCGCCCTGAAGCGGGTCGAATTGACCGTCTATGCCGACAACGAAGCGGCTCTCCGTCTCTACAAAAGCCACGGCTTTGAGGTCGAAGGCCGGCATGTGAAGGCCGGCTTTACCGACGGGCAGTACCACGACCTCCTGAGCATGGCCCGGCTGCGGTTCTAAGATCCGCTGTTTGGCGTTAGCTGTTTAGCCAGTCTGACAATTCGTGCCGAGCGAACAGGTGATTGCTCATGGAGAGCTGCGTAGGATACGGCCATTTCGTCTCACGCCATCTTAATCGAGTTGACGATCTATGTGTGGGCCGGCCGCATCCAGCAAGTCTGGTCTCGCTTGGCGTTTGCACCGCAAGCGGCTAGACGGGACCAATGACCGCCGTCTTTGATCCTACCCCTTCCCCTACCCCTACGCCTCCGGTGGAAATTCTGACTGTGCTGTCGCTGCTCTGCCCGGAGGTCGTGCGCGACATCGAGCAGAACTGGAATGCACCGGTTTCCGACTACGCCCGCCATCTTTGGCGGCCGGTGGCAAGGCCTGCATCGGGCCCGGCGATCGCTGCTCGCTCGATCCTGCGCGAAGTCCTGCACCAGCGCCTCGGTATGATCATGCAGCCTGACGAGATCGGCAAAGCCCTCGACGAGTTCGAGCACAGACCGGTGATTCAGTCCGGCCTGCACTGCCTGCTTCTGATGGACCGGATCACCTTCGATGCCCTCCTGCTTGCCTGGCTCGGCGCAGTCGAAAACGGGCTGTCGGCCTTCGTCGGCTTCATGGGAACGACGATGACCATGGAGACAGTTGGCCGGGAGGGGCCGGGATGGCTCGATGTCGGCGACGACAAGGTCAACCTGTTTGGCATGGGGCGCCACAAACTGTGCCGCAAAAGCGCCTGCGTGGCCGGTCCCGTCTCCCTCAACAAGCGCGCGCTCGAAGCGGTGGGCGATGAAACGGATGCCAGCCGCTGGCTGGGCACACTGCTTGCCAGCCAGGACAAGGTGTTTGAAACCGCCGCCGATGCGCTGACTGCCCTGAACCAGGATCTGGTCGCCAATTGGGATCGTGCCGGCATGGCCCTGCCGGTTTTCATCGATGATCGGGCCGCCGCGGCTGCCATGGCGCGGCATCTGGAATATGACGGCAGCCTTCTTTCCAGGCTGCTCATTGAACCCGCAAGACGCCAGCGTCTCGAACATGCCTGGCAAGAGGCCACATCGAGCCCATTTGGCAGATTCCTGCCCAATGCCACGGACTATTTCTGGGGCATCCGCGAGGAGCGCGTGCGCAAGCTCGTTCTCGAGAACGGGCACCTGATCGAGCCCGACAGGCCGCAAGGTCTTTCCATCCCGTTCGAGCGGCCGTATCTCAGGCAGGCGCTGCTGGACGGCGTGCTGCTGCCGAACTTGTTCCTGACGTTCCTCGTCCTTGCCATATTGCCGCGCGTGCGGGTCGTGGGGGGCCTGAGACAGATTGGCTATGTAGCGCTTTTCCACTCGATCCTTCTGGCCGTGCTAGACGAAAACGTGCCGGAAGAGCGCGATCTGGCTGCGGAGCTGCAGGTTCGGGAAAATGCCTGGGGCATGCGGGTCATCGATGAAAAGATCTCAGTCCGCGAGCAGCTTGCCGGCCTGCCGGAAGGAGCGCTCTTCCCGGACCTGCTCCGGCAATACCGATTGCGGACATTTGCCGAGACGACCGACGACCTGAAACTGGTTCGCGAAAACGCCAGATGGCGCAAGATCGGCCAGGCAGAGATCAAGCCGACCTGAGCCTAATTCGCAACCGCAAGCCACGGCGATCTATCGGGGAGCCTCTGGCGTCTGATCCGGCCGCATAGGCCTCACCTGTCATTGCACCGCACCGCCCCTTGCGGAGCCCATCCACCACGTGTTCGAAATCGACCGGTTTCTTGTAGGGCAAGACTTTGCGACGGTATTCCAACGAATAGTCGGGATTGACGCGAAGCGCCTCCTGCCATGCCGCGCGGGCTTCGGCGAAACGGCCCAGATGGCCGTAGCTGCGGGCCGGAAGCACGCGAGACGTCGGTGACAGCGTTGCGAGTCAGCCCGTTGCATCAAGAGGTCAACGGCCTCCTCATCTTCATGATAGCAGGAAGACGGAGGGTAAGAGGGAACTTTCGCAGACGACGGCCACGCAGCCGCCCGAATGGGCAGCGCTCTGCCACCGGACCCACACGGATCGCTCGCTGCCGCTTGCCCGTCGACGACTATCGGTGCATCCTTGTGAATAGCCTGGCCGTGAAGTGCGGGCGAGATCACGCCGTCACGGCCACTAGTGGGGTCTTGTTCGATGGACTGCTCGGGCTGCGGTTTCGAGATTGAGGGCGGTTACGCCTTCTGTCCGAGGTGTGGCAGGCGCCAGCCCGTGCCATGCGCCAGTTGCGGCTACACCTGCGCACCTGATTTCGAGTTCTGTCCGAAATGTGGGGCAAGCGTCGGTGCGCCCGCAAAAGCCGTCGAACGGCCTGCTCCGGCACCAAGCCGGACCATTGTGCCGCCTTCTCGAACTCCGTCGCTGCTTTCGAACATGGAAAGCGAAGAAGGGCTGCATCCCGTCTCTGACGCCGATCGCCGGACGGTAACGGTCCTGTTCGCCGACCTTTGCGGCTTTACGACACTCAGCGAGCAGCTCGACCCCGAGGTCATGCAAGCGCTGCAGAACAAACTATTCAAGGAATTGACGGCGGCCGTACGAAACTTTGGTGGTTTCGTCGACAAATTCATCGGCGATGCACTGCTCGCTTTGTTCGGTGCGCCGGTCGCGCATGAGGACGATCCGGAACGTGCGCTTCGCGCCGCTCTCGACATGATCGCCCGGACGGCGCGGCTCGGCGAAAGCACCCCCCACTCCGGCTCGCCTCTGTTACTCCACATCGGCATAAACACTGGTCCGGTCGTTACTGGCGGATTGGGCATCGGCACCGCCAGATCCTATTCCGTGACCGGCGACACAGTGAATACGGCGCAACGCCTGCAATCGCTGGCCGCACCGGGTGAGGTGCTGGTAGGCGAGCTCACTCACAGGCTGACCCGGCATGCCTTTTCTTACGAGTCGCTGGGTGATGTCGTGTTTCGCGGCAAGGCTGGCAGCGTGCTCGTTCATCGACTGGACGCACCGCTAGCGGTGCCGCGTGCAGCGCGCGGGCTCGAGGCGCTCGGCCTCAGTGCGCCGCTAATAGGTCGTGGTGCGGAGCTCAATAGAATGATGGCGAGCCTTGACCAGGCGTGCGGCGGCTCGGCCCAACTTGTCCGCCTCGTCGGAGAAGCCGGCATCGGGAAATCGCGGCTGGTGAAGGAGTTCGTCGCCCGCGTCGGCGACGAGGAGCGTTTTCGCAACGTCGCCGTGCGGCAGGCCACGTGCTCACCGCTGGGTGAACAATCTTTTGGCGCCTTGGGCGCAGTGGTG
The DNA here is from genome assembly GCF_040322715.1 of Mesorhizobium sp. M0106. Taxonomy (NCBI): domain Bacteria; kingdom Pseudomonadati; phylum Pseudomonadota; class Alphaproteobacteria; order Hyphomicrobiales; family Phyllobacteriaceae; genus Mesorhizobium; species Mesorhizobium sp. M0106. Next base: position 142,145 of record NZ_JAMYUA010000010.1, on the reverse strand, counting down.
CGCAGCGCTGCCGGGATGATGCAAAACGACAATGGGGACGAAATGCGGGGGAAGCTCGCAGGCTTGCTTGCCGATCTCGGCCTGCAGGGCGAGGAGGCGAAGCGGCTGATGCCTTTGCTCTACCATGTGCTTGGCCTTGGCGACCCCGATGCCACCTTGCAGCATGTCGAGCCCGAGCAGCTGCGGCGGCAAATTCTCTACGCAGTCCGCACAATCATCGAACGGCGGCTTGCGTTGTCGCCGTTATTGATTGTCGTCGAAGACCTGCACTGGGCCGACGCCGTGTCGCTCGAGGCACTACGTTTCGTGATGGACAGGTTGGAACGCACGCGGTTGATGTTGCTGGTCACGCATCGTCCGGCGCCGGACAACGACCAGCTCGACTCAAGTCGGGTCAGTCACACAGCGCTCAGGCTTCCGCCACTCAACAATGATGACGGACGCAGCCTGCTGGCAGCGCTTTTCGGCGAGAGCTGGGTAAGCTCCGCGGGAGGGCTTCTCGACCAGATCCTCGAGCGCGCGGGCGGCAACCCCCTTTTTGTAGAGGAAATCGTTCGCGGCCTTATCGATCGCGGTGTACTGATGCGAGACGGCCAGCGATGGCGGACTGTGGCAGGCGAAGTCGCAACCGGCATCCCCGCCACTATCCAGGCAATGTTGCTTGCCCGCGTCGACCGGCTGCCCCAAGAGGTGCGCCGGTTGGCCCAGGAGGCCGCGGTAATCGGCCCGCGCTTCGATGCCACACTTCTGAAAACCGTGACAGCCGACCCCGGCCGGCTCGAAGCCGGCTGCGAACTGCTTTGCGATGCGGAAATCATCGAGGAAGTTGCCGGATCAGGCTCGGTCTCGTCTCAAAGCTACCGATTTACGCAAACATTGCTGCAGGACGTGATCTACCAGAATCTGCTCCTGCAACGCCGGACCGAAATCCACGGGCGGATCGGTGCTGCCTTGGAGCAACTGTGCGGCGACGAGCCGGAACGGCTCGAGGATTTGACCGTGCTCGGTCATCATTTCGCACAGAGCGCCGAGCGGGAGAAGGGCGCGCATTACCTGCAGGCGGCAGGCGATCGCGCTCGCATGATATATGCCAATGACGACGCCCTTCGTTTCTACGAGCGAGCACTGACTGCGTTGGGCGCGATCGGGCAAACACCGCTCAAACTGGCAATTGCAGAGCGCATTGCCGATTTGAGCGGCCCGGCAGGCCGCCGCGAGATCGCGCACCACCACTACGAGACGGTGTTGCAGGCATACCGCGAGTCGGCCAATCGCGTCGCCTCGGCGCGAGTTTTGCGTAAGATCGGTCGGCTACTCTGGGATGTCGGCAAGCGGGACAAGGCAGAACCCCGCTATGCTGAGGCGGCAGCGCTCCTCGATGGAGCGGATGCCCCGATCGAGCAGGCGCATCTGTGGCAAGAACGTGGCCGACAGGCGTTCCGTAGCGGAGATCACGCTCTCGCGGCAAAATGGGCAGACGCGGCGCTGGATTGCGTAGGCACACTGACAACGGAGCATGTCTCCGAGGTAAGGTGTGATGCCACTCTTGTGACCGCCGAGGCACTCAATACCAAGGCTGTCGCGCTGGCTCGCCTTGGGCGAAACCGTGAGGCCGTGCGTCAGGTTGAGCGTAGCATTGAATTGGCCGAAGCCGCCGGTCTGCTGGGCGCGGCCTGCCGCGGCTACACCAATCTCGGCGTGCTCTACACGACCATCGATCCCGCAAAGGCGATGGAGGTCTGTCGACGCGGTCTTGAAGTGGCGCGCCGTATTGGTGATTTGGGTTTCCAGGCGCGCCTCCTCGCCAATCTGGCGGTCGCTTGTTGTACTTTCACGGATCGCTGTCCAACGGAGGGCGTGCCTGCTGCCGAGAAGGCCATCGAGCTCGACCGGGCGCTCGACCAGCGCGAGCACCTGCCGGTGCCGTTGATCGTGCTTGGGCAGATCCACCAGTGCAACGGCCGTCCGGACCTGGCGGTTGGGTTGTTCCACGAAGCACTGGACGTAGCTCGCGAAACGGGCGAACCCCAACTGCTGTTTCCGTGTTATGATGGTCTCGCAACGCTTAATCTCGACCTCGACAATCTGGCCGAGGCCGAACGCTACTTTTCCCTGGCGCAGGGTATATGCGCCCAGCACGGGCTCGACCCGGAAGCGCTTGTGGTGCTGCCTTTTCTCGACTAGCCGGGGTTGGAGGTTGGAAATGTCCGCGCGTAGTGACTTGGTGCCGCTTCAACCGGGCGACCGTGCGCCAAACGTGGTACTCGACGCCATTACCCAGGAAGGCAAGATCGCGCTTGACGATTTTCGCGGCCAAAAACCGGTGCTGGTCGGCCTGTTTCGAGGTCTGCATTGCGCGTTTTGCCGACGCCATATCGCCGCCCAGGCGCGGCTTGATCCGGAGCTGCGCGAAAAGGGCGTGGAGAGCCTGACGGTGGTCAACACGCCGATCGAACGGGCGCGTCTCTATTTCCGCTACCATCCGATGCCGAATCTGCTTGCGGCCTCCGATCCTGAACGCGCTTCACATCGTGCTTTTGGACTGCCCAATCTCGAATTCACCCAAAACGAGACGAACTGGCCGTACAAGGTCTCGATGGCAGCGGCAAAGGATATGCGGGTCGACATACCAGGCGAGCTGCCCGGTCCTATGGATCCTCTTGCGGCCAGTGAAATCCTCAACAAGAGGGACCATTACGAGCTGACCGAAGCCGACGAGCAGATGCTAGCAACGGGACACGGACAATTGGTCGGTCAGTTCCTGCTGGACCGGCAGGGGATCGTCCGCTGGAGCTTCACGGAGGTTCCAGAGGGTGGGCGATACATGTTTGGGGCGCCAAGCCCGCAGGAGCTGATGTCAGCCGTATCCCAGGTCGCCCAATAGACTTGCGAACGAGGTAAGCGGAGCGGGACGCTGAACAAAACGCGGAACCAATTTGTTACGAATCTAGACACTGACAAGTTCACGGCTCACGCGAGCACGGCCTCGACAACGGCAACAAAGTCATCGAACGAACGATCCCCACGAATCTCGATGCGCGGAAGGTCGATGGGATCGCAATCGAGGTCCGCCGGCCCGTGTCTGCCGCCGAAGCCGATTCGATAGCCGCACTCCTTGGCCAGCCTGCCAAGCCGTCGGTCGGTGACAGAGAAGGGTGCCGCGAACGCCGCGGTTGGCCGACCGGTCCACCGTTCGATGAACATACGAGAGCGCAGGAGCTCGGCGGCCAAGTCAGAGCTCGACAGACCATCGATCGCGCGATGCGTCGCCAGATGGCTTCCGAAGAACGCACCTTCGCCGGCGAGGCGTCGCACCGTCCCGGCGTCCATAAGCTGCGTCGGCGGGCCGCTGTAGGCGTCCCACTGTGCACTTTCACCCACCAAGTCCGTCACCAGGAACACTTCCGCGGTCAGGTCGTTCGCGCGCAAGGCCGGCCAGGCATGGTCGGCAAAGTTCTGGAAGCCGTCATCGAAGGTGATGAGCACTGGGCGGCCAACGAAAGGCTGGCGCTTGGCGATGAACCATTCCAGCTGCTCGGAGCTAATCGCGTGAAAGCCATTGGCGCGCAGCCATGTCATTTGGCTGGCGAATGCGGCGGGCGCGAGCCGAAAACGGGCGAGCGCGGCCGGACCTTCATCGGAGACGCTGTGATACATGAGGACAGGGATACGCTGCCGCCGCTCGCTATGTGCGACGTCGCGGCGCAAGGCCCGCGCCCCGCCCCAGACGATATTTCGCGCGACTCCGATTTCGACGGGGGCGCGGATTGGCACATGATCTATCGTCGGTTCCGTCGCCACGTCGCCTGGTGACAGGCGGCCGAAGCGGTCTATGCGGTAGAGCTCGGTCTGGATCGATTGCTCGAGAACGAGGCCGTGGGTCGCTGCCAGCGTCTCTGAGATCGCTTGTGCACCGAATGTGTTCCAGTCGAAGCCCGTCCTTTCAACATTGTCTCGTAGCACGAATGCGTGTGCGCTGATGAAACTGCCCCCAGGCGCCAACGCCTCAACGAGTTTTTTGGCGATGCGCCGCAACTCGGTGAGATCGTCCAGGTAGTAGAGCACTTCCGAACACACGATCAGATCCATCTCGCCCGGCAGCGTGTCCGCAGAAAAATCCAGTACGCCGAACTCAACGTTCGGCTGATCGCTGCATCGCGCGCGCGCCCGCCCGACGGCTACGGCGGAGATGTCAGTTGCGGTCAAATGGCCCACGCGCGGCGCCAGCTGCCGCGTGAAGTGGCCCTCCGCGCAGGCCAGCTCAAGCGCCCGTCCGATGGGACCGGCAGGCAGAATTTCGAGCTGCCGCTCATATTTTTCCTGCTCATAGGGCGAACCGTAGTTCCAGGGATCCTCGATCGCAAAATGGCGATTCCAGAAAGATGTGCGATCATTGTCGCGCCCATCCGCGGCCCGTGCACGGCGCGGCGCTGCAAAAGGCTCTTTAGTTTCGGCGCTCGACCGAACCAGCGCCTGCGCTTCCGCGGCCAATCCCGCGAGTTTGCCGAAATGGCTGTCCCGATCAGACCGGCGTCCCGCCATGGACAACAATGCCTCGGCTGCAGACATGTTTGACTTGTCGGCACCGGCGCCCTTTTGCGGTGCATCTACAGGCGATCGCCTCGCAAGTCGCGCGGCACTGTGCATAGGCCGCTCAGAGGGCAGGAAATTCAGGATCAATTCAATCCAATGACGCCTCGTCACTCTCCCGAGTACGCCGAACTGCACGAGAGCCTCGATCTGGCCATCCATCATCAGATGGGCATAGATTTGATCGATTCCTTCCGGTACTTCGATCGAGGCCGGATTTCGCGCGTCGACACGAATTCCAAGTGTCCGCGCCAGCCTGCGCGGCGCGGCAAGATCGTCGACATCGAGCAGCATTTGCTCAAAGTGATACTGCACGCGGCGAGCCGCGTCGGGATTATTCCAGACCTTGCCGAGTTCGAGGATCAACTCGGTGAGGGAAGCGCCGAACCTGTCCCACCTGGCAGCCAATTGCGCTGGCACCGACAGGCTTCCTACCATAAGGCCATCGACGGCCACCTTGGCGATCTCACGCGCCCACTTACGTCCTGCCGGGAGCGCGCGCAGGGACTGCGGGTTGATCGAGCGCGAGCCGCAGCCGCAATCCGATGCGGCGTTCCACAACGCGAACCACGCGAGTGCTTCTGAAGCGGTGTGGCCGTTCGCGTCGGTCGCTCCATTGGCGTGAGCCGATGCCGGGTGTTTGACCCTCGGATCGGCGGAAAAGCCGCGAGCGATCACGACTTCGCCATCTGCCAGCATCTGCGCCGAATTGCGGCTGAGCGCGTTGGGGCTGGCCCGATAGAAAGCGAGCGGCGCGTCGACCATCACCCAATTTTTGCCTAGACGTGCGAGGCGCTGCCACAGATCCCAGTCCTCACAGGTGCGCAGCGACACGTCGAAACCGCCTAACTCGACAATTATCTCCCGATCGACCAGCAGCGCGTGAGTGCGGACGGCACACCGGCGCGCGAATGTTTCGAAGGGTTGAATCGCAACCTCCGTTGCGATGCTCGACGCCGTGAGTTCGCCATCGGGCATCACGCGTCGGGAACCGCAATAGGCAGCCACTGCATCGGGAGCGGATTTCAGTGCGGCCAGCATTTTGGCAAGGAAGCTGGAATCCACCCAATCGTCCGCATCCAGAAACATGAGCCAGTGGCCGCGCGCCGTCGACATCCCGCTATTGCGCGCGCCGGCGGGGCTATGCGCGCAAGAGCTCAACATCCGAAATCGGGCATCGTGCTCCACATAACCGGCGATGATCGCAGGGGTGCGGTCCGTGGAGGCGTCGTCGACGATGATCGCCTCCCAATCCATTATTTCCTGATCGAGAAGGCTATCGAGTGAGCGCGCCAGCGTTACCTCCGCGTTGTGCGCAGGAACCACGATTGAAACCAAGGGATCATGCGCCACGCCGTGTAACCCGCGCGTTGGTTCGAAGGTAGAACAAGAGTCCCGAAACATAGCCGGCGATTTCCTGCCAAAGGAAACGGTCCTCAGGGACGCTGCGTCCAAACAGTCTCCTGCGAACTCTTCCGAGCCGCCGCGACGCCGCCATTTGGCTGCAGAGCGAGCTTGCTCCTGTCGTGCTACCGAAGTTGGAAGCCTGGCGCAGCATTCGCATCCGTGCCGCCGAGCTTGGGCGCCAGCTGTCGCAGATGCACGTCAAAGCCAAGCATGCCGCATATTCATGTCGATCCCCGGAGTCGGCGCCATGACCACAGGCGGCGGTCCCGGGCGCCGTATGAGTGCAATAGCTATGGCAACCTGACGTCTTTTGCAATTGGGGGCGCAACAAATGCCGCCCACTGAAGCTTTGGTGTGAATGACTGCAGTTATTGGGACTTTCGCTCCCCTCCTATCGACCGAAACGCCTCGATTCCGAGGTGCATTCTCGAACAGCCATTCTCCGTGCGAAAGAAGACCTTCCTTCTACCGTGGAGCCCGCATCGGAAGCTGATCGTCGCAGTATACAGCCGGGTGCGAGACGGTACGTGCACCGCCAGACTAGCTACTTTAGGCACTTCTAATGAATCTGCGCTACTTAATTGCGCTCCAGTAGCTATAGCCTGACATTGTATTACTCATTTCGATAGTAGATTGCGTCCAATGATCGATTAGATTAGCCGGTTATGGCTGCTATCACAAAGAGATGCGAGAGCGACATCAATCGGAACTCGTGCATTTGCTGCTAGTTCAAGAGATGTAAAAGGGAGGCACGAATTGGCTTACGTCAAGAAGATTCCGGCTTGCGAGCCGGGTATTTTGCTGGCATGCTTGCTGGTTTCTGAGTGATGCACTGTGGCAATTGTTCAAAGAAGGGGGCATAAAGATGGCCAAGGAATCTTCGAATACCGCTTCTTCAGCAAATAAAGCGGACGCAAATCTGATAAGTAATGCAGACGGAAGCGGGCTGACCTTCATGGCGGGCCAGGCTCGCGAGAGCGGGGCCCCCGGCGACGCTGTAGGTGTCGACAAGATACGTGATCTGCTGTTCGGCAACCAGATGCAGGACTATGACCGCCGCTTTTCCAAGCTTGAAGAACGGGTCTTGCAGCGCTTCAAGGATGTCGAATCCGAGGCCAAGCGCAATCTTGAAATGTACGAGTCAAATGCAAAGAAGCAGGTCGACTCGCTTGCGGCGCAATTGCGGAACGAAAAAGACGCGCGAGCCGACGCCGATAAGGAGATTGATCGGAATCTTCGCGAGCAAAATCAGGCGCTCGAAAAGCAGGTGCGCGCGTTGTCGGATCAGTTGAGCGAGCTTGAGCGGGAAGTTGCGGACCGGATAAATCGAAACGATCATTTGCTGCGTGAGGAAATCAAGCAAAAGAATGAAAGCATTCAGATGCTGATGGAGAAGATGTTTTCCGATCTCGGCAATGTCAAGACCGACCGAAATCTTTTGGCTGGCCTGTTTGTCGAGGTTGCAAAATGTCTAAATCAGGATCCCGTCGGCAGCAAGAACAACTCGGAGCGTACCTGGAAAGTGAGTTGATCGGAACTTGACGTCGACTGTCGACCCAACCAGCCTCCCTCAAAGAGCAGCTTCGAACGATACAGAGATTGATCGCGAGGCTCTGGCTCGCCTTTTGATCGAAATTGCCCGGAACGTTGATCCGGACTATCGTGCGCGTCTCGACGGAATCCCAACCGCCGACCCTCGCATGGAAACGCTGCGCCAGTTGCTGGTCGGCCGCGAAATTTCGGAGCTTTCACGAGTTAGGCACCTGCTCGACGAACCCGAGCAGCTTGCGGCTGCAGTGGGGAGCGTTCTCCCCAGTGCAGCCGCACGTGCGCCTCATGCGCAACTCGGAGAGGCCCTTGCGCCAGCTGTCGAGAGGGCCGTGCAACGGTCCATCCAGAAGAGCCCGCGCACACTGACGGATATATTGTACCCGGTGTTTCTGCCGGCTATTCGCAAGTCGATCGGCGAAAAGATCGATCAGACCTTTCAATCGCTGAATGAAACTTTAAGACATATATTTACCTGGCATGGGCTCAAGTGGAGATTTGAAGCTTGGAGAACAGGTGCAAGCTTCTCAGAAGTTGTTCTTAAGCATTCTCTTGTCTATCGTGTGGAACATGTGTTTCTCATCAATCGCAATTCCGGGCTTTTGATATCGCATGTAACTGCCGATAATGCAACTAGCGAAGATCCGCAACTAATTTCTTCTATGCTTAGTGCAATTCAAGATTTTGTAAAAGACTCATTTAACGAGAAAGAGCAGAGTGGCCTGGACACTATTCGTTTCGGAGAGCTTCGTCTCTGGTCGGAAGTTGGACCGTTTGCGACCTTGGTTGCGGTGATCCGGGGAAATCCGCCGGAGGAATTACATGAAATAATTCGCGATGTATTGCTTCGCATCCATGGTGAATGCTCACAGGCTCTAGAGCAGTTTGACGGCGACAGTTCGCAGTTGGCCGGCGTAGAGACGCAGTTGCAGACCTGCGTTGAACTGAAGCAGGAGGAATCAAACCAGGGATTTCCGTGGCTGGTAGTCGCTGCAGTCCTGCTGGTTTTGATTCCGGCAGGCGGTTGGTTCTTTCTTTCCTGGCAATCCGGGCAGCGCTGGCAGGCCTATGTGTCGCGACTGGGGGCCCAGCCGGGCATCATCGTTGCCGAACAAAAGGTGCGCGATGGCCAATTCTATATTGCCGGCCTGAGAGACCCGCTTGCCGTCGACCCGCAGGTTCTGCTGTCCGGAACAGGTGTCGACCCCGCCCGCGTTCATTCGCAGTGGCAATTCTATCAGAGCCTTGAGCCGGAGTTCGTGTTGAAGCGCCTGATGGCGTCGCTGGTTCCTCCGGATTCAGTACGACTTTCGATCGTCAATGATCGCATCGTTGCCGAGGGGGAGGCTCCCGACACCTGGATAGATCGCGCACGTGCAGCGGCCCAACAACTTTCGGCAGGCGGACCGGAATTCGACATTTCCAGGGTTCGTGATGTGAGCCCCGAAGCACGCGCGGCGGAGCACTGGCAGGCCTATGTGTCGCGACTGGGGACCCAGCCGGGCATCATCGTTGCTGAACAAAAGGTTCGCGATGGCCAATTCTATGTTGCCGGCCTGAGAGACCCGCTTGCCGCCGACCCGCAGGCTCTGCTGTCCGGAACGGAGGTAGATCCCGCCCGCGTTCATTCGCAGTGGCAATTCTATCAGAGCCTTGATCCGAAGTTCGTCCTGAAGCGGCTGATGGTGTCGCTGGTTCCGCCGGATTCAGTACGACTTTCGATCGTCAATGATCGCATCGTTGCCGAGGGTGAGGCTCCCGACACCTGGATAGATCGCGCACGCGCAGCGGCCCGACAGCTTTCGGCAGGCGGACCGGAATTCGACATCTCCAAGGTTCGTGATGTGAGCCCCGAAGCACGCGTGGCGGAGCACTGGCAGACTTATGTGTCGCGACTGGAGGCCCAAGCGGGAATCATCATCGGCCAACAAACGGCGAGGGGCGGACATTTCTATATTTCCGGCCTGAGAGACCCGCAGGCCGCCGACCCGAAGGCTCTGCTGTCCGGAACAGGGGTCGATCCTGCTCGCGTTCATTCACAGTGGCAATTCTATCAAAGCCTTGATCCGAAGTTCGTGGTGAAGCGGCTGATGGCGTCGCTGACTCCGCCGGATTCAGTACGGCTTTCGATCATCAAGGATCGCATCGTTGCCCAGGGTGAAGCTCCTGCCGCCTGGATAGATCGGGCGCGGGTCGCCGCCCAACAGCTGTCCGCGGACGGACTCTCTCTAGAAATCTCCGAGCTGCGTGAGTTGACCCCTCCGCAACTCACTCATTTGAGGGAGGCTATTCAAGCGGTCGACATTTTGTTCGATTCTGGCAAGGCTGTACCGGGACCAGAGCAACTGCCGGTTCTCGACAAATTGGCGAATCAGTTGAAGGAATTGGCCAAGGACGCCCGCAAGGCAGGCGTAACAGCACAGTTCATGTTGACCGGCCATTCGGACGAGACGGGCCGTGAAACGGCCAAGTTGTCGATCAGCGCCGCGCGCGCGGAAACAGTTCGTGCGCTTCTCAAGAAGCGCGGCGTCGATCCGGAGTTGCTCTTGGTTCGCGGCGCGGGCACCTTTGAGCCAGCGGAGATTGAAAATAGCCGAACCGGGAACTCCGCCAACCGCAGAGTTTCGGTTACGGTAAACTTCCACTAGGCGGAGCCCAGGATATTGCAAAAGAAGATCTGCATGTTGGGCGGGTTCGCTGTCGGAAAGACCAGTCTGGTTCGCAGGTTTGTGCAAAGCATCTTTTCAGAAACCTACTTGACCACGGTGGGAGTGAAAATCGACAAGAAGAGTGTCGCATTCCCGGACAAAACCGTGGATCTGATTTTGTGGGATTTGGCCGGCGAAGACGATATCGGCTCATTCCGCGTCAGCTATGTGCGAGGTGCGAGTGGGCTCGTGCTTGTCGTCGATGGAACACGCGCTGCTACTCTTGCCGTGGCGCTCACGTTGCGCGAGCGGGCCGAGGCTGAATTCGGCGCTATGCCGTTTGTATTGCTGTTCAACAAATCCGATCTGGCCGATCGGTGGGCAATATCGGATAGTGAAATTGACGAACTGAGGCAACTTGGATGGCAAATCTATCTAACAAGTGCGCTTTCGGGTGAACATGTTGATGATGCGTTTCGTCAACTTGCTTCGATGGTTAGCAAATAAACCATGCATATCTTGCCAAGAGAAGTTAGAAGCTGGATTTACGACTTCTTCTACAACGAGCGCTCGGTCGCATATCTGAAAATCGACGCCCAGCTTTGCATAGCTGCGAAGGGCGGTAACGTTAACCATTACGGACTCTCGTCCGTTCGCATAGGTGAGCCTGTTACCGAGCAGCTTGAATTCATGGAAGGTTTGTTGCCCTGCCCGGAGCTTCCATATGACATGGCCATGGTCGAACTGCCCAGCGGACGTGTCGCGGACCTCCATCTTTTTGCTGACAATGCCTGCGTGTGGCTGCTCTTTCTTGACGCCAATGCCGAACGCGACAATAGGCAGCGGCTTCAACAGAAGGCTTATGAAATGACGCTCCTGCAAGAGAGGGAGCGTCAACTCAACGAGAAATTACAATCGACAAACGAGGCGTTGAGGGCGAGCCAAGAGGGATTGTCGCGTGAATACCAGCGCGCCGAAGCCCTACTCCTCAACATTCTTCCGGCGTCGATCGCGGAGCGGCTAAAAGCGCACGAACAAATTGCAGACAACCACGCGGAGGTGAGTGTGCTTTTTGCCGACATCGTCGGTTTTACGGAAAGAGCGCGGAGCGTCGGAGCCGTGACGACGCTCGCTATTTTAAATTACTTCTTCAAGGCGGCGGATCTGCTCTCGGAGCGATACGGCTGCGAAAAGATCAAGACAATCGGCGATTGTGTGATGGTGGTCGCTGGCCTGCCCGCCGCGCGATCCGATCATGCGGAAGCCCTTGCGCACTATGCACTTGAACTGCGGAAGGCGGTTAAGCGCGAACGCTTCGCAGGAGAACCGATAAGACTCAGAATTGGAATTCACTCAGGACCAATCGTGGCGGGCGTCATAGGCAAAAGGCGGTTTGCCTATGACCTATGGGGCGACACCGTTAATCTCGCCGCACGTATCCAAACGTCCGCGGAGCCCGATGAAATCCGTATTTCGGATGCAACTCATCAACTGCTTGGACCAAATTTTGCTTGCGACCCGCTCGAGGAAACGGAATTGCGTGGTACAGGTCGTGTGCGAATGTGGCGGCTCCCGGCCTGATTTGCCGCATGGTAGTGCCGACCCGGAAGCGCATTGCATCTCAAGCAACATCATGGTTTCGAATGTCGGCAGCGGTGCGCGAAGCAGTTGACCACCGAGCGACCGCCAAAGGTCTGTCCTGGTCAACTCAGGAAATCAGTTCCTGAGATTTAACGTCGATGCCCAGTTCATAGAACGGCCGGAGGCTGGGCCGAGGTCGGAATGCCCTGCCCCCGCGGCTAAATAAACACCGCCAAGTACCCGGCGCAACGGTCTGGCTCGGAACGATGACGTCTTGCACCGCAACATCGGTTTCTTCAAGGTAGGGCAACAACGGACATAGATGTCGTTGCTCGCCGATCTGACCGGAAGGTTAACAGCACGATGCCACTTATGACTCGACGATTGGGAGCCAGGAACCTGGCGCGCCCGGCACGGCGTCTCGGAGACCTGACTGCGATGTTTGCCCTGATTGCCAGGCCGCTCGTCTTTGGGATCGCCCTTTTGTTGGCTGGTCAGGCGCAGGCGCAGGCGCCGGCGACCGTCCCGCCTGAAAGGGTCAAACAGCTGTTCGAGGTTCTCGACGATCCGTCAGTGAAGGCCTGGGTGGCCGAACAGCGAAATCAGGACGCCGGGTCAACGGGAGCGCCCGCCGAGAGAGGGGCTTCGCCGACCGACGCATCGTCCGGCGCCGTGGCCGCACCCGGCCAGATGAATACGATGGCATCCTCGACGCTCGATGGGATCAGGCATCATATCGAAAGAATCGTGCGAACTTTGCCCTTGCTGCCAGGCCAGTTCGCGCGCGTTCGGGCAGAGACGATGGAGGATATGTCCAGCAAGGGGCCTGCCGGCGTATTTGTGCTGATTGCAATGTTCATCGCTGCCGGCCTGGCACTCACTTGGGCAACGTTCAAGCTCACCCGTCCATTTCGTCTTTGGATTATCGCGCAACCGAAGGATACGCCCGTTGGGCGAGCCAAGAAGATTGGTGGCCGCCTGCTTTATTCCAGCATGCTGATAGTCTCTTTCGCACTGGGCAGCGCCGGCGCGTTCATGTTGTTCGACTGGCCGATGCTTATCCGCGAGATTGTACTGACATTTCTGATGGCGGCAGTCGTTACATGGGGTGTGCGCATGTACGTCATGGCCATGCTCGTCCCTTCCTTCATGAACGTCGAGAACGCCGTCGAGGTTCGTGCTTTGCCGATCACCAACGAAGCGGCTGACCATTGGTCCTATTGGCTACCCCGGATCGTCGGCGTCTTCGCCTTCTTCGGCGCCGCGTTTATCCTCTTGCCAGGTCTCGGCATCGATCAGGACGGAATGATGGTCCTGTCACTGGGCGCCGATTTCGTGCTGCTGTTGCTCCTGCTGCTCGCCATTTGGCGTCGGCCAAGAACGCAGCGAGACGGTGCGCGCCACATCGGTCACACGGAAGCGACATGGCTATTAACTGCTTATTTCGTCGTCCTGTTCCTGCAGCGTATCGCCGGCCTTTATACATACTTCTGGTTCACCTTCGCCGCATTCTTCCTGCCTTTGGCAATCGTGGTGACGCAGCGCGGGGTTAATTTCGTTCTGCGGCCAGGTTCGGAAGATGTCGGCCGGCCCACGATCCCGGCGGTGACGATCGCTGTCATCGATCGCGGAATCCGAATGATTTTCATCCTGGCGGCGGCTTACCTTCTCGCACGTGTCTGGGGTCTGGACATGCAATCCATGCGGGACAGCGATACGACGACGACGTTCATATTGCGCGGCTTGATCAATGTCGTGGTCATTGCCCTCGCCGCCGACTTCGGCTGGTCGATCATCAAAGCTTTGATCGAACGAAAGCTGGGCATCGAAACACCGCACCCTGTGATCAGCGACGAGGACGTCCCGATCCTCGATCCGCAGCAGGCACGGCTGCACACGCTCTTGCCGATCCTCCAGAATATTCTGCTCGCATCGATCATCGTGATGGCGGTGCTTATGATGCTCGCCTCGCTGGGTATCCAGATCGGCCCATTGATCGCCGGCGCTGGCGTCGTCGGCGTCGCCGTGGGCTTTGGGGCACAAACCATTGTCAAGGACGTCATTTCAGGCGTGTTTTTTCTGCTCGATGATGCGTTCCGTGTTGGCGAATACATTTCATCGGGCAATTACAAGGGTACTGTGGAAAGCTTTTCGCTGCGCTCGGTGAAGCTGCGCCACCATCGTGGTCCGCTGTTCACAATACCTTTCGGTGAACTCGGGGCAGTCCAGAACCAGAGCCGTGACTGGGTTATCGACAAATTCAACATCACCGTTGGTTATGACACCGATATCGACTTCGCTCGCAAGCTGATCAAGCGGATCGGCCTCGAACTGGCGGAAGATCCCGAGTTCAAACACTGGGTGCTCGACCCGATCAAGATGCAGGGCGTACAGGAGTTCGGCGAATACGGCATCGTATTGAGGGTCAAGGCGACAACCAAGCCGGGAGGCGCCTTCGGTATGAAACGCAAATTCTATGTACGCCTCCGCCAGGTCTTCAAGGAGCAGGGCATCGAACTCCCATTTCCGACCGTCCAGGTCCAGGGGCTACAGAACCAACATGGGGCAGAGAATGCACCGTTGGAGATCACGCCCGAGTTGAAAATGGCCGTCGCGCAGTCGCACACTATTCGGCGCAGAAAAAAAGCTAGCACAACGGAATAGAAAAGCTGCGACACCTGCTGGTCACAGCGCGGCTTTCCGCGCATCGCCATGGCAGGGACACTCTTTTCGCCACGTAAGCAAAAGGCGCCCCGAAAGGCGCCTCTTAATCGCTTGATTCCCCTCAAGGAAACTGGAGCGGGTGAAGCGATTCGAACGCTCGACCCCAACCTTGGCAAGGTTGTGCTCTACCCCTGAGCTACACCCGCTCGCGCGGCTTTTGGGCCGCAAGCCGCGCCTATATGGCTGAAGAGCGCGGCGATTGCAACAGGGAATTCGCAGGCCTTTTGCTTCGCCGGCAATGCGGAGAAGCGCTCCTCGGGACGTCGCAAGGCAATCACCCCCGCGTTGCGCGACGGGCTTGTCTTGGCCGCATCATTGGCCGTAAACGGCGTTAGCCGAACAAGCCGTTGAAAGCGGGCCATCAGAAGAAAGACCCATGCCGAAGACCGAAGCCGAACTTTTCGCCTTTCTCGCCGGACTCGGGATCGAGGTATCGACGCGGCGGCATTCGCCGCTGTTCACGGTCGCCGATTCGCAGGCGCTGCGCGGCGAGATTGCCGGCGGCCATACCAAGAATCTGTTCCTCAAGGACAAGAAGGACAATTTCTTCCTGGTCAGCGTCGGCGAGGAGGCGGTGGTCGATCTCAAGCATATCCACCATCTGATCGGCGCTGCCGGGCGCGTGTCCTTCGGCCGGCCGGAGATGCTGATGGAGCTTCTCGGCGTCGTCCCGGGCGCGGTCACGGTGTTCGGGCTGATCAACGACACCGAGCGAAGGATCAAGGTCGTGTTGGACGAGGAGCTGATGAGCCATGCGGTGGTCAATGCCCACCCGCTGACCAACGAAGCGACGACTTCCATCGCTGCCGCGGACCTGGTCAAATTCGTCGAGGCAACCGGACATGATGCTGTTATCTTGAAAGTCTCGGCATGATCGCCACATGGGTGACTGAAACCGGGTTCTAAAGAAGGATGTTGCGCCCGTCCCTTGGCCGGCGGCGCGACCGAAAGGCGACGAGATGAGTGATAGCAACCCCTTTGGCGGCCCATTTGGCAGCAATGGCGGCCGGTATGCCACCACCGTGCAATATGGCGGCACCGATGCCGCGCGTGAGAAGGTCGCGCTTGCGGAGGCGCCGGCCGACGTCATCAAGGACACAACGACCGCTGGATTTGCCGCCGACGTGATCCAGGAATCGCGTCACCAGCCGGTGCTGGTCGATTTCTGGGCGCCGTGGTGCGGCCCTTGCAAGCAATTGACGCCGCTGCTGGAGAAGGCGGTGAAAGCCGCCGGTGGCAAGGTCAAGCTGGTCAAGATGAATATCGACGACCATCCATCGATCGCCGGCCAGCTTGGCATCCAGTCGATACCGGCGGTCATTGCCTTCAAGGACGGCCAGCCGGTCGACGGCTTCATGGGCGCCATTCCCGAGAGCCAGATCACGCAATTCATCCAGAAGGTCGGCGGCAAGAACGGCGGTGCGCCGCAAGTTGCCGAGGCGCTGGCCGCGGCCGCCGAAGCGCGCGACGCCGGGGACGTGCAGACGGCGGCCGACATTTACGATGCCATCCTGGAACAGGCGCCGGAGACGATCGAGGCGATCGCTGGCTTGGGCGATCTGCTGTTCGAGGCCGGCGATGCCGAAGGTGCCGAGGCGGTGCTGGCGCGGGCGCCGGAAGCAAAGAAGGATGCGCCCCAGCTCGCCGCGCTGCGGGCCAAGATGGCGCTCGCCGCGCAAGCAGCAGTGCTCGGCAATCCGGCGGAACTGGAACGGCGGCTGGCCGAAAATCCCGGGGATCACCAGGCACGGTTCGAGCTTGCCATGATCCAGAACGCCAAGGGTGATCGCATGGCGGCGGCCGACAATCTGCTGGCGATCATCAAGGCCGACCGCTCGTGGAACGACGACGGCGCCAGAACCCAGTTGCTGCAGCTCTTCGAGGCATGGGGCATAACCGACGAAGCAACGCTGTCGGCACGGCGCAAACTGTCGTCGCTGCTGTTTTCCTGAGCCGGCCCAGACTGTTTTGTCGCGCGGGCTTGCGGTGGGCCGCGGCTGCGCCAGATTAGGTTTTCGGATGGCGTTCGATTTCAGGTTTCCGGTGTTGCGCCTTGTGCCGGCCGGGAGGAGACGGATTTGGTGCGCTTCCTGACAAAGCGATCGGAGGATTGAGGTGCAGGCGGGAAACGCGCATTACCGACTCGCTGCGGACTTACCGTCGACCATGCCGATCTTTCCGCTTGAGGGCGCATTGCTGCTGCCGGGAGGCCGCATGCCGCTCAACATTTTCGAGCCGCGCTATCTGCAGATGGTCGACGAGGCGATCGCCGGGCCGCGGCTGATCGGCATGATCCAGCCCAGCCTTGACGGTGCGCTGCGTCCCAACGGCGAGCCGGAGCTCTGCAATGTCGGCTGCGCCGGGCGCATCATTGCGCTGTCCGAGAGCGGCGACGGCCGTTACTTGATTTCGCTGCAGGGCGTGTGCCGGTTCCGTATTGTCCAGGAGCTCACGGTCAAAACACCGTTCCGGCAGTGCCGGTTGGCACCCTTTCTCGCCGATCTCGACGAGGAGCAGGCAGACGCCGAGATCGACCGGCCGGCGCTGCTCAAAGCGTTTCGCGCCTATCTGCAGGCTAACGATCTGGAGGCCGACTGGGAAAGCGTCAGCCGCGCCGAAAACGCCATGCTGGTCAACGCACTGTCGATGATGGCGCCCTACGGGCCGGCCGAGAAACAGGCGCTGCTCGAAGCGGCCGATCTGAAGACACGCGCCGAGACCCTGATCGCCATCACCGAAATGGCGCTGGCGCGCGACAATGAGGATTTCGGTTCGAGTTTGCAGTAGGCTCTTGCCTTCTCCCCTTGTGGGAGAAGGTGGATCGGCGCGCAGCGCCGAGACGGTTGAGGGGTGTTGGAAGGATCGCCGTCGGTGCCAAGCTGGAACACCCCCTCATCCGACCAAGCTTCGCTCGGCCACCTTCTCCCACAAGGGGAGAAGGGGAAGTCCGCGCTCGAAACCTTAACCGATTGCCTTGTGAAAAGGATGGATCGAATGGCGGATGGACGTGACGGGAACAGGACTGTCGACCCCAAGCTGCTGGAACTCTTGGCCTGCCCGCTGACCAAGGGGCCGCTTGCCTGGGATCCGGAGCGCGGCGAGCTTATCTCGCGGGTGGCAAAGCTTGCCTATCCGGTGCGGGACGGCATTCCGATCATGCTGCCATCGGAAGCGCGTGTCATCACCATAGATGATGCCATGCCACCGCCGCCGCGCCTGGCTGGCTCAGAATAGAGGCCGCTCCGCAGCAATCCTTCGCGCCCCCCTCTGTCCCGCCGGCATCAAATTCTCCACCGCAACGCTCTGACGAAGACAGGGGACCTATTGAAAATTGCGTCCCTTGGGCATGACCTTCTCCGCCTTTCCCAATAATTCCGCTTGCGCGGTGCTATCGGACTGGTCCTCCTCTGGGCCGCTCGAAGGCTCATCCGCAGGCCTTGCCTGCTCAAGCAGCACCGACAGCCACGGCGTCAGATCCTCGACCTTCTCGGCGACGATATGGATAACGTCCGATTCCGATTGCAGCTTGCCGGTGACGCGGATGAGACGCGCGCCCATGACGATGGGGCGGAAGCGGTCAAAAGTCCTTTCCCAGAAAATGATGTTGGCGACCGCATTCTCGTCTTCCAGCGTCAGGAAAATCGCCTTGCCATTGCCCGGCCGCTGCCGCACCAGCACGAGGCCGGCGACCGAAACGCGCCGGCCGTCCCGCACCTGGCCGAGCCGCACATTGGGCGTGACGCCGGAACGATCCAGCCTTTGACGCAGGAAGGCGACCGGGTGCGCCTTCAGCGACAGGCCAAGCGAGCGGTAGTCGTGGACGACGTGCTCGCCGAGCGGCATTGTCGGGAGCCTGGTTGCAGGCTCCAGATCGCGCAAGCGGATCGCCGGCTGGTCGAACAGCGGCAGCTTTTCGGCGGCACTCTTGCCGTCGAGCGCGCGGACCGCCCATAGAGCGTCGCGACGGTTCAATCCAAGCGACCGGAAAGCGTCGGCCTGCGCCAGTTTTTCGATCTCGTCGACGTTGAGGCCCGAGCGCAGCCAGACGTCGCGTACGGATGCATAGCCGGCGCCGCGCCTCGACACAAACGCTTCCATGCGCTCCTTCGACAGGCCCTTGACCTGGCGAAAGCCGAGCCGGACGGCATGGCTGGTCCGGATGACGCCGCGCATCTGGGCATGGCGGTCAAGGATACGATCCGGATCGAAAGGCGATTTCTCCAAGGCGCAATCCCAGCCGGAAAAATTGACGTCGACCTCGCGGATTTCGACGCCGTGGTCATGCGCGTCGCGGACAAGCTGGGCCGGCTGGTAAAACCCCATCGGCTGGGAATTCAGGATCGCGGCGCAGAACACGTCGGGATAGAAGGTCTTGAACCAGCAGGAGGCATAGACCAGCAGGGCGAAGGAGGCGGCGTGGCTCTCGGGAAAGCCGTATTCGCCAAAACCCTCGATCTGCTTGAAGCAGCGCTCGGCGAAGTCTTTTTCGTAGCCCTTGGCGACCATGCCGTCGACCATTCTCTTGCGGTAATTGCCGATCGTGCCGGTGCGCTTGAATGTCGCCATGGCGCGGCGCAGTTCATCGGCCTCGCCCGGCCTGAAGCCGCCAGCAACGATGGCGATCTTCATCGCCTGCTCCTGGAACAGCGGCACGCCCAGCGTCCTGCCGAGTATTTTTTCCAGTTCCGGCTTGGGATATTCGGGTTTTTCCTTGCCTTGCCGGCGGCGCAGATAAGGGTGGACCATGTCGCCTTGGATCGGGCCGGGCCGCACGATCGCCACCTCGATGACGAGGTCGTAAAAGCTTTTCGGCCGCAGCCGCGGCAGCATCGACATCTGCGCGCGCGATTCGATCTGGAAGACGCCGATCGTGTCGGCACGGCAGATCATGTCGTAGACATGCTTGTCCTCGGCAGGCAGAGTGGCCAGCACATAGGGCAGGCCGTACTCGTCCCGCGCCTGCGGATAATGATCCTGGAGCAGGGTGAAGGCGCGCTGCAGGCAGGTCAGCATGCCGAGCGCCAGCACGTCCACTTTGAGGATTTTCACCGCGTCGAGATCGTCCTTGTCCCACTCGACCATCTTGCGCTCGTCCATCGCCGTCTTGACGATGGGCACGATCTCGTCGAGCCGGTCCCGGGTGATGACGAAACCGCCAACATGCTGCGACAAATGACGGGGAAAGCCCATGATCTCGTTGGCGCATTCGATCACATGCCTTGTCGATGGATCAGTCTGATCGAGGCCGCCGGCCTTTGTCTCCTTTTCGCCAAGCTCCGAGGTCGACCAGCCCCAGATCGAACTGGACAGCGCGCCCCGGACGTCGTCCGACAGGCCCATCGCCTTGGCCACTTCGCGCATCGCCGAGCGGCCCCGGTAGCTGACGACGGCGGCGGCCAGCGCGGTGCGCTTCGTGCTGTATTTGGAATAGATGTACTGGATGACCTCCTCGCGCTTTTCATGCTCGAAATCGACGTCGATGTCGGGCGGCTCGTTTCTTTCCTCGGAAATGAAGCGCTCGAAAAGCGTTTCGATCTTGTCCGGGCCGACTTCGGTGATGCCAATGCAGAAGCAGACGATCGAGTTGGCGGCAGAGCCGCGCCCCTGGCAGAGAATGTTCTGGCTGCGGGCGAATTTGACGATGTCGTGGACAGTCAGGAAATAGCGCGCGTAGTTCAGGCGCTCGATCAGAGCGAGCTCCTCCTCGATGCGCTGCGTCACAAAAGCGGGCACGCCCGAGGGGTAGCGGATGGCGGCTCCCTCCTTGGCCAGCCTTTCCAGTTCGGCCTGCGGCCCAAGACCCGATTCCGTCGGCTCGTCGGGATAGTTGTATTGCAGGTCACTGAGCGAGAAGGTCAGCTCGCCGGCAAAACGCAGCGTTTCCGCCAGCGCTTGCGGATGCCTGCGGAAAAGCCGTGCCATCTCCAGCGGCGGCTTTAAGTGACGCTCGGCATTGGCCGCCAGCTCCAGCCCCACCTCGGCGACGGGCACATTGAGGCGGATCGCCGTCAGCACGTCCTGCAGCGGGCGCCGTTCAGACGTATGGTAGAGAACATCGTTGGTCGCCATCAACGGGATGCCGGCCAGCTCCGCCATCGCCGCCGCCTGCTCGATACGGAAGCGGTCGTTGCCGCGGTAATCCGGCGAAACCGCAAGCCGCAGGTTTTCACCGAAACGATCCTTGAGCCGGCTAAGGAGTGCGAGGCTGGTTTCCGCGTCCGCCGACACATCCGGCAGTATGGCGAGCGACAGGAGATCGCCCCATTCGAGAAGATCGCTCTGTTTGAGGAGCGTCGCCCCTTTTTCGTTCTCGTCACGCAGATTGGCCTGCGTCAGCATGCGGCAGAGATGCCCCCAGCCCTTGCGATCCTGCGGGTAGGCGAGGATGTCCGGCGTGCCGTCGCAAAAAACCAGGCGGCAGCCGGGATGATAGGAAGCACCCTCCACCTTGGCCTGCTGCCAGGCGCGCACCACGCCCGCCACCGTGTTGCGGTCGGCGAGACCGATCGCCGAAAACCCCAGGAATTTTGCCGCGACCACCAGCTCCTCCGGTTTCGACGCACCGCGCAGAAACGAGAAGTTCGACTGGATGCCGAATTCGGCATAGGGGTTGGCCGTCAGCGCATTCATGCGAAGATCCCATGCATGAACCAGCGCGGCGAGGGCTGCGAGGCGCCGTAAAGGCCCTGGCGATAGAGCCAGTAACGGCGGCCGTCGGCATCCTCGATGCGGAAATAATCCCGGGTCGGGGCATCTTCTCGTCCCGCCGCCCCTCGCCACCATTCCGGCGCGATGCGCTCCGGCCCTTCGGCGCGCGCGACCCGATAGAGCGCGCGCCGCCAGCGGAAGTTCAAAGGCGGGCCTTCCGGCATTTCGGTGGCCGGCACCTCGATCGGCTCGGGCGAACGGAAAAGCCGGATCGGCCGTTCCGGCTGGAAGACAGTCGTGGGAGCGTCCTTCGCCTTGTCCGGCTGCTTCGGCGGCGAGCTTCTCTGCGGCGCTTCCGTGAAGGGAAGGGTGGCGACGGCGCGCTCCGGCAAATGGCTCTCGACGGCGACCGGCTTCAAGACCGCGCCTTCGCCGAGCCGGGCGCGAATGCGGTCGGCAAAAAGCGCGATATCGGCACCGTCGTCGCTCGTCTCGCCGGCAAGGTCGGCCTGCTGCATGTCGAAGGCGGCGGCGGTCAGCACCGAAAGGCGCACGAGATCGAAGCCGTAGCCGGCGTCGATATCCTGTTCGAGCACGGCAAGCCTTTCGTGGAACAATTTCTGGATCAGCCGCGGCTCGCGCAGAGGCCGCGAGGTGCCGACGGCGATGCGGCTGACGCCGCCATCGACGCGGAAAAGCAGCAGCGCCAGCCGCCTTGCGCCCTCGCCGCGACGCTCGAGGTCGCTCTTCAAGGTGGTCGCCAGCATGCCGGTCAGCCGCTCGATGTCCTCGGTCAGCATGATCGGCTCGGCAAGGTGACGCTCGACCGAAAGCGGTGCCACCGGCAGGCGCGGCGACACGGCCTCCTCGAGGCGGCCAAGCGCCTGGTCGAGGCGCAAGAGCAGCGATGCGCCGAAGCGGCGGGCCAGCGGCGCGCGCGGTGCCGCCATGACAGCGCCCGCCGTGCGCAGGCCGACGCTTTCGAGGCTGGCGCGTACCTCCGGGTCGATGCGCAGCGCCGCCAGCGGCAAGGGCGCGAGAAGCGCTTCCTCCTCACCATCGGGCACGATGCGGTCGCCAGCAAACCGCGCAGCCGCCCAGGCAGCACCAGGCGTGGCGGCAAGCCCGGCGTGGACATCGAAGCCCTGATGGAAAAAACGCGACAGGATATCGTCCAGCATCGAGCGTTCGCCGCCGAAAAGATGGGTGCAGCCGGTGACGTCGAGATAGAGGCCGTCGGTCCCGTCAAGCGCCACCAGCGGGGTGTAGCGGTCGCACCAGTCGGCGAGGCCTTCGAGCAGGCGCCGGTCGGCCTCCGGATCGGCCTCCACGATGTCGATCGAGGGATGCATGGCGCGTGCGTCGGCTATGCCCATGCCGCGCTTCAGATTAAGCGCCTCAGCCCGTTCGTCGAGGGCGGCGATGCGCTGGGTGTTCCCTTGGCGATGGCTGATCACCAGCGGCAGGTGATCCGACGGCCGGGAACGCCAGGACCGCCCCAGATGCTGCCGCAGGATCCTCTCGGCGGCGAGATGCGGAAACCACAGGGATAGGATTCTTTGGCCGTTCTGGGGCCCATTCCTGAGACCTTCCTTGCTCGCCCCGTCTTTCTTCGAATATGCGTTCATCGGGGTTCCACTCCAGTGTGAATTTTCCGGGCAAGGCCGTGCGGCTCTTGCCGATGGCGACGGTGAAGGCGGGCCGGCCGATCGAGCCGGCGAGCGGCCCGGCAAGCGTCTTACGCGTTGCCGCCGGTGCCGCCGACAGGATGAGGCGGACGGGCGCTGCCGTCGGTTCGGGCTCGCCGGCCTGGCGCAGCAGGAACAGCGGCCGGCCCGCACTCTGCGCGCGGGCGTGCAGCCGCCGCGTCGCGGTGAGGTCAAGCCGCTGCGGGCTGCCGCGGATTTCGAGGATGACGGCGGCCAGTGCCGTCATCCGGGCAGCCTCCTCGGCGATCCACAGCGCATCGAGCAGCCTTGGCGCCTCGGAAAACAGCAATTGCTCCGGCTCGATGCCGAAGAAGGCGTGAAGCCCCCTGGCATAGGGAAAGCCGGCCTCGCGGAAAACCTCGGATGTGCCGATCCACAGCACCGGCAATCGCGGCCCCTGGCTGAGGATCAGGCTGACGAGCGACAAGGCAAAACCGGCAACGGCCCCGGCATCGCGGGTCGCGGCGCCATGAAACTCGCTCACCGCCGCCTTCGGCAGGCCGCCGCTCAGCGCAGCATCGAGGCGCTCGGCGCCGGTGCGCAAAAACGCATCGGGCGGCGCCACGGCGAGGCCGCGCCGGACAATGGTCAGATTCCGAGCGGGTGTCGGATGCCGAGAGGGTGTCAGACTCTGACGAGGGACATCCGCGTCAAACGACGAACTGGCCGGCGCCTCCAGGCGCTCGGGCAAGGTCCCTTCGATCTTCGCGATCTGGCGGCGCAGGGCAAAAACAGTCTCCCGCGCCACGGCGGTCATCGCCATGACGATCAGCTTCCACTCACAATTGTTCCTGTTATGTTCCCTATAGATTCCAGAGGCCGCCCGAAGAGTCAAGCGGAGTCATGGGGAATTTATTCCTGTAGTGGGGCATGGCACGGGCGCTCCAGCCCCGCTATTTGCCGAGTCCGGCCTGAAAGCCTATATGCCGGGATCAAAGGACAAAGCATGGCTCGCATCTACCAAACACGCATCTGGCACGACCAGCTTTCGCCAACGATGGAGGAAATCGAGCTCCTGGCGCTGGAGGCCTATGCCCATCTGCCGGAGGACTTTCGCAAGTTGACCGGCGAGATCGTCATTCAGATCGCCGAATTCCCGACCGACGAGATCATGGACGACCTTTCGCTGGAAACGCCCTTCGACCTGCTCGGCCTGTTCGAGGGGCGCGGCATCGCCGAGCGCTGGAATCCGCAGACCGGCGAGGGGCCGAACCGCATCACGCTCTATCGTCGCGCCATCCTCGACTATTGGGCCGAGAACGAGGAAACGCTGGGCGACATCGTCACCCATGTGCTGATCCACGAGATCGGCCACCATTTCGGCCTTTCGGACGACGATATGGAGAAGATCGAAGAGGCAGCAGAGTGAGCGACCCCGCTCCTCGTCATCCTGGGGCGGAGCAAGGAGCGAAGCGACGCGGCGCAGACCCCAGGATCCATGCCGTGATAGTGATGCAGTGCGCCGGCGGTGCAGAACCGAACGCTCATCATCCCGTTCTGGGTAACGGGGCTATCCCGATCGGTGGTAGATCACACTAATCCTGATCCGCCGTGCCCTTCGGCAGAGGTAACGGCATGGATCCTAGGGTACTCCGCGACGTCGCTTCGCGACTGCTACGCCCTAGGATGACGAAGGACGAGCGCTTCAGCGAACCTCCCTACCAGTCGCTGAGCTTGGTGTCGGGGCCGTATTCCTGGCCCTCGATGTCCTTCACCACCGCCTGGCCGCAGCGCATGGTCTCGGCCTCCTTGTCATAGGCATAGGTCGGCGAGCCGAACAGGTGCCAGCCCTTGTTCAGCGCCGCCGTCACCTTGTGGCAGAAGCTGGCATCGTCCGGGCCGGACAGAAAGCGGTAGAGTTTCATTCTTCAATCCTGTCGTCAGTTACGTTAGTCATGCGCGAACAGCGGCGGCCTTCGCCAGCAGTTTTTCGGCCTGCGCCAGATGCAGCCGCTCGACCATCTTGCCGTTCAGCGCAACTACCGCCCTACCGATATTTTCGGCGAGCGCGAAGGCATCCTTGACCGCGCGCGCCTCGGCTATTGCTTCGGGCGACGGTGCAAAGGCGCGGTTCGCGGCTTCGATCTGGGCCGGATGGATCAGCGACTTGCCGTCAAAACCCATGGCGGCCGCTTCCGTGCACTCGCGCGCAAACCCGTCCATATCGCGAAAATCATTGAAGACGCCATCGAGCAGGTCGAGGCCGCCGGCACGCGCGGCGAGCACCATTTGCATCAGCCATGGAACGAGATAGCGCCGATCGGGCGTGGCGAGAATTCCGGTGTCCTTGACCAGGTCGTTCGTTCCGGCAACGAAACAAGCCAGTCGAGAGGCCGGATCGCGGCCCAGCTCGGCAATCGGCCCGATATTGAGCAGCGCCTTGGGCGTCTCGATCATCGCCCACAGCTTGACTTCGTCGGCGATAAAATTGTCGTCGAGCACGTCGCCGGCCTCGAGAATGTCGCGCGGCGTGTCGACCTTGGGCAGCAGGATGGCGTCGGGCGTGCATTTTGCCGCGGCCAGCAGGTCGGCGCCGCCCTATTCGCTCGACAGCGCATTGATGCGCACCACCATCTCGCAGCGCCGGTTGGAACGGCCGGCGAAAATCGCCGCCAGTTTTTCGCGCGCGGAAGACTTGTCGGCCGGGGCGACGGCGTCCTCGAGATCGATGACGACGGTATCGCAGGCCAGCGATTGGATCTTGGCCAGCGCCTTGTCGTTCGAAGCCGGGACGTAAAGCACCGAGCGGCGCGGGCGGTAGCTTTCGCTGGTCATCTCCGATCTATGCCGTCTGCAGCCGGCCGAGGCAAGCCGTGCATAAAAACTGCACGCAATTTCGGAAAATCTCCTCGTCTCCGCCCCGCTTGCCACCCGACCGAATGCGACAAGGGCGGCATGCAAGAGCAAACGAACTCCCGTTGGTCCCTGCCGTACCGGCTTCGCCGCGAAAGCTGGTGGCTCGTCGATCCGCCCCGGACTTCGGTAAACCTCCTCCCTTTCGTCCGGAAATCCCCGCCCACCGGCCGCATCAAAGCCGCCGAGAAAGCCCGATCATGATAGTATTCCTCTCGGCGGCGCCGAGCTATTGCAACCGCTTCGGCGTTGCCGTCCTGCTCGCCGCGCTGGCCGATTTTTTCTTCTATGGCCAACCGGCGGGCATCACGCTTTTCCTGTTCGGCGTTGCGATTGCCGCAGCGAGCATGGCTGTCCATCCTCTCGGTGCCTTCAACGATGGCAGGTTCTGGTTCAAGCCGGTTGCGCTGTTTATGGCGCTGCTGCCGCTTGTGGAAAATGTCAGCGCACTGTCCGTCTCGATCGCGCTGGCGGCGACGGCCATCTTCGCGCTTTCACTGGTCGGACGGTTGCGGCGCGGCCTTGCCCGTATTGCCGGCCAACTCTCGCTGTTCCTGCTTGCAACGCCATTTCGGCTCGTCCTTGATTTCTTCCGCTGGCGCAGGGCGGCGCGGCGGCTTGGCCGGCGGCGCGTGCGCCTTGGTTCTCGCTGATCGACCTGATGGCACTGCTCGAACTCGTCCAGCTGCCACGTCTCGCCTTCTGGCTGTTCGTGCTTGCCTGCGTCTGGGCCTTTCTGCGGCCGCGCCTGCCGCGCTTTCTCCGCCGCCGCAGGGTGTCGCCAGCCAGCGCACCGGCGACGCCGGCCACCAGGACCACCATCGAGGACATCGTCTTCGGCAAGGCCGCTATCCTCCGCGCGCTCGTCGTCTTCAACATCCTGTTCGCGGTGCAGAGCGCACTCGACGCCACCTATCTGTGAGGCGGCATCGCGCTTCCCGACGGGCTGACCTATGCCGCCTACGCGCATCGCGGCGCCTATCCGCTGATCGTCACGGCGCTGCTGGCCGCCGGCTTCGTGCTGGCGGCGCTGCGGCCGGGAAGTGCGACCTCCGGCGATCCGCTCATCCGCCGGCTGGTTTATGCCTGGGTGGCGCAGAACATCCTCCTGGTGATCTCGTCGATCCTGCGGCTCGATCTCTATATCGGTATCTATGCGCTGACCTATTGGCGTGTCGCTGCGTTCGTCTGGATGGGGCTGGTGGCGGCGGGCCTTGTCCTGATCATGGCCCGCATCGCGCGCGAAAAGTCCAACGAATGGCTGCTTTCCGCCAATCTTCTGACGCTATCGGCGACGCTCTATGCCTGCTCGTTCATCAACTTTGCCGCGCTGATCGCCAACTACAATGTCGACCATTGCTTCGAAATGACCGGCCAAGGCACCCAGCTCGACGTCTGGTACCTGCGCTCGCTCGGGCCCGGCGCCTTGCCGGCGGTCGATCGCTTCGTCCAGCACCAGAGCAGGACGGTTTCCGCGGAGGATGCCTCCATCCGCGAACTCGCCGGCTGGTATGCACAGGACGAAGCACGCTTCCGCGCCGGCCAGGAAAACTGGCGGGGCTGGAGCTTTCGTGACTGGCGGCTCAACCGCGCCCTCGACAGGCGTGGCCCGTTCGTGGTTCCTCCGATGTCCGAACCCTTCATGCCGGGCCGCTGATTTGATGCCGCACCACATACTGGTCGCCGACGACGACCCGCACATTCGCGAAATCATCTGCTTCGCGCTGGAAAAGGCCGGCATGAAAACGCTGGCGGTGCCGGACGGCGCGGCTGCCTTGCAGGCGATAGAGCGCCATGCGCCCGATCTCGTCGTGCTCGACATCGGCATGCCGGAAATGGACGGGCTGGAAGTGTGCCGGCGGCTGCGCCACACATCCGACCTGCCGGTGCTGTTCCTGTCCGCGCGGGATGAAGAGATCGACCGCGTCCTCGGGCTGGAGATGGGCGGCGATGATTATGTCACCAAGCCGTTCAGCCCGCGCGAGCTGGTCGCCCGCGTCAACGTCATTCTGCGCCGCGCGCGGCCCACGCCGGAACCAGCCGACGACCGGCAATTCTCGCATGGCAGACTGTTGCTGGTTCCGGCAAGCCATACAGCCAGCTTCGACGGCAAGCCGCTGGCGCTGACGTCGATCGAATTCGCGATCCTGAAAGGCTTTTTGGCGCGGCCGGCGTATGTGCTTGGCCGCGACATGGTGATGGCCAACGCCTATGCGGCCAATATCCATGTCGCAGACCGCACCGTCGACAGCCATATCCGCAATATCCGCGCCAAGCTAGCGGCCGTCGGCTGCGTCGATGCGATCGAGACCGTGCACGGCGTCGGTTTTCGGCTGGGCGGATGCGGCGCGTGAGCGCCCAAGGACTGATTGGCAGCAAATGGCGGCCTCGCCTCGCCACGGTCGTCATCGCCATCCTGATCATGGTGATGGCGCTGCCGCTGGCCGGCCTGTTTTTCTTCCGGCTCTACGAGAACCAGCTGATCCGGCAGACCGAGGCCGAGCTGATCGCCCAAGGCGCCGCCCTTGGCGCGATCTATGCGCAAGAGGTTCGCGAGGCCGGCATTGCCCCGGAAAAGCTAGGCGCACCCGTGCCTTCACCCAACACCAGCGATCGGGCCTCTCCCTACCAGCCGATCGAACCGGGCCTCGATCTTGCGTCCGACGGGATCCTGCCGACCCGGCCCGCGGCCACCGCGGCCAGCGCCGATCCCGCCTTCGCTTCAATCGGCGCACGCCTGTCGGGCATTCTTGCCGAGACGCAGAAGACCACGCTCGCCGGCTTCCGGCTGCTCGATCCCAGAGGCGTGGTCATCGCCGGCCGTGAGGAGGCCGGCCTGTCGCTCGCGGCTGTCGAAGAGGTTCGCGCAGCGCTTGCCGGCCGCTACGCCAGCGCGCTCAGGCTGCGGGTTCCCGACCAGCCGTCGCCGCCGCTCTATTCGGTCAGCCGCGGCACCAAGGTTCGCGTCTTTGTCGCCATGCCGGTTGCGGTCTCCGGCAAGGTCGCCGGCGTCGTCTATCTGTCGCGGACGCCGAACAACATCGTCAAGCATCTCTATGGCGAGCGCGGCAAGGTGGCGCTGGCGGCAATCGCCATCCTCGGCGGCGCGCTGCTGATCGGGCTGGTCTTCCTGCGCGCCGTCAGCCGTCCGATCTATGCGCTGATGGAACGCACGAAACGCATCGCCGCCGGCGACCGCGCGGCGATCAGGCCGCTCGATCACCACGGCACGCGCGAAATGGGTGAACTCTCTGCTGCTTTCCTCGACATGGCCGAAAAGCTGCACGCACGCTCCGACGGCATCCAGACCTTTGCCACCCACGTCTCGCACGAGCTCAAATCGCCGCTGACGGCGATCCAGGGGGCCGCCGAACTGCTGCGCGATTCAGGCAGCGCGATGGACGAGGCCGAGCGGCGGCGGTTTTCGGACAATATCGTCACCGATGCCGGCCGGCTCAATCTGCTGGTGCGCCGCCTGCTCGACCTGGCGCGCGCCGAAAATCTCGAGCCCAGCGGCGAAAGCACGTCGCTCACTGCTGCGCTGGCGCTGCTGCCGGCCGACGACAGGCTGGCGGTGCGCGTCGAGGCGGGCACCGAGATCGGGCTGCGCATATCGGCCGAAAACGCGGCGATCGTGCTGGCCAATCTCATCGACAATTCGGCGCGGCACGGCACGACGCTGGTATCGGTCACAGCCGCAAAAGCAGACGGCAAGGCCACCATCGTGGTCGCTGACGACGGCGCCGGCATCTCGCCCAGCAACCGAGGCCGCATCTTCGAGCCGTTCTTCACCACGCGCCGCGATTCCGGCGGCACCGGCATGGGCCTCGGCATCGTGCTGGCCCTCCTGAAAGCGCATGATGGCACGATCCGGCTGGTTGACTCGGCGAGCGGCACGCGCTTCGAGATCATCCTGCCGGCGGCGTGACTCGGCGGTTCAGATCGGAAGGGCCAAAAGGTGCATTACGACATCGTCATCATCGGCGGAGCCATCGTCGGCTCCTCGGTCGCCTATTATCTGCGCGAGGAAGGGTTTTCGGGCTCGATCGCGCTTGTCGAGCGCGACCCGCAATTTTCCCGCGCCGCGACCACGCTGTCCTGCGCCTCCATCCGCCAGCAGTTCTCGATCCCGGAAAACATCCGGCTGTCGCAATTCACGCTGAAACTGTTCCGGCGGCTCAGGGAAGAGTTTGGCGCGGACGCCGATATCGGCTTTCGCGAAGGCGGCTACCTCATCCTTGCCGGCGAGAACGGGCTGCCGATCCTGCGGGCCAACCACGAGGCGCAGATGGCCGAGGGCGCCGACATCGTGCTCGAGGATGCCGAGGCGCTCGTCCGCCGCTTTCCGTGGCTGTCGGTCGAGGGCATTTCCGCCGGCGCCTATGGCCGCAGCGGCGAAGGCTGGTTCGACGCGCATGCGATGCTGATGCTGTTCCGCAAGGCACTGCGAAGCAAGAACATCGATTTCATCACAGCGTCGGTGACCGGTATCGAGCGGCAGGGGAAGCGCGTCGCCGGTGTGACCCTCGACAATGGCGAGCGGCTCGAGGCCGGCACCGTCGTTAACGCCGCCGGGCCGAATGCCGGCAAGGTGGCAGCAATGGCCGGGCTGGCGCTGCCGGTGGAGCCGCGCAAGCGCAATGTCTTCGTCTTCGAGGCGCGCGAAAAATATGACGACATGCCGCTGCTGGTCGACCCGAGCGGCATCTATGTCCGGCCGGAGGGCTCGGTCTACATCACCGGCGGCGCCGAGCCGGAAGAGGGCGAAGGACCGGCCGACCCCGCCGACTTCGACCCCGACTGGCCGCTGTTCGAAGAGGTGATCTGGCCGGTGCTGGCGACCCGCATTCCGGCCTTCGAGGCGATCAAGCCGACGCGCGCCTGGGTCGGCCATTACGACTACAATACGCTCGACCAGAACGCGGTGATCGGCCCGCACCCGGAGGTCGGCAATTTCCTCTTCGCCAACGGTTTTTCCGGCCACGGCTTGCAGCAGGCTCCGGCGGTCGGCAAGGCGCTGGCCGAACTGATCGTGCATGGCGGCTATCGCACGGTGGATTGCTCGGCGTTCGGGTACAGCCGGATCGCCGACGGGCGGCCGTTTCGGGAATTGAATGTAATTTAACGCTGGCGCGAAGGGATGCTACCGTTGCTTGGTGGATTGAGCCGCCACCAAGCCGCCCGTACCAAGATACGCCTGAAGCCAGCCCAGCACCCGGGCCCAGCCTTCGGCATGCTTCGTTGCGGCAGCAGCGAGGCCGGCGAAGCCGCCATGGCAGATGGTGACGCGTGTGCCGCCGGCGATCGGCTCCAGCAGCCAGGCGACTTTGGTTTCGCGGCGGCCAAGCGTCGGATGGTCCCAGTCGTATCTCCGCGTCTGCACGATCCGGCGCGGCTCTTCGATCTCCAGGAATTCGCCGCTGGCGGGCAGGTGTCTGCCGGCCGCCGTCTCGACGGTGACGCTCCAGCGGCCGCCGACGCGGAGGTCGGCCGCCCATCCGGTCATCCGGTAGGTCCTGGCGGACCCCCACCAGCGCTCGACCTCGCGTGTAACGAGCGCGTCAAATATCCGCTCGGGCGGCGCGCGAACATCGGCGCTCGCCGTGACGGTCTCGCCATTGGTCATGCTGTGCACCGCGGAACCGTGCATCACCTGTCCTCCAGAAACGTTTCGCTATCGAAACAACCTCAAGCCTTCGACGCCGGGCGCGACAGGCCTTTGCCGGTTTCGAGCAGGCTCTTCAGGCTGGACAGGATGAGCGGCCAGCCGTTCGCCACATGGCCAAGCAGCTTGTGCGGTCCATCGGCTTCGTGTGTGATGGCGAGCTTCATCATCTCGCCCTCCTGCTCGAGGGCGAAGGTGCAGCGTGTGTAGCCGTCCGCCTTGACCTCGGGCATGAACTCGTTGCGCCATTTGAGCACGATGCGCTTGGGTGGATCGATCTCGAGGACCTCGCCGCTGTCGGTGACCCGGCCGTCGGTGTAAACCATCTTCCACGCCGAACCTTGTTTCCAGTCGCTTAGCATCTGAGCGCCGAGGAAATATTGCCGCTGGAACTCCGGCGCGGTCAGTGCTTGCCAGAGTTTTTCGGGCGAAGTGCGGATGTAGGTGACATAAACGAAAATGTTGCTCATCAGTCTTCCCTTTCGAGACGTTTCTTCAAATCGCCGAGGGCGCCCAGTCGCCCCCGCTCGAATTTGCCGATCCAGCGTTCGGCGATCTCGTTGATGGGAACGGGATTCAGATAATGTTGCTTCTCGCGTCCCTTGCGGATGGTGGCGACGAGGTTTGCTTCTTCCAGGATCGCCAGATGCTTGGTCACCGCCTGGCGCGTCATGTCCATCTCACCGCACAGCGCGTTCAGCGTCTGCCCGTTCCTGGCATGAAGGCTGTCCAGCAATCGCCGGCGTGTCGGGTCGGCCAAGGCGCGAAAGACAGCATCCATGCTCATGACTCTAATATGCAACCATTTGGTTGCATGTCAAGAGGCAGAATGCGCGGGTTGAGGTCGCTGGGAGTGGATTTCAGCGCTTGCGGCCGAACCAGAATGCGTTGGGCATGCGCTCCATGCCGATACGCTCATAGAAGCCGACGGCGTCGGGTATGGAGATCAGGCTGATGGCAACGGAAGGTCCGAGTTGCCGGCGTGCCTCATCCATCAGGCCCTTGCCGATACCCAGCCCTTGCGCCGATGCAGAAACAGCGAGCTCGGAGATATAGCAGACCCAGGAAAAGTCGGTGATGCCGCGAGCGACACCAACCAGCGGTTTGCCCGGTGCATCGATGCGCGCGGTGAGCACCAGGTCGGCACTCGTGAGCATCGCCTTCAAACGGGCATGATCATCGACGGGCCGTGTCTCGCCGAGGCCGGATTCCACCAGAACGCGGCGGAACTCGGCGATGCCGAGGCCCGGTTCGCTGGCGTAAAGGATCGTGGATCGCGTTGTCATGTCGACAAAAGTGCACCATGGGCAGGTGGTTTTGAAGCTGTTTTGTACCGAACTTGTGTTTCGATCGACGACGGAAGTCCAAAAACAGCCGTCTTTTATTTGCCCGCGGCATTGTGTAAACCGGGCGCCAGCAATTCCCCGCAACGAGAAGAAGACGGGCAAGAACCATGGAAAAATTCACCAAGCTCACCGGTGTCGCCGCGCCGATGCCGATCGTCAATGTCGACACTGACATGATCATCCCCAAGGATTATCTCAAGACGATCAAGCGCACCGGGCTCGGCACCGGCCTGTTCGCCGAAATGCGTTACAAGGACGACGGCTCGGAAAACCCGGACTTCGTGCTCAACAAGCCGGCCTACCGCAAGGCGCAGATCCTGGTCGCCGGCGACAATTTCGGCTGCGGTTCGAGCCGGGAACATGCGCCGTGGGCGCTGCTCGATTTCGGCATCCGCTGCGTCATCTCGACCTCGTTCGCCGACATTTTCTACAACAACTGCTTCAAGAACGGCATCTTGCCGATCACCGTCAGCGCGGAAGACCTGGAGAAGCTGATGGACGATGCCTCGCGCGGTTCCAACGCGACGCTGTCGGTCGATCTCGAAGCCAAGGAAATTCGCGGGCCGGACGGGGGCGTGGTCAAGTTCGACCTCGACGAATTCAAGCGCCACTGCCTGCTCAACGGGCTCGACGATATCGGTCTGACCATGGAGAAGGCCGGCGCCATCGCTTCGTTCGAGAAGAAGAACGCTGCTGAGCGCCCCTGGGCCTGAGCGGTAGGATGACCTGGCCGCGACAGGCCGGGTTCGTGGCGGCTGAACGGAGGGGACAGTCATGACACGTTCGCTTCTTGCCGGAGCCTGCGCGCTGGCGTGGATTCTGATGCCGGTGGCAGGCGCGCATGCACAGACCGACATGGTGCTCGTGCCGGCTGACGATGCGTCCGGCGGGGCCGCCGACCAGGGCCCGGTGAGCAATGCGGCCCTAGCCGACAATGACAAACAGGCGCCGGTCCCGTTCGAGGGCGGCCAGCTGACCATCACTCAGGAGGAAGAGTACGGGGAACGGGTGCTCGCCTTCGACGGCAAGGAACTGGCGCGCAATTACGACGTCTTCTTCGACAAGATCGTCGAGGTCGGCGGCGTCAAGGTGGCGCTGGTCGATGTCGGCGACGGCGGCAATCAATGCGGCCCGGCCAAGGTGATCGTGTGGAAGCCGGAAGGCGGCACGATCCAGACGACCACGGTCGAGCAGGATGAATGCGGCGCGCCGCCGGCCGCGATCTCCGACAGCGCCATCTATTTCGTGCCCTATCTTTTGCCGGGCGATTCCAAGCCGGCGCTGCAATGGTCGCCGACGGACGGACTGACGACGTCCGGCAATCTGACCTACATGCCGGAGCTGGGCACCGACTGGAAGGACGTTGATCCGTCGAAATACGACAACATCATCGACGCCTTCCACAATGAAGCGGTCTACAAACTAGCCGAGACACTGCTTGGCAAGGACATGCCCGACATGGCGACCAGCCTGCTGGTCGGCGGCGGCACGGAAAAAACCGCGTCGGGCGCCTTTTTTGCCAGCGGCTGCGTGCCGCATGATTGCGGCGGCAATGACGGCTTCATGGCGGTCGACCCGGTCAACCGGAAGCTCTATTTCGCCCGCCGCGGCGACAAGCCCGAGCCGGACGCGTGGCCAGCGGTGAGTACATGGCCGGCCGACGTCAAGGAAGCGCTGGACAAGGCGCTGGGGTCGGCGAATTAGGTTTTTTTGCGCGGCGCGGCGACTACCCTGCTTTCGTCATCCTCGGGCTTGACCCGAGGATCCATGCCGTAACATCGGCCGAAGAACCGTTGTGTCGCTCGGATGTCACGGCATGGATCCTGGGGTCTGCGCCGCGTCGCTTCGCTCCTTGCTTCGCCCCAGGATGACGACTGGAGAGATGTTCTGGCCAATCTCCAAGGTCTGCGCTTTCCACGTCGTAACAACAATCGGTTGCCTCTGGCCCATGGCCGGGTGGACCCTATACCTTCAGGATGGCCGCAACCACTGCGAGGAAGCCATGCGAAAACTGATCTCCACCGGTTCGCCCTTCGAGAAGACCGCCGGCTATTCGCGCGCCGTGGTGCAGGGCGACTGGTGTTTCGTGTCCGGAACGACCGGCTACGATTATGCGACCATGTCGATGCCGGAGACCGTAGAGGCACAAACGCGCAATTGCTTGGCGACGATCGCCAAGGCGCTCGGGGACGGCGGCTTCGAGATGGCCGATGTGGTGCGGGCACATTACTATATTACCGATGCGGCTTTCGTGGATGTGGTGTTCCCGATCCTCGGCGAGGTCTTTGGCGAGATCAGGCCGGCGGCAACGATGATCGTGTGTCAGCTCAACAAGCCGGAGATGAAGATCGAGATCGAGGTGACGGCGCTGCGGCGCACAGCCTGATGCCTGTCACGGTTGCGAAAACGACACGGTCAGCACGAGGATCGGCCCATGGCGAAGGTCAGGCGCATCGTTGCAAACATAGACACGCAGGATATCGCGGCGGCAAAGCCCTTCTATCAGGATGTGCTCGGCCTCGATCTCAAGATGGATTTGGGCTGGATCGCTACCTACGGCTCGCAAGAGACGATGTCCGTGCAGATCAGTTTCATGGCCGAAGGGGGATCAGGAACGCCGGTGCCGGACATCTCTATCGAAGTCGACGACGTCGATGCCGCGCTTGAAAGCATGAGGACGGCCGGCTTTGCCATCGAATACGGTCCGGCGGACGAACCCTGGGGCGTGCGGCGCTTCTTCGTACGCGACCCGTTCGGCAGGCTGGTCAATATCCTTTCGCATCTCTAGGCATTTTGTCTTGAGCATCGGAGTTTCCCAAAACCGGTTTCCACTTTTGGGTCCGATGCTCTGAACCGCAGGCTTGCGCGCCGGCCGCTTGGCGTTTAGCAAGGCCGCGGCTCACGACACAATCAGGACGGTTCCCCATGGCTTCGAAAAATCTTCTCCTGCTTGCCGGCGACGGCATCGGCCCCGAGGCGATGGCCGAGGTGAAGAAGCTGATTTCCGCCATGAACGACAAGCTCGGCAGCGATTTCGTCACCGATGAGGGCCTTGTCGGCGGCTGCGCCTACGACGCGCATGGCGCGGCGATTTCCGATGCCGACATGGCCAAGGCAATGGCGTCGGACGCGGTGCTGTTCGGCGCCGTCGGCGGGCCGAAATGGGATGCGGTGCCTTACGAGGTGCGCCCGGAGGCGGGTCTGCTGCGGCTGCGCAAGGACATGGAGTTGTTTGCCAATCTCAGGCCGGCAATCTGCTATCCGGCACTGGCGGCGTCCTCCTCGCTGAAGCAGGACGTGGTCGAGGGGCTCGATATCCTGATCGTGCGCGAGCTCACCGGCGGCGTCTATTTCGGCGAGCCTAAGCAGATCATCGACCTCGGCAACGGCCAGAAGCGCGGCATCGACACCCAAATATACGATACGTCCGAGATCGAGCGCATTTCGGGCGTTGCCTTCGAGTTGGCACGCACGCGCAAGAACCACGTCACCTCGATGGAAAAGCGCAATGTGATGAAGTCGGGTGTGCTGTGGAACGAGGTCGTCACCCAGACGCACAAGGCCAGGTATGCCGACGTCAAGCTCGATCACATGTTGGCCGATGCTGGCGGCATGCAGCTGGTGCGCTGGCCGAAGCAGTTCGACGTCATCGTCACCGATAATTTGTTCGGCGACA
This sequence comes from Mesorhizobium sp. M0106, assembly GCF_040322715.1. Lineage (NCBI taxonomy): Bacteria > Pseudomonadati > Pseudomonadota > Alphaproteobacteria > Hyphomicrobiales > Phyllobacteriaceae > Mesorhizobium > Mesorhizobium sp. M0106. Next base: position 105,750 of record NZ_JAMYUA010000010.1, on the reverse strand, counting down.
TGCTGTCCGACATCGCCGCCATGCTGACCGGCTCGATCGGCATGCTGCCGTCGGCCTCGCTCGGCGCACCTAATGTCAAGACCAAAAAGCGCAAGGCGCTCTACGAGCCGGTGCACGGCTCGGCGCCCGACATCGCCGGCAAGGGCATCGCCAATCCGATCGCCATGATCGCCTCCTTCGCCATGTGCATGCGCTATTCCTTCGGCATGGTTGAAGAGGCCGACCGGCTGGAAGGCGCGATCGCCGCCGTGCTCGATCAGGGCTTGCGTACCAGGGATATTCATTCGCCGGGGATGACCGAGGTCGGCACGACCGAGATGGGCGACGCGATCATCGCCAAGTTTCTGGGCTGATCCCGTGTCGGTCGACGTCCGCTGGGCGACGACCGGGGATGCGGCGGCACTCGCCGCCATGCTTTGCGAAATGGCGGTGCATTACCGGCAGCCGCCACTCGACGCCAGCCAAGCTTTATCGGCGGCACAGAAATGGCTTGGCGACGAAGGTCCGGCCTATCCGCATTTTGCGCTCGCCTTCGTCGATGGTGAAGTTTGCGGGCTGGCCTCGGTTGCGATCGCGCATCCCGGCATCGATCTCGAGCGGCTGCTGTTCCTCAAGGACCTATTCGTACGCAATGATGCCCGCAATGGCGGTGTCGGTCGAGCACTGATGGCATTCCTCGCCGGCCATTGGCTGCGCGAAGGCATCGGCCGCATCGACCTGACCACGAAGGACTGGAACGAAGGCGCGCTGCGCTTCTATGCCCAATTTGGTGCCGAGCGTCACGAGCAGAAGGTCTTTCTCAGGCTATCCGGCGAGGCGCTGCTGGCGATCGCGGGTGGTTCCTCGACGCGATCTTGGAAGCCCTAAATTTGGAGATTGGCCGAAACATCTCCCCTTTTGTCATCCTGGGGCGAAGCAAGGAGCGAAGCGACGCGGCGCAGACCCCAGGATCCATGCCGTTACCCGGCGGCAGTGCTCGGCCGACCAGAACCGAGCGCTTCTTCGTGGTGGATATGAGCGCCATTCTGAACCGCTGCGTTCCTCGACTTATGTCGCGTCATGGATCCCAGTGTCTGCGCTCCGCTTCGCGTCGCTCCGCCCTAGGATGACGCAGGCGTGGCGGCCGGCGACCCAATCGTGGAGGTACTAAACCCTGACACCTACCGGCACCGGACCCCACTGGTTTTCGCGCGGCTGCGTCGGGATCAGCGCAAAGACCAGGATGATCAGGCTGCCGAAGGTCGGGACCAGGAAAAGCAGAAAGAGCCATCCCGTCAGGCCGGTATCGTGCAGGCGACGCACGTTCAGCCCGAACCATGGCAGGGCTGTCGCCAGCAGGAAGAGACCGGAAAGGCCGACCGTCACTGCCGGCAATTCACTGTTGTCGAGATTGCCCATGGCGTCGTCGATAAAGACGCCGAGTCCCATGACCACGATCAGCGCGATCGTCCAGAACAGACAATAGCCCCAATACTCCTTGCGGCGGGCACGGCCGGCGAAGTTGAAGTAATTCTCGGTCAGACCCCGCCAGAAGTAGCTCCACAGGCCAGCCGATTCGGCCGGACTTTGTTCAGCGGAACGGCCGAAATGTTGCGGCTGACGTGCCGCGGGCGCATTGCCGGCCTGAGTTGGGGCGGCGGTTGCAGTGGAGGCGTCGGCGGGCGCGCTGGCAGGTTGGGAGCGGATCGAAAAAACATCGCGTGCCCGTCCGCCAGCCGGCTGGAATTCGACGGTCGTACCTCCGGCAACCGATGCTTCGCGGCGCAAATCTTCGCGCGCCAAAGTGTAGCGGTTGCCGTCGGCTCCGGTGATGAAGCCGAAACCCTGGTCTTCGTCGTAATGAAGAACTTCGCCGCGCATGTCCTGCCCACCCCCATTTCCCCGCCCCAGACTGTGCAAAGTTCCGGCAGACCGCAAGGGGCGTGCGGAAATGGAGAGTGGTGGCTATTTACCCCGGCCGTTTCTTCGATTTCTTGTGTTTCGCAGGTCCGCCTTCGAACTTCGCCTTGGCCGGTTTCCCGGCCCAGGGCTTCGCCTCGAATGCCGGGCGCTGGTCGGCCGGTGCGCGCTTCTCGAATTTGGGCGTGTTCTGATCGAAGGTGCGCTTGCCGCGGTGCGGCTTCTTGTCGGGTCGTGGTTCCTGGTAGCCGGCCCGCGACAAATCCGGCGTGCCATCCAGCCGCTTGACCGCAATGTTGCCCTGCAGCTTGCGATCGGGGCCGATCGCAGCGAGGAAACGCTCGGCCCAGTCCGCCGCGATCTGCACGAAGGTTTCCTCCGGCTGCATCTTGATGGCGCCGATCTCGCGCTTGGAAATGCCGCCTGTCCGGCACAGCATCGGGATCAGCCAGCGTGGCTCGGCATTCTGCCGGCGTCCGACCGACAGCGAGAACCAGACGCTGTCGCCGAAATCGTCGCGGCGGCTCGGTGCCTCATCCCGGCGCGCAAATTTTTCGGCCGACGGCGTGAACGGTGCCACGTCGAGAAGATCCTCCGGCGCCGAGTGGCTGGAGCGACACATCCGCACGAAGGCGGCGGCAACCTGTTCGGGCCCGTGCTGATCGAGAAGCACCTCGACGAAGCCGCGCTCCTCATCCTTCATAGGCTCGCTGAAGACCGGATCAGCGAGAATGCGCTCATCGTCGCGCCGCATCACGTCGTCGGCCGACGGCGGGCTTGCCCATGTCGCCGCAAGGCCGGCACTTTGCAGCAGCCGTTCGGTGCGCCGGCGGGCATTGTTGGGCACGATCAGCGCGCTGACGCCCTTGCGTCCCGCACGACCCGTGCGTCCGCTTCGGTGCAGGAGCGTCTCCGGGTTGGTCGGCAGGTCGGCATGGATCACCAGCTCGAGATTGGGCAGGTCGATGCCGCGTGCCGCGACGTCGGTGGCGATGCAGACCTTGGCGCGGCCGTCGCGCATCGCCTGCAGCGCGTGGCTGCGCTCGTTCTGGCTAAGCTCGCCGGACAGCGCCACGACGGAAAAGTTGCGATTGTTGAAGCGCGCCGTCAGATGGTTGACGGCGGCGCGGGTGTTGCAGAACACCAATGCATTCTTGGCCTCGTAGTAGCGAAGCACGTTGATGATGGCGTTTTCGCGGTCCGCCTGGGCGACGCTCAGCGCCCGGTATTCGATGTCGAGATGCTGCTTTTCCTCGCCGGAGGCCGAGATGCGCACAGCATCGCGCTGGTAGCTCTTGGCCAGCGTGGCGATGGAGCGCGGCACGGTCGCGGAAAACATCAGCGTGCGGCGATCGGCGGGTGCGGCATCGAGGATGAATTCCAGATCCTCGCGAAAGCCGAGATCGAGCATCTCGTCGGCCTCGTCGAGCACCACTGCCTTGAGCGCCGACATGTCGAGCGAATTGCGGGTGATGTGATCGCGCAGGCGGCCGGGCGTGCCCACGACGATATGGGCGCCGCGCTCCAGCACGCGCCGTTCGGTGCGCATGTCCATGCCGCCGACGCAGGACGCCACCGTGGCGCCGGTCAGTTCGTAGAGCCATTCCAGCTCGCGCGTTACCTGCAGGGCCAACTCCCGCGTCGGCGCCACGGCCAGCGCCAGGGGTGCCGCCGCGTGGGAAAAGCGCTCCGCGCCATCGAGAAGGGTCGGCGCCAAAGCCAGACCGAAGGCGACGGTCTTGCCGGAGCCGGTCTGGGCCGAAACCAGCGCATCGGCCTGGCCAAGCTCGAGAACGGCGTTCTGCACCGGCGTCAGCTCGACATAGCCGCGTTTTTCCAGCGCCTTTGCTAGCGCGGGAACAATAGCTTCGAAGTTGGACATCTTGCTCTTTCGAAATTCGGATTCTGAATACCCGGCGACGGGTCAAATGTCGGCATGCGCCACAGACGGGCGCCACGAGCCAGACGATGCTCGTTCGTACTTGGTGCCGCCGTCATTGTACAGGGCGGGCGGGTCGGCCTGCTTGCGATTGACTCTAGACGTAAACCGCGTAAAAGCCGGCACCGAACGGGATAGTTTTCGATGCGCGGCCTTTTGATGGCGCTTTCTGCCTTCGACATCCCCGGCCCCAATGCGAACCATTGGGCCGGGCGCGTCGCTGCGTCTCCTCGTTCCAGCAAAATCACGTTCTTGCTCAAAAAAACCGGCAAAACGACCACCAAAACGGTCTGATTCCCTTGGCCTAACCACCCCTCCCGGGTCCGGCCCGGGGGTTGAAACCCGCATCGGCCGGCGGGTTTTCTCCAGAAACCGAGCGGAGAGGGACAGGAGATTTCGATGAGTTTCAAGGTTGCGATCGTCGGCGCCACGGGCAATGTGGGCCGGGAAATGCTCAACATACTGGAGGAACGCGGCTTTCCGGTGAGCGAGGTGGTTGCGCTGGCCTCGCGGCGCAGCCAGGGCACGGAAGTGTCGTTCGGCGACCGCACGCTGAAGGTCCGGACGCTCGACCAGTATGATTTTTCCGACACCGACATCTGCATCATGTCGGCCGGCGGCAACGTCTCCAAGGAATGGTCGCCGAAGATCGGCAAGCAGGGCTGCGTCGTCATCGACAATTCGTCGGCCTTCCGCTACGACCAGGACGTGCCGCTGATCGTTCCGGAAGTGAACCCGGACGCGATTTCGCTGTTCACACGCAAGAACATCATTGCCAACCCGAACTGCTCGACGGCGCAGCTGGTTGTGGCACTGAAGCCGTTGCACGACTTCGCCACCATCAAGCGCGTCGTCGTCGCCACCTACCAGTCGGTCTCCGGCGCCGGCAAGGAAGGCATGGACGAATTGTTCACGCAGACGCGCGCCGTGTTCGTCGCCGACCAGGTCGACGTCAAGAAATTCACCAAGCGTATCGCCTTCAACGTCATCCCGCATATCGACGTCTTCCTCGACGACGGCTTCACCAAGGAAGAGTGGAAGATGGTGGCCGAGACCAAGAAGATGCTCGACCCGAAGATCAAGCTGACGGCGACCTGCGTGCGCGTGCCGGTGTTCATCGGCCATTCGGAAGCGGTCAACATCGAGTTCGAGAAGCCGATCACCGCCGATGAGGCGCGCGAGATCCTGCGCGAGGCGCCGGGCTGCCAGGTCATCGACAAGCGCGAGGACGGCGGCTACATCACGCCGCTGGAATCGGCCGGCGAGGACGCCACCTTCATCTCGCGTATCCGCGAGGACTCGACCATCGACAACGGCCTGTCGATGTGGATCGTCTCCGACAATCTGCGCAAGGGCGCGGCACTCAATGCGGTGCAGATCGCCGAGCTGCTGGTCGAGCGCGGGCTGATCCAGCCGAAGAAGAAGGCGGCATAGTTCGCTCACGGCCGTATCGCCGCTAGCGCGGCTGGCCTCCGCGGGGGCGCCGGACGACCGGCGGCCTGCGGTCGCAGGCTCGGCCTTCGGCCGCGATTTTTGCTCAGCTTGCTTTTCCGCTCACGGCCGTATCGCTGCTGTCGCGGCTGGCCTCCGCGGGGGCGCCGGAAGGCCGGCGGCCCGCAGTCGCGGGCTCGGCCTTCGGCCGTTAGCGCCCTTCTCCCCGTTCACGGGGAGAAGGTGCCGGCAGGCGGATGAGGGGCACAGGCGTCTCAAATAGGCAGCAAGGCGACGGCGTCACAGCCGGTTCTCCTCCGCCAGGTCCAACAGCAACTCCAGCGCCTCCTCCGCCCGGTCGGCGGGCACGAACAGATGATCGTGGTAGAAGGCCGAGACCGGATTGACGCCGATGCCGGCGGTGGCCAGCCGCGCGGTGATGGCGGCGAGGAAGCCGACCGCTTCCAGCGACGAATGGATGTTCAGCGTCAGCATCCGGCAGCGGAACACGGTTTTCAGTCCAGCGGCCTTGGCATGGTCTTCAAGCACGATCAGCGTCATGCCCTCGCGCTCGCGAAACAGCATCACCGGGTGGAGCCTGTCGGGAACGGGCGCATCGGGTGGCAACGTGGTGAAGACATGAACGCCGGCAAGCAATTCCGGCGTCATTGCCGCCAGCAACTGTTTCAGGTCGGTCTCTCCGGCCATCGGTTGCTTTTCGTTGTGCGATCAGGCGGCGGCTGCCGTCGAGCGTCGGAAGACACCCCTACGGATTTTCAATAACGCCCTCCATCTCACCTCGCAAGGTGGACTTGACCAGGTTCGTTGCCGGCTGAACTTGTACATCCGAGGTCGCCGTCCCCCGGAGTGAAAAAGAACTGGAGGCATGTCGGACCGCCGTCATGGGCCGCGTCCTTGGTTCGAGCTGGCGAAGGAGCCAGTGCTCACAACGACCGGAGGGGACATCAATGACCATGTCTCAGGCAGCACCCGTCTCACCGCGTGCCCTGTGGGCCGGCCGCGTGCTCAGCGCCGTCATCGTGCTGTTCATGATCTTCGACGGCGTCATCAAGCTACCGCCGCTCGAAATCGTCACGCAGACCATGGTGCAGCTCGGCTGGCCGGCCGATGCCAATGTCTCGCGCATGCTCGGCACCATTGGATTGGTCTCGACAGCGCTTTACGCGCTGCCACGCACCTCAGTGCTCGGCGCCATCCTGCTCACCGCCTATCTCGGCGGCGCCGTCGCCACGCATGTGCGTATCGGCAGCCCTTTGTTCTCGCACATACTGTTCGGCGTCTATCTCGGCGCCGTCGTCTGGGGTGGCCTGTATCTGCGCGATCCAAGGGTGCGCGCGTTGTTCCCGTTCAGCCAATAGCGGCGACATCGAAAGCCGTTCGATGGTGGCCACGCTGCCAGAGCGGGCGCGGTCTGCCGCCGCCTTTCTACTCTTTGGATCAAATTGAGCGCCGCCGGGCGGCAGCCGATCTTCTTCTTTGGATCAAATCGCCTGGTTGCGAGTTAGGGGGTGCAGCGGCGAGGACGGCACCCTGTTGGAGAGGAACGACAATGAAAAAGGTGATGATCTTGATGGCCTTGCTGGTCCCGCTCGGTGCCTGCTCCCGTACTGAGCAAGGCGCGGCAGTTGGTGGCCTGGGCGGTGCGGCGGTCGGCGCTGCTGTGGCCGGCAACCCGACCAAGGGCGCGGTGATCGGCGGTGCGGCCGGCGCTTTGGCCGGTGCACTGATCGGCCGTGCCAGCGAAAGCGGCCAATGCCGTTATCGCGATCGTAACGGTCGTGTCTACGTTGCGAGTTGCCCGGAAGGCTATTGATCGGGCCGCATCATATGGATGCAATAGCAAAACGGCGGGCAGGGCCCGCCGTTTCGTGGTTGTGGAGATGATTTTATTCGGCGCTGGCGGCTTCCGCCTCGGCCGGCGCGGCTGCGGCGGCGGCAACGGCCGCGGCGGCATCTTCCTGCGCCTTCTTCAGCAAGGCTGCGCGCTCCTGCGCCTTCTTGCCGGGCTCGGCCTTTTTCGGGTTGGCGCGCGCTTCGCGCTTGGCGATGCCGGCTTCATCGAGGAAGCGCAGCACGCGGTCGGTCGGCTGGGCGCCATGCGACAGCCAATGCTTGACGCGCTCGGCGTCGACCTTGACGCGTTCGCCGTCCTTGGGCAGCAGCGGATTCCATGAGCCGAGCGACTCGATGAAACGGCCGTCGCGCGGCGAACGCGCGTCGGCGACGACGACATGGTAATAGGGACGCTTCTTCGAGCCCGCACGGGCCAATCGGATTTTCAGTGGCATTTCTTTTCTCCTAAAAGCTCTGATTTGGTTGATCGGTTGGTGGCTGGTCCTCAGCCGGTTTTCGCTACGCCGTTGGATGCGGCGATCTGCTCGTGATGGCGGATCACTTCGCGGACGACGAAGTTCAGGAATTTCTCCGCGAAATCCGGGTCGAGATGGGCGTCCTTCGCCAGTTGGCGAAGACGGGCGATCTGCTCCTGCTCGCGCGCCGGGTCGGCAGGCGGCAGGCCATGTTCCGCCTTCAGCACGCCGACTGCCTTGGTGCAGCGGAAGCGCTCGGCCAGCATATGGATCAGCGCCGCGTCGATATTGTCGATCGAGGCGCGATAATTGGCCAGCGCCGCACGCGCGTCCGCCATGTCCTTCTCTTCGTTCATGGCGCCCTCACTTCTTCTTGCCGAGGCCATTCTTGCCAAGCATTGGCAGCCCGCCACCGCCCGGCAGGCCGGGAAGTTTCATGCCACCGGGCAGCCCAGGCAGGCCACCGCCACCGGGAAGACCACCGGGCAGGCCCTTCATGCCGCCGAGCCCGGCCGCCTGGGCCTGCTTCTGCAAGGCTTCGAGCTGCTTGGGGTCCATCTTTGAGAGGTCCGGCATGCCGCCGCCCATCATGCCGCCTGCGCCGCCAGGCATCATGCCGCCGAGCCCCATCTTGGAAGCGAGGCCGCCCATCATGCCGCGCATCAGGCCGCCGCCTTTGCCCTTGCCGCCCATCGCCTTCATCATGTCGGCCATGCCGCGATGCATCTTCAACAGTTTGTTGATTTCGGCCGCGTCGGTACCCGAGCCGGCGGCGATGCGCTTCTTGCGCGAGTGCTTCAGAATATCGGGGTTGGCACGCTCGGCCTTGGTCATCGACGAGATGATGGCGAGCTGGCGACCGAACATCTTGTCGTCGAGCCCGGCGGCGGCCATCTGGTCCTTCATCTTGCCCATGCCGGGCATCATGCCCATGATGCCACCCATGCCACCCATTTTCGACATTTGCTGAAGCTGGCCGGCGAGGTCGTTCAGGTCGAACTTGCCCGACTGCATCTTCCTGGCCATCGCCGCGGCTTGTTCGGCGTCGATGTTCTCGGCCGCCTTTTCGACGAGGCTGACGATGTCGCCCATGCCGAGGATGCGGTCGGCGATGCGCTTGGGGTGGAATTCCTCCAGCGCGTCCATTTTTTCGCCGGTGCCGATCAGCTTGATCGGCTTACCGGTGACGGCGCGCATCGAGAGCGCCGCCCCACCGCGGCCGTCGCCGTCCATGCGGGTCAGCACGAGGCCGGTGATGCCGACGCGCTCGTCGAAGCTTTTTGCCAGATTGACGGCGTCCTGGCCGGTCAGCGAATCGGCGACCAGCAGGATCTCGTGCGGCGACGACATCTTCTTGATGTCGGCCATCTCGACCATCAACGGCTCGTCGATATGGGTGCGGCCGGCGGTATCGAGGATGACGACGTCATGGCCGCCGAGCTTGGCCGCCTGCACGGCGCGGCGGGCGATATCGACCGGCGTCTGGCCGGCGACGATCGGCAATGTGGCGACCTTGACCTGCTCGCCGAGCTGGCGGAGCTGCTCTTGCGCGGCGGGACGCCGCGTGTCGAGCGAGGCCATCAAGACTTTCTTGTTTTGACGGTCGGCGAGGCGCCTGGCGATCTTGGCCGAGGTCGTCGTCTTGCCGGAACCCTGCAAGCCGACCATCATGATGACGACCGGAGCCGGTGCATTGAGGTCGATGGCGACGCCCTCGGCGCCGAGCATCTCGACCAGCTCGTCATGGACGATCTTGACGACCATCTGGCCGGGCTTGATCGACTTGACCACGGCGGCGCCGACGGCCTTCTCGCGCACCTTGTCGGTGAAGGAACGCACCACTTCCAGCGCCACGTCGGCCTCGAGCAACGCACGGCGCACCTCGCGCAGCGCCGCCGAGACATCAGCCTCCGACAAGGCGCCGCGGCCGGTGAGGCCGTTCAGGATCGAACCAAGGCGCTCTTGCAGGGACTCAAACATTGGTCAAACCGCCGTGCGAGAGCGCCTTGGATTCATGCTGATCCCCGTCGGGCCTGCGGCCCTCCACGCCTCTTGTGCGTTCCTGTAGCGATTCAAACATTCTTTTTCCTTTTCCCTGGCACCCGGATGATGCCCGAGAGGTAATGCGTTCGCGCCAACTGTCCAAGCAAAAGCCGGTCCGGGCAAAGCCCAAAGCCAAAAAGCACCCGGGGGCGCACAGCGCTGCCGGGTGTTGGCCTCCGGGATCGATTTACAGCACTTCACCTCAAAGAGGTTTCGGCGTCCCGGTCGGTTTGCTCGGAGGAATACTCGTCGCGGAATTCGCGGCGTGTAGACAGGAAATCGGCCGCAGAGTCAAGCTTTGGTCAAGCTTTGCGTCAAATAGCTCAGGACGACCAGGCAATGCACATCAGCGCACGCTGCCGGCGCGCGCCATATCCGGCTCGACCTTCAGCGGTGAGCGCGGATGTAAAAGCAGCAGAACGGTCAACAGGCTGCTGACGATGCCGATCGAAGCGATGAGGACGGCGTCTGAAGTCGTCCAGCCGGCGGCTTCGAGCGGCTTGGCGTTGAACAGGGCGAAGGAATTATAGCTTTGCTGGTGCGAAATCAGCAGGAAGCCGGTCAGATTGTTACCGAGATGGGCACCAAAGCCGGCACCGAGATTACCGGTTGCATAGACCAGAAGCGTTAGCAGCAGCGCAAAGGCGGCGATCGAGGCCAGCACGCAGGCATTGATGGCAGCGCTCGAACCTGGGCTCCAGTGCAGGGAGGTGAACAGCAATCCCGGCAGCAGCGCCCAGATGAAAGGGTTCCGGAACCGGCTCGCCAGGCCCCTGAGCAGATAACCGCGAAACAGCATCTCCTCCGACGAGGTCTGCAGAAAGGTCAGGGCGGCGATCGGGATCAGGAACGAAAGCCACGCGGACAGGCCGATCGCGCCGCGCGCGATGTCGGGCTGCAAACCATAAAGCAGGATCTCGGAAAGCAGCGAGGTGATCAGCACCGCGGTCAGTCCTTTCAGGAACCCCGACCAAGAAATGCGCCGGCTGACGCCAATCAGGGCTGTCAGCTTCTCGCGATGGATCCAGCGCATGGCAGCCCAAAGGCCGAGCCAGATTCCGGCAAATGAAGCCAGCGCCGCGAGGATGCCCGCAGGAGAGGCCATGAAATCCTGCACCGCTCCTCCACCTGGCGGGGCGGTGCCAGACGATGCCTGCCAAACGGCAAAGGCATAGGTGCCGCCGAACAGCACGGCGGCAGTGGTTCCGAGCCAGAACAGGATGACGACCACCGCTCCAAGCAGAAGCCGCGGCAAAGTGGTCTTGTTGTTGGCGGTGTGCCGGTACTGTTGGAAGGCGGTTGGGTCGATCGTCACGCGGGCTCGCTGGCTGGTGCTTCGGCTCGCAAGGTCTAGAACATCGGCCCCAATGTGGAAACCGGTATTGCAGCGGCAATGCCGGCTTGTGGCAATGTCGGGAGTGCGAGCGGCCGCCATTACAGGGCGACCGCCCTGTTTGTATCGTCAGCGCACGACGTACACGATACGCCGGCTGCCCGGATCGACCAGTGCCGGCTGGCCGTTCACATAGACGTAGCGGTAATCATAGTCCGGAATCTCGCGCAGCTCGACGGTGTCAGGTAACGTCGCGCCCGTCACCACCTCGCCCTCCAGATAGACCGGATCGAGCCGATGCGTACGCACATAGGTACGGATCTCGGCCGGCGGTCTCCGGATAGGCTCGATCGCCTCGCCGGCGACGATTGCTCCGGTATAGCTGTCGGAATACTCGACGCTATCGGCGGGCGGCGTCACGACGGCAATGTCGGCGCCGGCCGGACGCTGTGTCAGGACCACACGGCTGCCGCCGAAATCGGCCGTCACATAGTCGGAATAGACCCAGCCCTGGCCGTTAGCCTCGGCGATAGTGCACCATTTGCTGTTAGCGATGCAGCCGTCGAGCGTCGCCGACTGGCCGGCCGCGAGCACGCCGATCACCGGATATTGCGGGCCGGGGCCGGCGCGTACATTGAGATCAGTGATGGCCGAGACGGCGGTGTCGGCCAATGCAGAGCCCGACATCGCTATGAGCGCTCCGGCCACCGCCGGAAACAATATGCGTTTCATGGTCTTCTCTCCGTTTCACAGTCCCTTGGCACGGAAAACGAAGCAAAGCCGCATGCGTTCCGGCTAAAAGGCTTCGGCCGGCTCACGATTTGTTCCAGTCGTTTTCGGCAGGTCGGTCAAAAGCTCGTGAACAAAAGCAAGTTTTTGCGCCGCCACGTCCGAGATGACGAAGGGATAGAGATCGGGCAGGCCCATGCAGCGGTTGATCGAGTTGGATGCCTCCGACAGCACCAGCCAGCGGTCGAGAATCCTTTCGAAAGGCTCTGGCCTGGAGGCGGGTTCCGATGGTGCCGGCTGCAGCTTGCCGCCGGTATCGGCGCGCGGCAGCTCGTTGGCTTCAACGGTTTCCAGCCGGCCGAGCGGGAAATTCAGGGCATGCACCATCTCCAGCGTGTCGGTGATGTGCATGTGATGCGCCCATGTCTCGGCCCAGTCCTCCCATGGGTGCGACGTCGCATAGGCCGAGATATGGCGCTGCTGCCAGTCGGGCGGCGCGCCATCGGCATAATAGGTCTTCAGCGCCTGTTCGTAGCCGGCGCGCTCGTCGCCGAACAAAGCGCGAAAACCGGCAAGCTTTTGCGAATCGTCGCGGATCAGGCGGTCCCAGTAATAATGGCCGAACTCATGGCGGAAATGGCCGAGCAGCGTGCGGTAGTTCTCGCCCATCTCGACGCGACGCCGTTCGCGCTCTGCCGAATCCGCCTCGGCGACGTTGAGCGTGATCCGGCCGTTGTCATGACCCGTCAGGATACGTTCGCCGCCCGGACCGCCGCCGATCGGATCGGCAAGAAAATCGAAAGCGAGACCGATCTCGTCGCCAACGTCCTGCTTGGGTGCGACCGGCAGGCCGAAGGCGAGCAGCGAATAGACGGCACGCTTCTTTGCCGCCTCGACACGGATCCAGCGGCGGCGGTTGCCGTCGACCGACAGATCCGGGATCAGCTGGTTCAGCGCACAGGCGCGGCAGAAGGCGTGGCCGGGCTCCGCCATCCAGTTGCAGGCGCATTCGTCGGCATTGGTGCAATGGAAGACGTCGGCGCCGGACAGCGCGAAGCGCGCATGCTCGGGATCGTAGAGCACGAGGCTGGCGCAGTTCAGGCATTGCGCGTTCTCGAAATAGAGACGGTGGCCGCAATGCGGGCAGTCGAAAAGCTTCATTGGCGTCTCAAATCATTCGAAATGCGGAGGACGATACGAGCAGGAGAACGCCAAACGCCTGTCAGCTGCCCACGTTCCTGCCGGCCGATGCTATTTTGCCGCAAGCTGGGCGACGACCTCCCTGGCCACTGCCTCGCCCGACAATCTGGCGCCGCCGCAGGTCTGCATCAGCGGACCGGCCAAATGCTCGCCGGCGAAGAAGATCTTTTCCGCCACGGGCTGCATCAGCGTGGCGCGCGCTTGCGAGCGGCCGGGCCGCGCCGCCGCATAGGCGCCGCGCACGAACCGCTCAGCGCCCCAATTGGTCATCATTGCGCGTCCGACATGCTTTCGTATGTCGCCGCCAAAGATGCCGCAGAGCCGGTCGACGACGAAGTCGATGCCAGCCGCCTCGCCCGCCGCTGACATCTCCCAAGCGAAATCGCCGCCGACGAAACCGACCATCAAATCGAGGTCGAAGGGAAAGCAGAGGAAGTAAATGTCGTGCCGGGCCAACCGCTCGATCAGCAAATCGTCGAACGGCTCCAGGCCGAGTCTTGTACCGGATATTTCGACCGGCAGCTTGGTCAGCATGCCCATCGGCAGGTCGAAGAAGGCGGCGAAATGCGCATCGGGGAGTGCAGGCGAGAACGCAATCTCCTCGAAGGCGAGCACTGCCGGGGAGGCAGTGACGATGACCGCCTTGGCGCGGATGGTACCGCGATCGATGACGCAGGCTACGCCCGGCCCATCCCAGACGATCTTGCGCACCGGCGTCGACAGCTCCACCGGCACGTCGGCGCCGAAGCGGGCAACCAGCGTACCGAAGCCTTCCCTGGTGAAATAATTCGGATCGAGATCGGCGGCGACCTGAAAGTCGCGGATCGATATCTCGTCCTCGTCGGCGCCGAAATCCATCGGCCCGGCGAAGGTTGCGGCGGCGCGCGGCGCGTGTCCCTTGGCGAGCAATGCCGAAAGGCGGTCGTCGTCGCCTTCCCTCACCTGATGTGCCGCCACCAGTTCGAACAGCCTTGCGTCGGCCACCTTCATCGCCGCCTCCTCGGCTTCGCTTGCCTTTCGCTCACGGTAATAGAGATGATCGACATTCATGTCGTGGTGATGAAGCGTCCAGGCAGCGGCCTTCGCCTCGGGAAAGTAGGGATTGCGGTCCGCGGCATGCAGCCAGGCGCAGCCGATGTCGAACGGCACGCCGAAATGCTGGTCGCTGGTCCAGGCGCGGCCGCCAATGCGGTTCATCGCTTCCAACAATTTGAAGGAAAAACCGGCAGCGCGCAGGGTCTTGGAAGCCGAAAGCCCGGCTGAACCGGCGCCGATGATCACGACATCAACGTCTTCCATGCTTATTCTGTCCCCGCCACAATAATTACTTGATCGTAGGCAAATTCCCGGGCGTCCGCCAGTGTGGTGGATTTGAGGTTCCTGCTGTATTGAGTGCATCGGCGCAGCGCCGGGACAGTGACAAGCAGGTGTTTCGCAGGCAAGTTCGCAATTGGGAACGTGATTCAGGCAACCAGGAGAGCAGCATGGCATTTCTTGCCAAGGGGAAGATGTTTGTAGTGGCCACGGTGGTGGCGGTGCTTGCGCTGGCGACGGGCGCGCAGGCGGCGGCCAGCTGTGGCAAGAGCGGCGCCGGCTTCGAGGCATGGAAACCGGAGTTCGCCGCGGAGGCGAAGGCCGACGGTGTCGGCTCGAAGGGTCTGGCCGCTCTGGCTCGCGCAACCTACGCGACAAAGACGATCTCCGTCGATCGCGCCATCCATAAGGCTTTCAGCGGCTCAGTGGAAGCTTTCATGAAGCGCCGTGGCGCGTCCGCGATCATTGCCAGGGGCCGTGCGCTGAAGAAGGCCAATGCTGCGCTGTTCGACAAGATCGAAGGGAATTACGGCGTGTCGCCGGGCGTGTTGCTCGCCATCTGGGGCATGGAGACCGGCTTCGGTTCCGCCATGGGCAACCAGAATACGGTCTCCGCCATTTTAACGCTGGCCTATGACTGCCGCCGTCCGGAGTTCTTCTACCCGCATGCCATTGCGGCCCTGAAGCTGGTTGATCGCGGAGCGTTGAGCGCCTCGTCGGTCGGTGCCGCGCATGGCGAGATTGGTCACACGCAGTTCCTGCCCGGAAATGTTTTGACATATGGCGTAGGCAACAAAAACCTGCGTGACAAGGCCACTGCGTTGGCTTCTACCGCCAACTTCCTCAAGGGTCATGGTTGGCGACCGGGCGCCAGCGCGCAGGCGAATATCGGCGCAATTGCCGGCTGGAATTCGGCGAGCGTCTATCAACAGGCCATCGCCCGCATGGCCACGGCGATCGATGCCGACTGACAGGAAACGCAAAAACGACTGGGCTCGGTTTGGAAGCGCGAGGCGAGCATGAAGAGTCTCGCAACTGCGCAGGGCTTGCCTTGCCCTTTCGAACCTAGGACAGGCGATGATCTCGCTCTCGATCTCTGACTTCGATGCGGACCCCGAGAGGGTGACTGCGATCCTAAGCCTCGAACCGACACGCATAGTCCGCAAGGGCGACCCGATGCGTAACGGTTCCCCGCGCAAGAAGAATGGATGGAGCCTCGATGGTCCGCGGCAAAGGCTCCGGAGTGGGGCCGAGCACGAGAATGCGGTCAACTACCTGATCGAGCAGATGCGAGGTCGGGAGGAAGCCTTCGCCCGGCTGCGGCAGGAAGTGCGGCCGAAGCAGATTACGATCTATGGCGGGTTCTATACGTCCTACGACGAGCAGTGCGGCATCTGGCTTGAGCCGTCCGCGATGAGGGTGCTCGCGGATCGCGGTGTTGGCTGGGGCCTCGACCTTTTCGTTGAGGACGAAGCTCACCAACATGGAAGTGAGGTGTGAGCAGCCGTCCTGTCCGCATTGGGTCGTTTGCCGACTGGCTGGTTCCAAACTTGAGCGGGGTCTGATTCATAAGGGCATGAGCCGATACGATCTGACCGACTTCGAATGGCGGGCGATCGAGCCGCTGTTGCCCAACAAGCCGCGAGGCGTGCCGCGCGTAGACGACCGCCGAGTGCTGAACGGCATCTTCTGGGTGCTGCGATCGGGTGCGCCATGGCGCGATCTGCCCGAGCGCTACGGGCCTCGCACCACTGGCTACAACCGCTTCGTTCGATGGCGGATAGCAGGTGTCTGGGATCGGCTGATGGACGCCATTACCGAGGCCCATGACGGCACGGTGCAGATGATCGACACCTCTATTGTTCGCGTCCATCAGCAGGGTGCGACGGCAAAAAGGGGAATCGAGATCATTGTCTCGGTCGTTCCCGAGGCGGGCTGACGACCAAAATCCATGCTCTTGTCGACGCCGAAGGCAGGCCGATCAAGCTGACGCTCACGGCAGGTCAAATGAGTGACATCGCCTACGCAGCGGACTTATCAAGGATTTGCCCGAGGGTGCCATGCTGCTCGCCGACAAGGGCTATGATGCCAACGCGTTGCGCAATGCCGTCACCGAGCAAAAGGCATGGGCCAACATCCCGCCCAAGGCCAACCGCAAGGACCCGATGTGCTTCAGCCCCTTCCTCTACAAGGCCCGCAACCTCGTCGAACGCTTCTTCAACCAGGCCAAGCAGTTCCGTCGCATCGCAACTCGATATGACAAGCTGGCAGAAAACTACCTCGCTGCCCTCAAACTCGTCTCCGTCCGTATCTGGCTACGCGGTAACGAGTCTACGTCCTAGTCTAGAGCTTTGTTTTAACGCAATCCCGGACGGAAAACCGTTTCACGCTTTTCCTGGAATTGCGCTATTCGACCGAAAGTCCGGCCAAGCCCCGGGCGTGGAAACTTCGTCAAACACCGCCATCGGCCCGGTCGCGGTAAGGACGACGGACGCCGTTTCGCGCCCGAATACGCGAAGCGGGGCCGGCAATTCATATTGCTTGAGGAAAGGATTGCCGGAAGAAACGTCGTTCCAGCCGAGCTTTGCGGGCGCATCGGGGCGGTCGGTCAGCCAAAGGGCAAAACCACTATATGTCGGAACGTCAGCCCTGCACTCGACCAGCGCGGGAAGGTCGAGGGAGGGGGGTCATCGTTGGCTTTGGCGACGGCCAAGTTCGCCAGGACAGCCAACGCGGGCAGGAAACCAGCTCCAAGCGTGGCCAAGCGCCTGGGCACATCACGCTCAATAATGCACGTAGCCGCTCAACGGGCATTTCTGGGAAATGGGAATCTGGAAGGGGCCGTCAAAACTTTTGCAGGTACGGAATTTGGAATTCCGCGGCGCCGGGGTAGCCGCTTTTGGCTTGTCCCCGATGACCGTCGGGACTCTGGGACCCTGCGCGTAGCCGCTCAACGGGCATTTCTGGGAAGCGGGAATCTGGAAGGGGCCGTCAAAACTTTTGCAGGTATGGAACTTGGATGTTTGCCCCGCCGGGACTTGCGTGGATTGACACGCGGTAAAGACGGCCACCGCCGCAAGCAGAAGAAAAAGTCTGTTTTTCACTGTCAAAGCCCTCCGACCCACAAGAGAAGTAAGATCAAATCACGGAAAGGTCAAACAGGAAACGATCTGAAATCGCGGCTTCTATTATATTAGAGACGCCAAATAAAACCCGGTGTCCTCACCGGGTTCCTAACTCATCTAAGCATTGGGCCTGTTGGGAATATCAACCCTTGCGATTACGCGCCGCCAGTGTCCGCAGCCTCAGCGCGTTGAGGCGGATGAAACCTTCTGCATCCTTCTGGTCATAGGCGCCACGGTCGTCCTCGAAGGTAACCAGCGCATCGGAATAGAGCGTCTTCTTCGACTTGCGGCCGCTGACCATGACGTTGCCCTTGTAGAGCTTCAGCCGCACCGTGCCTTCGACGTCTTCCTGGCTCTTGTCGATCATCGCCTGCAGCATCAGCCGCTCGGGCGCGAACCAAAAGCCGTTGTAGATGAGCTCGGCGTAGCGCGGCATGAACTCGTCCTTGAGATGGGCGGCTCCGCGGTCGAGCGTGATCGATTCGATGGCCCGGTGGGCCGATATCAGGATGGTGCCGCCGGGGGTCTCGTAGACGCCGCGCGATTTCATGCCGACGAAACGGTTCTCGACCAGGTCGAGCCGGCCGATGCCATTGTCACGGCCGAGATCGTTCAGCGCCGCCAGCATCGTTGCCGGCGACAGTTTCTTCCCGTTGAGCGCAACCGGGTCGCCCTTGAGGAATTCGATCTCGATCTCGGTGACCTCATCGGGCGCATCCATCGGCGAGATGGTGCGCTGGTGGACGAATTCCGGCGGCTCGCTCCACGGGTCTTCTAGCACCTTGCCCTCGGAAGACGAATGCAGCAGGTTGGCGTCGACTGAGAACGGCGCATCGCCCTTCTTGTCCTTCGGCACCGGGATCTGGTGCTGCTCGGCGAAATTGATGAGATCGGTGCGCGACTTGAACGACCAGTCGCGCCAGGGCGCGATAACCTTGATGTCGGGGTTGAGCGCATAGGCTGAGAGCTCGAAACGAACCTGGTCGTTACCCTTGCCGGTGGCGCCATGGGCGATGGCATCGGCGCCGGTCTCTTTTGCGATCTCGACAAGATGTTTCGAAATCAGCGGCCGGGCGATCGAGGTGCCGAGCAGATAGGTGCCTTCATAGACGGCGTTGGCGCGGAACATCGGAAAGACGAAATCGGATACGAACTCCTCGCGGACATCGACGATGCGGATGTCCTTGATGCCCATCATCTCGGCCTTGCGCCTGGCCGGCTCCAGTTCGCCACCCTGGCCGAGATCGGCGGTGAAGGTCACGACCTCGGCGCCGAGCTCGGTCTGCAGCCATTTCAGGATGATCGAGGTATCAAGGCCGCCGGAATAGGCGAGCACGACTTTCTTGACGGCTTTTGCTTTCGACATGGTGGGCAGTTCCGCGACAGGGGTTCTTCGCGGGCGAGGTATCACGGCGTTTTAGGCCAGCGCAAGGGACGAACGATGCCTGGACCAGATGCTTCATCTCCAAGAGGCTGGCGAGGACACGGCTCTTGCGGTATGGCTGCGCCGTCTTTTGCCGCTACGAGACGAGCCATGTCCTTCATCCCCGACAGTACGACGCTTATCCAGTTCTCCATCGCCACCTTCATCCTGGCGATTACGCCCGGGCCTGACATGACGCTGTTCGTGTCGCGCACGCTGAGCCAGGGCCGTGCCACCGGCTTTGCCTCGATGGCCGGCGCCTTGTGCGGCACGCTGATCCACACCACGCTGGTGGTGGTCGGCGTCTCGGCGCTGATCGTCGCCTCGCCGATGGCGTTCTTCGTGCTGAAGATTTTCGGCGCCGGCTATCTGGTCTTCCTGGCATGGCAGGCGATCACAAAAGGGTCGGCGTTTTCACCGGAGAAGAAGAGCGGGCCGCAGATCTCGCTGTTCCGCAGCTGGGCGGCGGGGCTCGGGGTCAATCTGCTCAACCCGAAGATCATCCTGTTCTTCATGACCTTCCTGCCGCAATTCGTCTCCGCGCATGATCCCGACGCGCCGGGAAAGCTGTTCTTCCTCGGCGCGATGTTCGTCGTGCTGGCGATCCCGGTGACGGCGCCGATGGTGCTGGCGGCGGAAAAATTCTCGGCCGCGATGAAATCCAGCCCGCGTGTGACCCGCGTCGTCGACTATCTGTTTGCCGGAGTTTTTTCGGCCTTCGCGCTCAAGATCCTGACGGCCCAGGCGAAATAGGGCGTCCGATCTGACGCCAGCTTCCGGCCGAGCGCCCGGCGCTCAGCCAGTAGAAAATACCGCCGACCATGCCGCAGCCGATCACCGCCAGCATGACGCTGGTATTGGTAACCTCGAAATTGGCATCGGCCGTCTGGTGGACGAAGCCAAGGAAGACCGCCGAGACCACAGCACCCGCCAGCGCATAGAACAGCCAGTCACGCCGGCCAAGGATCTCGGAGACGAGGATGGCGATGGCGGCCGGCATGAAGGCGAAATAGGCGACGAACAGCGCGACGAAGGGGACGGAAAACCACAGCGAGGCCTGCGCTACCGGCTGTGTCTCGTCCGTCATCAGCCCCAGAGACGCTAGGAACATGATGTTGAGGAAGGCGCTGGCAGCCAGCGATGCAACGCCGTAGCCGACAAGGATGACGGCGAAGCGGATCAGATAGGCGCCGACGCGATTCACGCCTCGCCATGCCCCGCGATCATCATCGCTTCCAGCGCCAGCCGGTCGACCTTGCGCATGCGCTCGGAGTCCGACTTGAGCTGGCCGCAGGCGGCGAGGATATCGCGGCCGCGCGGCGTGCGGATCGGCGAGGCATAGCCGGCATTGTTGATGTAATCGGCGAATTTCTCGATCGTTTCCCAGTCCGAGCACTGGTAGTTGGTGCCCGGCCACGGGTTGAACGGGATCAGATTGATCTTGGCCGGAATGCCCTTGAGCAGCTTGATCAGCGCCTTGGCGTCGTCGATGGAATCGTTGACGTCCTTCAGCATGACATATTCGAAGGTGATCCGCTTAGCGTTCGACAGGCCTGGATAGGCGCGGCAGGCAGCGATTAGATCCTTCAGCGGATACTTCTTGTTGATGGGCACCAAGAGATCGCGCAAATCGTCATTGGTGGCGTGCAGCGAGATCGCCAGCATGACGCCGATCTCCTCGCCGGTGCGGAAGATTTCGGGCACGACGCCGGAGGTCGACAGCGTGATGCGGCGCTTGGACAGGGAAAGCCCGTCGCCGTCGGATGCGATCAGCAGGGCCTTTTTCACCGCCTGGAAATTGTAGAGCGGCTCGCCCATGCCCATCATGACGACGTTGGACACTTTCCTGCCCTCGGCCGGCACGATGGCGCCGTCGGGCGTATCGCGGTCGGGGAAATCGCCGAGCCGGTCCCGGGCGATCAAAAGCTGGGCGAGGATTTCCTCGGCGGTCAGGTTGCGCACCAGCTTCTGCGTGCCGGTGTGGCAGAAGGAGCAGGTCAGGGTGCAGCCGACCTGCGAAGAGATGCAGAGCGTGCCGCGGCCTTCTTCGGGAATGTAGACGGTCTCGATCTCGACCGGCCGGCCAGCGCCGCGCGGCGGAAAGCGGAACAGCCATTTGCGCGTGCCGTCGGAGGAAATCTGCTCCTCGACGATCTCGGGCCTGGCAACGGTGAAATGCGTGTCGAGGGCGGCGCGCAGATCCTTGGAGATGTTGAACATGCCGGCAAAGTCGGAAACGCCGCGCACATAGATCCAATGCCAGAGCTGTTGGGCGCGCATTTTCGCCTGGCGCTCCGGCACGATGCCGGCGGCGACGAGGGCGGCCCCGAGTTCGGCTCGCGTCAAGCCGATCAGCGACGGTTTTTCAGGCGTCGTGCGGGTGCGCAACGCGTCACGCGCGCCTTCGGCGGTAAGATCGAATGAAAGGGTCATTGTTGCGCCAATATAAGCGATTTGCGGCCGAATACAGCATCGTGCCCGAAATGAAGCGCGGCGCATAGCACAGGTTAGCGGCGGAGTCATGCCGGGGTTCTTCCTTCTCTCCTTGTGGGAGAAGGTGGCCGAGCGAAGCTCGGTCGGATGAGGGGTGTTCCAGCTTGGCGCCGACGGCGTTCCGTCCAACACCCCTCTTCCGTCTCGGCGCTGCGCGCCGATCCACCTTCTCCCACAAGGGGAGAAGGGAAGATCGCGCCTAACCGCCTACTTGCACTTGGCGATCGAGGCCAGCGCCGCCGAGATGCCCTTCAGCGAGAAGACGTAGGTGGTGGTGTTGCCGCGGCCGGACTTGGCCGACACCTTCATGTCGGTGCCGGTCTTCATCGCGGCGATCAGCACCGGCTCCTCGGCGGCGTTCTCGACCCAGGCCGACTTGCCGCGCGTGAACATCGAAAAAGACTTCTTGTCGATGGTGACGGTGGCCTTGGAACCTTCCTGGAAGGTATAGCCGGCGATGAATTGCGGCTCGTAGGACACCTGCTGCCCCGGCCGCTGGCTGACGAAGAAGAACATGTCGCCGTGATCGAGCGTCGGCGGCTGCTTGTCGGTTGGCACCGTCAGGACATAGCAGACCTTGCCGCCGCCCGACGCCTGATAACTGTAGGTGCCCCAGGCATTATGCTGGCCGATCTTGGTTGCCGACTGCGCCAGCGCAGGCGCCGTCAAGGCCACCAGGGTCAGGCTGGAAACTATAGCAATCAATCCGCGCATCGCTTTTCCCGTATTCCACTGGTGCGGCGGCAGGCCGGCTCGGCGTCCTGCCCGTCGCTTCATTTTGATTTAATCTGGGTTACCAAACGGTGAAATTCCCCTGAGAAAAGGATGTTCACGCCAGGAAACCGCCGCCGTCTTCGCGCTGCCGCTCGAAAAAGCGGCTGGCGCAATGTCCCTGCCGCGACTTGGAGGCCACGAAAACGGCAAGAGTTTGACTTTTCAAGCAGCTAGGTCTTGCCGCGATTCTCGCTTTTTGAGGTGCGTGACGAATTTCCCTGCAGGCGGTACCATGTCTGCGTTCGCCGCTACGGCGCTCGGCCAGGGTGCCCTCCCTGGCGGCTTACGGGAGATTTGGCCATGGCCGTTTCCGAGACAGTCCTGATCCTCGCGGGCGGCACAGCCGTCCTGGCGATTGTGTTCGGCATTCGTGTCGCCATGCGGCGGACGGCCGGTGGCGCGGTGCGCCGGTCGGATGCCGGGGAGACGGCGGGCGGATCGGGCGCGCCCGACGTGGCCGGGGTCATTGCGCTGCCGCCTTTGATCTTCCTTGGCTTCCTGGTGGCGGCAACCGTGCTCGAGGTGCTCGTGCCGCTCCCGGTCATGGCCGGGCAGGCGCTCGCCGGCTATCTGACCGGCGCTGTGCTCGCGGTGTGCGGCTTCGTGTTCATCTTTATGGCGGCGGGCCGCTTTCAGGCCGCTGGCACCAACATACCACCGACCTTGCCGACGACGGCGCTGGTCGTCGACGGTATCTATCGGCGCACCAGGAATCCGTTCTATCTGGGAACGACCCTCGTCTATCTGGGCCTCGGCGTCGCGGCCGGAAGTCTTTGGGCTATCGCGCTCGTCATCCCCCTGCTGTGGGTGATCAATACCGGCGTTATCGCGCCGGAAGAGCGCTATCTCGAGCGGAAGTTCGGAGATGCCTATCGCGCCTACAAGGCGCGGGTGCGGCGGTGGGTTTGACGGCCGGAAAGTCTCGCGCGATTTTTTGCGCCGTACCGGCTCAGCTCTTGTCGGCGATGGCCTGCCTGGCGGCGAGCCGGTGCGCCGGCGTGATGTGGGCGCTGACGGCGGTAATCGCGGCGGTCAGCACGGCGATGTCGTCGGTGAAGCCTAGCCCAAGGATGAAATCGGGGATGACGTCCGTCGGCAGCACGAAATAGCCGAGCGCAGCCAGCAAGGTGCCCTTGGCGCGCAGCGGCGTCTTCTTGTCCATGGCACAGTAATAGGCGGCGACCACCTCTTCCATGAACGGGATCTGCCGGGCGGCCTTCTTCGCCGTACGCCAGAACTTTTCGCGCACTTCGCTCTCGTTGCCCGGCTTGCTGCCGAGGCCGAAGAAATCAAAACCGGATTTTTGCGCCATCAACCTCTCCTTGCGGCCGTCGCGTGACTTCACGCGTGACCGCGACGCAAAATGTGGTGAAAGCCGAACCTCGCTGCAAGGTGCAGATAGGCTCAGCCGCCGAAATAGCGGTTCATTTTCCTGGCCAGATCGAAATCCAGCGCGGTCAGGCCGCCGGCGTCGTGCGTGTTGAGGGTCACGTTTACCGTCTTGTAGACGTTCGACCAGTCGGGATGGTGGTCCATCTTCTCCGCGGCCAGGGCAACGCGGGTCATGAAGGCAAAGGCTTCGGAGAAATTCTTGAAGGTGAAGCTGCGGGTGATCGAGCCACCATCCTTGGCCAGCGACCAGCCGTCGAGGCCGGCAAGTTCGGCGCGGATCGCCTCTTTTGCTAGTTTCTCCCTGGCCATGTCCGTCTACCGCATGATCCGCGAAGCGTCGGCGGCGCCGACCAAACGGCTGGCGACGCGGTTGTCGGCACCTGAAAGCGGCCAGGCCTCCTCGACGACGTAAGGCCCGCCGCCAACCGAATCGCGCGACGACATCAGCACGAAGCGGCCGACCCGGAACGGCAGCGTCGAAAAATTGCCGCGTGCCGACAGGTACTGGGCGACGTCGAGCGGGCTCGAATTGCGCAGGCGGGCCAGCGTCACATGCGGCATGAACTTGCGCGGGTCGGCCGGGATGCCGAGCCGCTGGCAGATGCGCTCGATCTCGGCCTGCAATGCGGAAAGATCGGGCGAAGCGGCGACCCCGGCCCACACCGCATGCGGCTTCTTCTGGCCGAAGGCGCCGACGCCGGACAGCGTCAGCGGGAAGGACGGGCGGTGAACACGGTCAAGCGCATTGGCGATGTCGTCGGCGACATGGCCCTCGACATCGCCGATGAAGCGCAGCGTCAGATGATAGTTTTCGACATCGATCCAGCGGGCTCCGGGCAGGCCGCCCCTGAGCAGGGACAGTGAAAGAGCGGCATCACGCGGTATCTCGAGGGCGGTAAAAAGACGCGGCATGGGAAGCCTCCTGTCCTCGAATCGAACTCTTGCCCCTAGCGAATCATCGATATTCAAACGGGGCAAGGGGTTTGTTGGTCGCAGGCCTGCCTAAAAGCTTCCCCTGCGGAAGGTGTTGCGACGACGAACCCTTGCCTTCAGGAATTGCCCCGGACCGCTTCAATGGTCTTCTCCACACTGGGCAGGATACCCTCGACGATGCGGTCGACGCCTCGGGCGTTTGGATGAAGGCCGTCCTCGAGTTGCAGGACGGATTGACCGGCGATGCCCTCGAGAAAGAAAGGATAGAGCGGCACGCCATATTTTTCAGCCAGTCTCGGAAAGGTCGCGTCAAAGGCGTTCTGGTAGTCGGCGCCGAGATTGGGCGCCGCGCGCATTCCGGCCAGCAAAACGGCGATCTTGCGCTGCTTCAGCTTTGCCAGCATGGCGTCCAGGTTCTTTTCCGCTATGGCGGGCGAAACGCCGCGCAGCATGTCATTGGCGCCGAGCTCCAGGATGACCAGCTGCGTGCCGTCCGGCACCGACCAGTCGAGCCGCGACAGGCCGCCGCTCGTCGTATCGCCGGAGACGCCGGCATTGGCGACCGTGACATCGTAGCCCTTGGCGCGCAGCGCCGCCTGCAACTTCTCGGTGAAGCCCTGACCTGGCCCGAGGCCATAACCCGCCATCAAGCTGTCGCCGAAACCGACAATGGTGAACGGTTCGGCGCGCGCCGACGAAATGGCGCCGCAAATGGCGAGGAAAAGGGCGAAGGCTGCGGCAAAGGTGTGTTTGAAAGCCATGCGGCAGGCCCCATATGACCAGGAACATCTGTTGGCGAAGGCAGGTTTTCGTCTTTGTCGAGCATCGGATGCTCTAGCCTTCATCCCCCATATAGGACGATTTGATTTTGGAAGAAGCCGTCATTTCGCTGAAAGACGTATCGCTGACGCTCGGCGAAGGTGCATCCTCGGTCCATGTGCTGAAGGGCGTCAGCCTCGATGTGGCGGGCGGCGAAGCGACAGGCATCGTTGGACCTTCAGGTTCGGGAAAGTCGACATTGCTGATGGTTTTGGCCGGGCTTGAAAGGGTCGATTCGGGGACGGTCCGAATTGCCGGCGAGCTGCTCAACGGCAAAAGCGAAGATCAGATCGCATCGTTTCGGGGACGAAACATCGGCATCGTGTTCCAGTCTTTCCATCTCATCCCTAATATGACGGCGCTGGAAAACGTTGCTGTCCCGCTGGAGCTTGCCGGCCATGTCGATCCATTCGGCGTGGCGGCGCGCGAGCTGGCGGCGGTCGGTCTCAGCGATCGCGTCACCCATTACCCCGGCGAATTGTCTGGCGGCGAGCAGCAGCGCGTGGCGATCGCCCGGGCGCTGGCGCCGTCGCCGCGCATCCTGATCGCCGACGAGCCGACCGGCAATCTCGACCAGGCAACGGGGCGGCACGTCGCCGACCTGCTGTTTGCCAAGGCGGCCGAACGCGGCATGACGCTGGTGCTGGTCACGCATGACCCGCTACTCGCGGCGCGCTGCTCGCGCCAGGTGTCGATGCGGTCGGGGCTGATCGAAGACGCGCCTAAGCCGGCCACCAGGGCTGGCAAGGTGACCGCGTGATGCCGCTGGCGCGAACGCTGAGGCTCGCCTTTCGGTTTTCGCTGCGCGAAATGCGTGGCGGGCTGTCCGGCTTCCTGATCTTCCTTGCCTGCATCGCGCTCGGCGTCGCGGCAATCGGCGGCGTCAATTCGGTGGCGCAGGCTATTTCCGCCGGTGTTGCCGACCAGGGCCAGACGCTGCTCGGCGGTGATCTCCGCTTCCAGCTCAACCAACGCGATCCGACCAGAGCCGAACGCAGCTTCCTCGACCGGCTTGGCACGGTTTCGCACAGCGCCAATATGCGCTCGATGGCGAGGCTCGAGGACGGCTCCGACCAGGCGCTGGTCGAGGCCAAGGCGGTCGACGGCGCCTATCCGCTCTATGGTGCGCTGGAGACCGAGCCGGTGCTGTCGCGAGAGGATCTGTTCGGCGAAAAATCCGGCGTCTTCGGCGCCGCCGCCCCGGACCTCTTGTTCGAGCGGCTGAACCTTGGCATCGGTGACCGGCTAAAGCTCGGCAGCGCGACGTTCGAGCTGCGCGCCAGGCTGGTCAACGAGCCGGATGCAGTGTCGGATGGCTTCGGTTTTGCGCCGCGGCTGATGGTGTCGACCGACGGGCTTGCCGCTTCCGGCCTGATCCAGCCGGGCAGCCTGGTCGAGAACGCCTATAAGGTCCGCCTGCCCGGCGGCACCACTGAGGCACAGATCAAGGCGATCCAGGAGCAGGCGGCAAACCAGTTCCCGCAGGCCGGCTGGTCGATCCGCACCCGCAGCAACGCAGCGCCGGCGCTGTCCTCCAACATCGAACGGTTCTCGCAATTCCTGACGCTGGTCGGGTTGACGGCGCTGGTGGTCGGCGGGGTCGGCGTGGCCAATGCCGTGCGTGCCTATCTCGACGGCAAGCGCGGCGTCATCGCCACCTTCAAGAGCCTGGGGGCTTCGGGAGGGTTCGTCTTTGCCGTCTATCTGGTGCAGATCCTGATGATCGCCGCCCTCGGCATCACGCTAGGCCTTGTGCTGGGCGCGCTGATGCCGTTCGCGGCCAGCGCGGCACTCCAATCGGTCATTCCAGTGCCGGCGGAAGGTGGGTTCTATCCCGGCGCCCTCGGCATGGCAGCGCTGTTCGGGCTGCTGGTGACGCTGGCTTTCGCCTTGCTGCCGCTCGGCCGCGCCCGCGACGTGCCGGCAACGGCGCTGTTTCGCGAAATGGGTTTCGAGGGCCGCGGTTTTCCACGCCCGCTCTATATCGCCGCGGCATTGGGCATCGCGCTGCTGCTCGCGGTACTGGCGATCCTGTTTTCCGGCGACCGCCGTATTGCCTCGATCTTCGTTGGCGCCACGATCTTTTCGTTCCTGGTGCTGCGTGTGGTCGGCTCGCTGGTGCAGTGGGCGGCGAAGAAAAGCCCGCGCGTGCGCTCGACCGCGCTCAGGCTCGCCATCGGCAACATCCATCGGCCTGGCGCCTTGACGCCGTCCGTGGTGCTGTCGTTGGGACTCGGGCTGACGCTGCTGGTGACGCTGGCGCTGATCGACGGCAATCTCAGGCGGCAGATCTCGGGCAGCCTGCCGGAAAGGGCACCGAACTTCTTCTTCGTCGATATCCAGAGCGGTGACGTCGATGCCTTCTCCGCGCTGCTCGGCAAAGAGGCACCGCAAGGCAAGCTGATCAAGGTGCCGATGCTGCGCGGCCGGGTGATGGCGCTCAACGGCGTCGATGTCGACAAGGTCAAGGTTCCGGCCGAAGGCGCCTGGGTACTGCGCGGCGATCGCGGCCTGACCTATGACGCAAAGCTGCCGGAGAATGCGACGCTGACCGAGGGCAGCTGGTGGCCGGAGAACTATGCCGGCGAGCCGCTGGTCTCGTTTTCCGCCGAGGAAGGCAAAGAGATCGGGCTGAAGCTCGGCGACACCATCACCGTCAACGTGCTCGGCCGCAACATCACGGCCAAGATCGCCAATTTCCGCCAGGTCGAATGGGAAACCATGGGCATCAATTTCGTCATGGTGTTCTCGCCCAACACATTCGCCGATGCGCCGCATGGCTGGTTGGCGACGCTGACCGAGACGAATGCGTCGGCAGCCGACGATGCGCATCTTCTCAACGCCGTCACGCGTGCCTTTCCAGCGGTGACGACGGTCAGGGTCAAGGACGCGCTCGAAATCGTCAACCGGCTGGTGGCGCAGCTCGGCACAGCAATCAGGGCAGCAGCGGGCGTGGCGTTGATCGCCTCGGTGCTGGTGCTGGCCGGGGCGCTCGCCGCCGGCAACCGGGCTCGCATTCACGACGCGGTGGTGCTGAAGACCCTGGGTGCGACCAGGAAAACGCTGATCGCCGCGTTTTCGCTGGAATACATGCTGATCGGCCTTGCCACTGCGATCTTCGCGCTGGCAGCGGGCGGTGTGGCGGCGTGGTTCGTCGTCGCGCGCATCATGACGCTGCCATCGCACTTCATGCCGGAGGTGGCGGTGGCGACCATCGGCTTTTCGCTGGTGGTCACGGTCGGCATAGGCCTTGCCGGCACGTGGCGGGTGCTGGGCCACAAGGCGGCGCCGGTGCTGCGGAATCTTTGAGCCAGAGCCGGTTTCGATTAAATCTCGGTAATGTTCCGGGCGGGAAGGCCAATAAAACCGTATCTCCGGCACTTCACGGAGCATTACGTTTGGTTACGGTCTTGTCCTTTACGCCAAGAACCATCATATTTCGGCGCAGGCATGCTGGAGCCCCGCCAGCGGCGCCTGGGTTCAAAAGGACCTGACACCGGACGGGGCAGAAGCAATATGAGGATTTCCATGGCTGATCCCGTTCGCAATTATCAGACGCGCGCCGTGCCCGGCGCCGGCGTCGATGCTGCCATCGACCAGGGCCTGCGGGCCTATATGATTAAGGTCTACAATCTGATGGGGCTTGGCCTCCTCATCACCGGCCTTGCCGCGGTCGGCACAATCATGCTGGCCACCACCAGCGATCCCGCCTCGGCCGTCGCGACGTTGCCAAGCGGCGAGATGCTGACCTCGTTCGGCTACGCGATCTTCGGCTCGCCGCTGAAATGGCTGGTGATCTTCGCCCCGCTGGCAGCGGTGATGTTCCTGTCGTTCCGCGTCCAGTCGATGAGCGTTTCGGCCGCGCAGACGACATTCTGGGTCTACGCCGGCCTCGTCGGCCTGTCGCTGTCGTCGATCTTCCTGGTCTACACCACCGCCAGCATCTCGCAGACCTTCTTCG
Source organism: Mesorhizobium sp. M0106 (assembly GCF_040322715.1). NCBI lineage: Bacteria > Pseudomonadati > Pseudomonadota > Alphaproteobacteria > Hyphomicrobiales > Phyllobacteriaceae > Mesorhizobium > Mesorhizobium sp. M0106. Next base: position 76,612 of record NZ_JAMYUA010000010.1, on the reverse strand, counting down.
CCACCGCCGCCGCCTTTGGCGGGCTGTCGCTCTACGGTTACACGACCAAGCGCGATCTCTCGGCGTTCGGTTCGTTCCTGGTCATGGGCCTGGTCGGCCTGATCATCGCGATGGTGATCAACGTCTTCCTGCAGTCGTCGGCGCTTTCCTTCGCCGTTTCGGCGATCGGCGTGCTGATCTTCGCGGGCCTCACCGCCTACGACACGCAGAACATCAAGGAGATGTACTTCGAGGGCGACGAGACTGATGTCGCCGGCCGCAAGGCGATTATGGGCGCATTGAGGCTCTATCTCGATTTCATCAACCTATTTATGTTTCTGCTGCAGTTCATGGGCGACCGTCGCTAAATACGGTTTTCCTGGACCAGCGAGTTTGGAAAGGGCGGCCCAATGGCCGCCCTTTTCTTTTGTGCCGGCTTTTGCTGTGATATAGGGCAGATGAACGACGTGCCTAAATTATGAGCAGCATCACCTTGCGGGCCGCGACGTCGGCCGATCTCGACCGGATCACCGAAATCTATGCCGACGCGGTGACGAATGGCACGGCGAGCTATGAACTCGAACCGCCAAGCCGCACCGAGATGGGCGTGCGCTTCGACAACCTGATGGCGGGCGGCTTTCCCTATCTCGTTGCAGAAAAGGCCGGCGCCGTGCTCGGCTATGCCTATGCCGGAGCGTTCCGGCCGCGCCCGGCGTACCGCTTCGTCGTTGAGGATTCCGTCTATGTCGCGCCCGAGGCCAATGGGCAAGGCGTCGGGCTGCTCTTGATGCAAGGGCTGATCGAGGCGGCCAAGGCGGCGGGTTTTCGCCAGATCATCGCGGTGATCGGCGACGGCCGGCCCGACAGCGCCTCGGTACGGCTGCACGAGAAGCTCGGCTTTCGTCATTCCGGCCGCCTGGAAGGCTCAGGCTACAAGCACGGACGCTGGCTGGACACGGTGTTCATGCAACTGCCGATCAATGGCGGGGCGTCCATCCCGCCTGATCCGCAATCGCTGCCCGAGCGGAAGTTCCGCCAGCAAAAATAAAGGGTTACGCCTCGACCAGCTTCAGTGTTCGGTCGAACACGCCAAGCACCCGGCCGAGTTCCTGGCCGCGCTTGAGGATGCGCCCGCCGGCGGCGATGACGGCGAACGCGCCTTGCCGGCGCGCCAGCTTCGGATCCTTGACGATCTGGAAAAGCGGCACTTCGCTGGTGCGGCGGAAGACGGAAAAAACGGCGCGGTCGGCGAGATGGTCGATGGCATAGTCGCGCCACTCGTTGGCGGCAACCATACGGCCGTAGAGCCTGAGGATCTGGTCCAGTTCGCGCCGGTCGAACCGCACCGGCTGGTCGAGGCGTTCGCGTCTTGCCTCATGCAGCGGGATCAATATTGCGGATGCGTCCCCATCCTCCGTCCCGCTGCTGCGATCAGTCATGCCTGGATCCTCGCAATGAATCGTACGCCGACCAAAGTTGGCGCTTTCGTTGCCGAATTGCAAGGCCCGGCCGGGCAAGGCCAGCACCGCGCGGTTTCTCCAGCGTCCAGTCACGTTTGCGAAACGCCTGTTGGAATTGGTGATGCTTCGCCACAATCCTGCCTTTTTTTATCCGTGCTCATGCCCCAATGTCCGACGAATTTACCGGTGTTGCCTGAGACGGTTCGGTCCGGCACCGGCTCGTAAACCCCAAGCCCCCCGCCCACGGGTCTGCGTCGGATCGAACCAACCTCGGTTTTTCCTTGGAAAGATCGGGTGCGACGATCCCAAAACCTAAATGACCGGCGTCAGAAGCAAGCTGACGCCGGTTTTTTATTGGCCGGAGCCGTGGCGGTGCGATCCGTCCGGATTGGCTGCCATCAGAAGGTTGAGCGCGGTTCTCCCTTCTCCCCTTGTGGGAGAAGGTGTCGCCGAAGGCGACGGATGAGGGGTGTTCCAGCTTGGCAATTTCCTTGAAATCGCCGCCGCCTCAATTCTTCCAGCACCCCTCAACCGTCTCGGCGCTGCGCGCCGATCCACCTTCTCCCACAAGGGGAGAAGGAGAGGTCCCCGCTTAAGGCTTGCGGATAAAGGCTGCACCCAGGATCGGACCGGGCATGCCGTCCTTGCCGACCGACTGCAGCAGCACGGCGCAGCCGCCCTTCTTGGCGATCTCGCTCATCGGCAGTTCGTAGCGCTGCGCCTTGCCGTGCCACATGCCGGCGGTCTGGATGGTGGAGACGGCGTTCCAGTAGGTCATGCTGCGGCCGCTGTTTTCGCCCTTGCCGATCTTTATCGTCTGTGGCGGGTTGAAATAGACGATGACGACATGCGCGTCGGTGGGGCCGCTAACGGCGTCGCCGGCATCGATCATGACGCGATCGCTGGTCCGGCTGACCTTGATGCCGACGCGCATGCCTTCGCCGACCCTCTCCATGCGGGCCAGCGCGCCGTCGACTTCCTCGCGGCTGGCGCCGTTGACATGGCTGCGGCCGTTTATGACGGCTTGCGGGGTGTAGACGGAACGACTGCCGAAGGCGCGCATATACTCGTATTGCCGCTCGGTATTTTCCTTGCGGCTCAGCGTGTCCTGCCAGCCGAGGTAATCCCAATAATCGACATGATAGGCGAGCGCGACGATGTCCTCCTTGGCGGCAAGCTCGGCGAAGAATTCGTCGGCCGGCGGACAGGAGTTGCATCCCTGGCTGGTGAAGAGCTCGACGACGCCTAATGGCTTGTCGGTTGGCTCGGCAAGGGCCCTGCCGGCAAACGCCGAGAGGGCCAGCGCAAGGGCCGCAAGCCGCAATGGTCTTCGAGATGGCATGGCCGTTCCGATCCCGCCGGTGACGCCGGCTTTGTTCTGGTTGTCGAAATATGTGGCAGAAGCGGCAGTCAACGGGAAGTCACGTTGCGGTGAAATTTTGCCGTTGCAACCGCTGGCAAGGGCGCAATAGGTGGACTTGCACTTCACGATGGAAGCGATTCGGGCGGCAATCAGCATGTGGCAATCTCTCCTGGCGCCGGTCGACCTCTATTGCGAACGGACGGGGCCGGAATTCTGGGCCGAACCGCTCAATGCGCTGAGCAATCTGGCTTTTTTTGCCGCCGGGCTATGGGGTGTCTGGCAGGTGCGCAAGCGCGGCACCGGCACCTTCGCCGAAGTGCTGGCCTGGTGGGTGGTGGCGATCGGCATCGGCTCGTCGCTGTTCCATACCTTTGCCACAAGGGCAATGATCCTGGCCGACGTGCTGCCCATTGCAGGGTTCACGCTGGCCTACACGCTGTTCAACCTGCGACGTTTTCTCGGCATGAAATGGGGCAGGGCGATCGCCATCTTCGTCGCCTTTTACGCCGTTGCCGGGCTGGTGACCTTTGCCGTGCCCGACTGGCTGCGCCAGGCGTCGAACGGGACGACCGGCTATCTGCCTCCGTTTCTGGCGCTCGCCTTCTTCGGCGCCTGGGTGGCGGCCAGCGGCAATCGCGCCGGCTGGTACAATCTGGCGGGTTCGGCGATCTTCGTCGTGTCGGTCATCTGCAGGATGATCGATCCGCTGGTCTGCGGCGGCTTTCCGCTCGGCACGCATTTCCTGTGGCACATATTCAACGGGCTGATGCTCGGCGTGCTGCTGGCGGCGACAGCGCGGTTTGGCAAGCCAAGACAGGGCAGTAGGGCAGTAGGGGAATAAGTCGCTTCTCTTTGCTTCACCCTACTGCCCTACTCCCTTATTGCCCTACTCCCTTAAGCGGCCAGATCGCGCAGCACGTATTGCAGGATGCCCCCATTCTTGAAGTAGTCGAGCTCGTCCAGCGTATCGATGCGGCAGATGATCGGAACCTCTTTGACGCTGCCGTCGCCGTAGGTGATCCTGGCGATCATCTTCTGCCGCGGCTTGATGTTGCTCAGTCCGTCGATCTCGACCAGTTCGTCGCCCTTGAGGTTGAGCGAGGCCCATGAGGTGCCTTCCTCGAAGACGAAGGGGATCACGCCCATGCCGACCAAATTGGAGCGGTGGATGCGCTCGAAGGACTGGGCGATGACCGCGCGGACGCCCAGCAAATTGGTGCCCTTGGCCGCCCAGTCACGCGACGAGCCGTTGCCATATTCGACGCCGGCGAAGATGACCAGCGGCACGCCTTCCTTCTTGTAGCGCATCGCGGCGTCGTAGATCGATTCCTCTTCTTTCGAGGGGTAATGGATGGTGTAGCCGCCCTCGCGGCCGTTCTCGCCCAGCATATGGTTGCGGATGCGGATATTGGCGAAGGTGCCGCGCATCATCACCTCATGATTGCCGCGGCGCGTGCCGTACTGGTTGAAATCGGCGACGCCGACGCCGTGGTCGGTGAGATACTTGCCGGCCGGCGAGGCCGCCTTGATCGAACCGGCCGGCGAAATGTGGTCGGTGGTGATCTTGTCGCCGAACAGACCGAGCACACGCGCGCCCTTGATATCGCCGATCTTGCCGAAGCCTGACTTCATGCCGGCGAAATAGGGCGGGTTCTGCACATAGGTCGAATTGTCGTCCCAGGCATAGGTCTGGCCTTCCGGCGCCTTGACGTTCTGCCAGTACTCGTCGCCCTTGAAGACGTCGGCATATTTGCGGGCGAACAATTCGCGCGTGACGTTCTTCTCGATGAATTCTTGGATCTCGACCGAACTTGGCCAGATGTCTTTGAGATAGATCGGACTGCCGTTGCGATCGTCGCCGAGCGGCTCGGTGGTCAGATCTTTGGTCACCGTCCCGGCCAGCGCGTGGGCGACGACCAGCGGCGGCGAGGCGAGATAGTTCGCCTGCACGTCGGGCGAGACGCGGCCTTCGAAATTGCGGTTGCCGGACAAAACTGCCGCAGCAATCAAGCCCTTATCGTTGATGGTCTTGGAGATCGGCGCCGGCAACGGGCCGGAATTGCCGATGCAGGTGGTGCAGCCGAAGCCGACCAGGTTGAAGCCGATCTGGTCGAGCTCCTTCTGCAGGCCGGATTTCTCGAGATATTCGGCGACGACCTGGCTGCCCGGCGCCAATGAGGTCTTGACCCACGGCTTCTGCTTGAGGCCGAGCCGGTTGGCATTGCGCGCCAACAGCCCGGCGCCGATCAGCACGCTCGGGTTCGAGGTGTTGGTGCAGGAGGTGATGGCGGCGATGACCACATCGCCATGGCCAAGATCGTAGTTCGTGCCCTCGACGGCATAGCGCTTGTCGATTTCGGCGGCCTTCTTGTATTCGGACTCCATGGCCTTGGCGAAGCCGGCCGGAATGTCTTCAAGTGCGACCCGGCCTTCCGGCCGCTTCGGGCCGGCCATCGACGGGACGACACTGCCGAGATCGAGCTCCAGCAGGTCGGTGAAGACCGGATCGGCCGAGCCGGCATCGCGCCACAAGCCTTGCGCCTTAGAATAAGCCTCGACCAGGGCGATGCGGCTTTCGTCGCGACCGGACATTGTGAGATAGCGGATGGTTTCGCTGTCGACCGGGAAGAAGCCGCAGGTGGCGCCATATTCCGGCGCCATGTTGCCGATGGTGGCGCGGTCGGCCAGCGTCATGTTGGACAGGCCCGGCCCGAAGAATTCGACGAACTTGCCGACGACGCCCTTCTTGCGCAGCATCTGGGTGACGGTGAGCACCAGGTCGGTGGCGGTGACGCCTTCCCTCAGCCTGCCGGTGAGCCGGAAGCCGATGACTTCAGGCAGCAGCATGGAGACCGGCTGGCCAAGCATCGCGGCCTCCGCCTCGATGCCGCCGACGCCCCAGCCGAGAACGCCGAGGCCGTTGATCATCGTGGTATGTGAATCGGTGCCGACGCAGGTGTCGGGATAGGCGGTGGTCTCGCCGTCTTCGCTGTTGGTCCACACGACCTGACCGAGATATTCGAGATTGACCTGATGGCAGATGCCAGTGCCGGGCGGCACGACGCGGAAATTGCGGAACGCCTGCTGGCCCCATTTCAGGAATTTGTAGCGTTCCTCGTTGCGCTCATATTCAAGCTCGACATTGCGGGCGAAAGCCAGTGGCGTGCCGAATTCGTCGACGATGACCGAGTGGTCGATGACCAGATCGACCGGCACCAGCGGATTGATCTTTTGCGGGTCGCCGCCGAGCGAGGCCATGGCGTCGCGCATGGCGGCAAGGTCGACCACGGCTGGAACGCCGGTGAAATCCTGCATCAGCACGCGAGCCGGGCGATAGGCGATCTCGACGCCGGCGGTGCCCCGGTCAGTCAGCCAGCCGGCGACCGCCTGGATGCTCTCCTTGGTAACGGAACGGCCGTCCTCGTTGCGCAGCAGATTCTCCAGCAGCACCTTCATCGAATAGGGCAATTGGGCAATACCGGTGAGGCCGTTCTTTTCGGCCTCGACAAGGTCATAGTAGATGTACTCGGTGCCGCTGGCGGTCAGCGTGCGGCGGCAATTGAAGCTGTCGAGTGATTTGGACACGTGCGATCCCTAACTGTCGGTTGCCGGAAGGGAACGGACGCCAGTGGGCATGCAAATCACGCGCAAAGGTGCGGGTACGGCCATTTCCGCTATCCGTTCCCAAGCGTCCGGGCCGTTCAAGGCGGCACGCGCGCTGGTTCGGCGCAAATTCGGTTCCCGTGCCGACCGCTGGCACGGATGATGCGGATATAGAGAATTTTCTGGAATAGTTCTAGACACGGAATTGCCATTTTTGCTGCGGCGCACCGAAGCCGCGCCTGAACTTTCGGCGAAGGGGAACGGATGCGGCTGATCGCCGAAAATCTTGGCGGCGAACGCGGCGGCGAGACGGTATTTTCCGGCATCGAATTCGCGCTGGGGGATGGCCAGGCGCTGGTCGTCACCGGGCCGAACGGCGCCGGCAAATCGACGCTGCTCAGGATCGTCGCCGGGCTGTTGCCGGTGGCGGCAGGCCGTGTGCGGTTCGAAGGTGGTGGCGAAGACTTTCCGTCGGCCGCCTCGGCGTGTCACTATCTCGGCCACCTCAACGCGATGAAGACGGCGCTGAGCGTTACGGAAAACCTGTGCTTCTGGCGCGATTTTTCGGGCGCCGGTTCCGCGGGTGTTGAAGAGGCGCTGGAAACCGTCGGGCTGGGCGGCATCGGCCATCTGCCGTTCGGCTATCTCTCGACCGGGCAACGCCGCCGCGCGGCGATTGCAAAACTGCTGGTAAGCCACCGGCCATTGTGGCTGCTCGATGAGCCGACGGCAGGACTGGACAATGCTTCGGAGGAGAGATTCGGCGAATTGATGGGGAAGCACCTCGAGAGTGGGGGGATCGTGGTTGCGGCGACGCATTTGCCGCTGGGGATCGAGGGAAAGGAATTGAGGATGACCGGCTGATGTTGGCATTCCTTCACAGGCGAAAGCATCTCACATCATGCTAGCCCTCTTCCTGCGCGACATCCGCCTGAGTATCCGCGCCGGCGGCGGGGCGCTTACCGGCGTGATTTTCTTTCTCGCCGTTATCGCGACCATCCCCTTCGGCGTCGGTCCCGAGCTGAAGCTGCTGGCCCGCATCGGCCCGGCGATCCTGTGGATCGCCGCCTTGCTGGCCTGCCTGCTCGGCCTCGACCGGCTGTTCCAGGCCGACCGCGAGGACGGCTCGCTCGATCTTCTGGTGCTTGGCAACGACCGGCACATGCTGGCCTTGACCGTTCTGACGAAATGCCTGGCGCATTGGGCGGGAAGCGTGCTGCCGCTGGTCATCGCCGCTCCCTTGCTCGGCCTGTTCATGAACATGGAGCCGGCCGGCATCGGCGCCACGGCGTTGACGCTTCTGGTAGGCACGCCGGCGATCACCTTCATCGGTGCTGCCGGTGCAGCGGTGGCAGTGGCGTTGCCGCGTGGCGGGCTGCTGATCTCGGTGCTCGTGCTGCCGCTGACCATTCCCGTGCTGATCTTCGGCGTATCGGCAAGCTATGGCGCGGTGGCGGACCCCGATCCATTCCTGCAGCCCTTCCTCATTCTTGCCGCGCTGACCTTGTTTCTTGCCGTGCTCGGCCCTGTGGCGGCGGCGCTGGCGCTACGGCACGGAACGGATTGATGCGTTGGCTTCAGCTCATGCCTGCGGCGCGGCGAACAATTGCGGAGCCGATGGCGCAGCGTTAAGAGAAGACATGTTGGAACGGCGTGAGACGGACCGGTTGGAAAGCGCCGCGGAGCGAAAAGCATGAGCGTACATGCGCTTTATGTCACCGCCGCCTATGCGATCACGGCCGTGGTGCTGGCCGGGCTGATCGGCTGGATTCTGCTCGACCAGCGCGGCCGCAAGCGAGAGCTTGCCGAGCTGGAGGCATCCGGCGTGCGCCGGCGCTCCGATAAGGCAGTAAAATCATGAGCACGGAAACCCAAACACCGGCGCGCCGCCGCCTGATCGTGCTGCTGCCGCTGCTGGTCTTTCTCGGGCTGGCGGGATTGTTCCTGGCGCAGCTTTTGTCCGGGCGCGACGTGTCGGAAGTGCCGTCGGCGCTGATCGGCCTGCCGGCGCCGCAGACCAACTTGCCGGCGCTCGAAGGCACCAATTTGCCGGGCCTTGATTCAAAACAGTTCGCCGGCAAGGTGACGCTGGTCAATGTCTTCGCGTCCTGGTGCGCGCCGTGCCGCGAAGAGCATCCGGTGCTGCTGGCGCTGTCGCAGGACAGACGTTTCGTCATGGCCGCGCTGAACTACAAGGACCAGCCGGAAAACGCCCGTCGGTTCCTTGGCGATCTCGGCAACCCATTCCAGGCGATCGGCGTCGACCAGGCCGGACGCACGGCGATCGACTGGGGTGTCTACGGCGTGCCGGAGACCTTCGTCATCGGCAAGGATGGCAAGATCGCCTATAAGCATGTAGGACCGCTGACGCCGGACTCGGCGCGGACGCTGCTGTTACCCGAAATCGAGAAGGCGCTGGCCATGCCGGGCTGATGGCCCGCCGTTTCGTCATGCTAGGGTCTTTTCTCCGCTTTGCGTCGCTACGCCCAAGGATGACGAACGTGATAGGTCGACCGAAGACTCAGCCGTAGATCTGCTTGTGGACCTGGTAGAGCATTTCGCTGCGGTCGGCGCGCATGTCGGCGAGGTCACGGCTGCTGAAGCTGTCGATTTCGGCGACGAGGCGGTTGTAATGCCGGCGCTTGGCGATGCTGGCGCGAGCGCGGCTCATGAGGCTGTCGATGATCATAGCGAGTTTCCTTTTTGCGCCGCGTTTCGCGGCCAGTTGTTCCTCCCTTGATCGATACGGAGCATGACATAGTTATGGTGCGTTGCAAAAATAAGATGTTGCAATGCACCATTGCGCTGGGCGCATAGCCGGTTAACGGGATGTGACCTGCCGTCCGGGCCAGCAGTCGCTTCCATAATGCTTCTGACGCATCATCGATCTTGCCATATCGATCGTGGGCTGGCTTGATCGCGCCTTGCCAAGCGACTGCTACCGGGAGGAACCATGGCCAGTGAATTCTACGAAGTTCTCGATCCGCGCTTTTCGCGGCTGTTCAACGGCAATGCACAGGTCGACAGGCTGTTTACCGGCTGCCGATGGGCGGAAGGACCGGCCTGGTTCGCGGCCGGGCGCTATGTGGTCTGGTCCGACATCCCGAACAATCGCATGCTGCGTTACGACGAGACCGACGGCAGCGTCAGCGTGTTCCGTCAGCCGTCCGGCAATTCCAACGGCAACACCGTCGACCGGCAAGGCCGGCTGGTTACTTGCGAGCATTCCGGCCGCCGCGTCAGCCGCACCGAGCATGACGGCTCGGTCATCACCATCACCGACAAATGGCGCGGCAAGCGGCTGAACTCGCCCAATGACGCGGTGGTCAAGTCCGACGGCTCGATCTGGTTCACCGACCCGAGCTACGGCATCGATACCGATTACGAGGGCGACAAGGCCGAAAGCGAGATCGGCGCCTGCCATGTCTACCGGGTCGATCCCGGCACCGGCGAGACCGAGGCGGTGATCACCGACATGGTCAGGCCCAACGGGCTCGCCTTCTCGCTCGACGAAAGCAAGCTCTATGTCGCCGACACCGGCCGCACCCATGGCGCCCAAAACCCGGCGCACATCCGGGTGTTCAATGTCGACCAGGGCGGCAAGACGGTCTCAGGCGAAAAGGTCTTTGCCGACTGCACCGCCGGCCTGTTCGACGGTTTCAGGCTGGATGCGGCCGGCCGCATCTGGACCAGTGCCGCCGACGGGGTCCATTGCTACGATCCGGACGGGACGCTGATCGGCAAGATCAAGGTACCGGAAGTCGTCGCCAATTGCGTGTTCGGCGGCAACAAGCTGAACTGCCTCTACATCGCCGGCACCACATCCCTCTACATGGTCCGGCTCATGGTCAACGGCGCCAAAACCTACTGAGCGGCCGCCAAACGTATGCAAGGGAGGGAACCATGCCATTCGTGAATATCCGCCTGGTCAAGGAGGTGATTGCCGATGACCCGGCCGGCAAAAAGGCCGCGATCGCCGCCCAGGTGACGGCGGCCATCACCGGCGTCACCGGCCTGACCAACAATGATGTCTGGATAGTCTTCGAGGAGGTCGCTGCCCGCGACTGGTTCGTCGGCCAGACCGACGTCGAGACGCGGAGGGGCAAGGGATAGTTCCCGGCACAGATTGGCCGCAGCTCCTAGCGTCGTCATCCCAGGGCGGAGCAGGAGCGAAGCTCCGTCGCGGAGACCCTGGGATGACGAAAGCACGGTCCGGCGTTCACCGCGAGCGGATGAACTCCGCGAAGGCGGATAGGGCATCGCGCATCGTCAGCCGGTTTTCCGGCTGCGATAAGATATCCTCCACCTCCAGCAGCTTCTTGCCGAGCAGCGCTATTTCGAGCGCTGCTTCCGCATGGAGCGCGAAAGACATTATCCGCATGACCTCGACCAGTGCGGCGCGGGCAAACAGCGAGCGCGGCGAGGCATGCACCAGCATGGCTGGCTTGCCAACGGCGGCATCGCGCGACACCAGCCAGTCAAGCGCGTTCTTCAGGCCGCCTGGCACACCGTGGGCATATTCCGGGCAGGAGACGATGACGCCGTCAGCGGCGGTGACCGCATCGATCAGCACTGCTGCTTGCGGCGGCGTCCGCTCGCCTTCATCGTCGGGGTTGAAAATCGGCAGCCGCCCAAGCCCATCGTAGACGGAGACGTGACAGTCCGGCGGCGCGTTTTGCGCGAGTGCCGCGACCAGGGCCGAATTGGTCGAGGCGGCGCGCAGGCTGCCGGAGATGGCGAGGATGTTCAGCAAAGGAATGGAAGACCGGCTTGGGCGATTCGTTGCCGATCACGCTACCACATGGTCTCCCTGTATTCCTCGTCCAGCCAGCGGTCGGTCGCCTCGGCCGAATCGGCGAGCGCCAACTGGTCGCGCAGGATCTGGCCGAGCGTCGGCAGCGTCGCGCGGTCGTACCAGCTCTCCGGCCTCCACAGTTCGGAGCGCATGAAGGCCTTGGCGCAATGCATATAGGCGGCCTGACCGTCACCACGACGACGCTTTGCGGTGCCTTGCCGTCGACCGCCAGCCGCTCACGCAACGCCGCATCGACGGTGAAGCGGACATCGCCGTTGACACGCAGCGTTTCGTTCATGCCGGGAATGAGGAAGAGCAGCCCAACCGAGGGATTGAGAAGGATGTTCTCCAGCGTGTCGAGCCGGTTGTTGCCGGGCCGGTCGGGGATGGCGATGGTCTTCTCGTCGAGCACTGTTACGAAGCCCGGCCTGTCGCCCTTGGGCGTCACATCGGCATTGCCGGCGCCGTCGGACGAGCCGATCAGCACGAAAGGGCTCTTGCCGATGAAGGAACGGCAGTGGCCGTCCAATGCCGTCAGTTCCTTGCGGATCGAGCCGTCAGTCGGCCGAGGCGTCTTGTAGATCGTCCTCAACTCGTCGCGTGTGGTGATGAATTCCATGCCCCCTCTCCTCTTATTTTGACGCAATTCCCTAGGGAAAGCGCTACGCGCTTTTCCCGGGAAAGCCGCTACACACTTTCCTGGAATTGCTCTATTTGCCGGCCTTCTCTTCCTTGCCGGTCTTGTCCTCGAGCGAATGGCGCAGGATCAACGGCATTTGGCTTAACGTGAAGACAAGGGTAATGGGAATCGTGCCCCAGACCTTGAAATAAAGCCAGGCTTCCTCAGAAAAGTTGCGCCACACGACCTCGTTCAGCGCAGCCAGAAAAAGGAAGAAGAGTCCCCATCGGAAAGTGAGCTTGCGCCAGCCTTCGGCGTCGAGATTGAAGGCGGAATCAAAGACATAGCCCAACAGCGATCTGCCAAACGCCAACCCGCCAAGCAACGTGATGCCGAACAGGCTGTTGATGATTGTCGGCTTCATGAAAGCGAAGGTCTTGTCCTGCAGCCACAGCGCCAGCGCGCCAAACACAAACACCACGATGGCCGAGACCAACGGCATGATCGGCCAGCTGCGCGTCAAAATCCACGAAACGCTGAGCGATAGCGCCGTCGCCACCATAAAGAACGCTGTGGCAATCAGGATAGGCTCGCCGATATGGCCGAGGATCGGAAACTTCCCGACAAGCCACGCGCCGCGGATGGTGGTGAAAAAGAACACCAGGCCAGGCCCGAGTTCGAGCAGGAATTTCAGGCCGGGGTTCAACGCCCTGCGTCGCGGATCGGACGGGTCGCCTTCGAGGATGGGTGGGTTCATAGCGTCCTTCTTACGCATGATCCAATCCAAAGAGCCTGCAACTTTTCGGAATCATGCTCGTCAAGCCACTCCAGCGATCGCCCTGGCGAATTCGCTTGCGGAAAAGGGTTCGAGGTCGTCGACCTGTTCGCCGACGCCGATGAAATAGACCGGCAATTTGTGCTTTGCCGCGATCGCCACCAGAATACCGCCGCGCGCCGTGCCGTCCAGCTTGGTCATTACCAGGCCGTTGACGCCGGCGACATTGCGGAAGATCTCGACCTGGTTGAGCGCATTCTGGCCGGTGGTGGCATCGACCGTCTGCAGCACGGTGTGCGGCGCTTCCGGATCGAGCTTGCCCAGCACCCGGACGATCTTTTCCAGTTCCGCCATCAGTTCGGTCTTGTTCTGCAGCCGCCCGGCGGTGTCGATGATCAGCACGTCGGAGCCGGCCTCCTTCGCGCGCTCGAATGCATCGTAGGCGAGGCCGGCGGCATCGGCGCCGAGCTTCGAGGCAATGACCGGCGAGTTGGTACGCTCGCCCCAGATCTTCAGCTGCTCGATCGCGGCTGCGCGAAAGGTGTCGCCGGCGGCGAGCATCACCGAGAGACCGCCATCGGTGAGCTTCGCCGCGAGCTTGCCGATGGTCGTGGTCTTCCCGGTGCCGTTGACGCCGACCACCAGGATGACATGCGGCTTGTGGCTGAGGTCGAGCTCCAACGGCATGGCGACGTGGGTCAGCACCTTCTCCACCTCGGCCGCCATGATGGCCCGGACTTCGGTGTCGGAGACGTCCTTGCCGTAGCGGCTGGCGGAGAGCGCGTCGGTAACGCGCAAAGCCGTCTCCATGCCGAGATCGGCGCGGATCAGCACATCCTCCAGGTCCTGCAGCGTGTCCTCGTCAAGTTTCCGCTTGGTGAAGACGCCGGCGATGTTGCCCGACAACTCCTTGGAAGAGCGGGCAAGCCCGTCTCGCATGCGCTGGAACCAGGAGCGCCTCGGCGCCGGTTCGGGCGCCTTCTGCGGCTCGGCTTTCTGCTCGACCTTCTTGGTTACGGTGACTTTGCCGGGGGCGGGCTTTGGCTCCGGCGATGGTTGCGGAACGGCTTCTGGCTCGGGCTTTACCTCCCCCTCGATGGGAGGGTGGGGCGCCGGCACGACCTCCGGTTCGGGCGCGATCTCGGTCAAGATCGGTTTCGTCTCGGCCGGCGCTGGCTGGCGGATCGGGGGCGGTATTTCGGCGGGCGGGACTTCGCGCGCTGGCGCTGCTGAGGGAGCCTCGGTGGGCACTACCGGCACTTCGACGGGTGCAGGTTCTGGCTGGGAGGGGACGATTTCTGGCTGCTGCGGCTCGGCCCGGATCTCCTCCGGTTCCTCAGCAGGCGTTTCCGGCTCGGGTGGAATGGTCGGCGGCGGCTCAGGCTTCTGCGATTCCGGCGCCGGTTGGGGTGCCGGAGGCAACTCTGGTTCGACTGGCGGTGGAGGTACGGCTTCGACTTCGGGTCGCGACTCGTCGCGTTTCAAAAACTCCGGAACGGCTTGCTCGGCGGCCGGCTTCAGCGCCTCCAGCGCGTCCCATTTGATCGGCGGCAGCGGTGCGGTCTCGTCGGGCCGCTCCTCGACGACTTCCTTCTTGCCGAACGAAAATATCTTCTTGAAAAAACCAGCCATGTCTTGCGCTCTCAGGCGGCGCGGGCGGCAAGCGGCGCGGCGATCAGTCGGATACCGTCATGGCCGGCGATATCAGCCTCGACGATGTCGCCCGGAGCGCCGGCAGAGACCGCGGCCAGCGTAAACCCTTCGGTGCGGCCAAGGCCGTCACGCTCGACCAGGATCGACTGATGCGTTCCAGCGAGCGAGGCAAGATGGCGGCGATAGGCGGCCTCGCCGGCGGCGCGCAGGCGTGCCGCGCGTTGCTTGATGACGTCGCGGCGGAGCTGCGGCATGCGCGCGGCGGGCGTGCCCTGGCGCGGCGAAAACGGGAAGACGTGGAGATGCGTCAGGCCGCATTCCTCGACGATCTCCAGCGAGTTTTCGAACATGGCGTCCGTCTCGGTCGGGAAGCCGGCGATGATGTCGGCGCCGAAAACAATGCCGGGGCGCAGTTTGCGCACATCCTCGCAAAAGCGGATCGACTGGTCGCGGCTGTGCCGGCGCTTCATCCGCTTCAGGATCATGTCGTCACCCGATTGCAGCGACAGATGCAGATGCGGCATCAGCCTCGGCTCGGTGGCGATGGCGTCCAGCAGATCGTCGTCGGCTTCGATCGAGTCGATGGAGGAAAGCCGCAGGCGTTTCACGTCCGGCACCTGCTTCAGGATGGTCTTGACCAATTTGCCGAGCTTCGGTGCGCCCGGCAGATCGGCGCCAAAACTGGTCATGTCGACGCCCGTCAGCACGATCTCGGCATAACCATTGCCGACGAGTCGCTTGATCTGCTCGACCACGGCGCCCATCGGCACCGAGCGCGAATTGCCGCGACCGTAGGGAATGATGCAGAAGGTGCAGCGGTGGTCGCAGCCGTTCTGCACCTGGACAAAAGCGCGCGCCCGGCCCTCGATGGCGTCGACCATGTGGGCGGCCGTCTCGCGCACCGAAAAGATATCGTTGACGCGCGCCTTCTCAGTGTCGTTGACGCCGAAATCCGGCAGCGCGCGATAGGAATGCGCCTTCAGCTTTTCCTCATTGCCGAGGACGAGATCGACCTCGTCCATGGCGACGAAATCCTGCGGGCCGGTCTGCGCGGCGCAGCCGGTAACGATGATGCGGGCAGCCGGGTTCTCACGGCGGGCTTTTCTGATCGACTGCTTGGCCTGGCGTACAGCCTCGCCGGTGACGGCGCAGGTGTTGAAGATGATGGCACCGCCTTCGAGCCCGCCGAGCCCCGCACTTTCGGCTTCACGCCGCATCACCTCGGATTCATAGGTGTTCAGCCGGCAGCCGAAGGTGACGACCTCGATACCCTTGTTGCCAAGAGGAGCCATCAGGCGGCGCTTTCGGTGTCGCGCGCCCACGCCCCGGTCGACGGATCGAAGCTGCCGGAAAATTCCCATTCGGCGGCACCGGTCAGGATGACGTGGTCGTCGTCGCGCCACAAAACATGCAGCGAGCCGCCGCCGGGCGTCGTCAGCGTGACGCCGCGGCCGGTGCGCCGGGTGCGGGCCGCGGCGACCACAGCGGCGCAAGCAGCCGTGCCGCAGGCCTTGGTCAGGCCGGCGCCGCGCTCCCAGGTGCGGATGGCCATGGTCTCCGGCGAGGTCACCTGCGCGATGGTGATGTTGGCGCGCTCGGGGAAGATCGGGTGGTTTTCGAGCAACGGGCCGAAGCGCTCGAGCTCGTACGACCAGACGTCGCGGTCGACCCAGAAGATGGCGTGCGGATTGCCCATCGAGACGACCGACGGCGAATGCAGCACCGGGGCATCAATCGGGCCGATCTGCAGCTCGATCATGCGGGTGTCGCGGAATTCCTCGGCCAGCGGGATGTCCTGCCAGCCAAAGCGCGGCCCGCCCATGTCGACCGAGATCATTCCGTCGGCATGTTCCTCGGCATTGAGGATGCCGGCGACTGTTTCAAAGGCAAATGTCTTCTGGCCGGTCTCGGCGGCGAGCGCCTGGACGACACAACGCATGCCGTTGCCGCAGGCCTGCGCGCTGGTGCCGTCGGAATTCAAGATGTCGATGAAAAAGGCGGTGCCCGGCGTCCTGGGGTCGTGGATCGCCATGACCTGGTCGAACCTGGTCGCTGCATCGGCATTAAGCGCGACGGCTGCCGCAGGCGTCACGCGATCGGCACGGCCGCGCATATCGGCAACGATGATTTCGTTGCCGATGCCGTTCATCTTGGCGAAAGGGGCCGCGCTTGCCATCGATCGAAAGGTCTCTTGCCGGTTTGGCGCCTATATGGCGGATAGCGGCAGAAATTACCAGCGCGGCGTGATTTTCAGGTCACCGCGAAGACGCCAAGCACGATCAGCAGGAAGATGATCAGCACGATGCCGATGAGGATGCGCGCGCCGGTAGCGGCGGCTCCGGCCAGTGCCGGCATGCCGAGCAGGCTCGCCGCGGCCGCGATAATCAAAAGAATGATGATCCACCTGATCATGAGAGACACCTCGCAGCCGACAGGTTTGAACACGTACAAACGCTTCAGCGAGGCCTTGGGTTCCGCCGGCGGTGGCTGGGGCGGGTCGGAGAACCCGGATGGGATATGCAGCTACGGATGCAATGTGTCATAGTATTGAATGATCCAAACGACGTGTTAGCTGGCACATGAGCTGCGGCCGGCGGATAGGAAATTCGGGACTTGCATGTTTGAGTCTCGACGGCTTGGTAAATTTCCAATGACCGAGCGTTGGGACACAATCATTATTGGTGGCGGCCAGGCGGGGCTCGCCATGAGCTACTATCTTCAACAACATGAACGTGAGCATGTTGTGTTGGAACGCGCTCGTATTGCCGAACGCTGGCGGACGGAGCGTTGGGATTCGCTCCGATTTCAATTCATCAACCAGGCAATAGAGCTTCCTGGGCTTTCTTATCAGGGCCCCGAACCGGAGGGGTTCGCCCATCACACCGCTGTCACGCGATTCATCGAGCACTATGCGGCCAAAATTGCAGCTCCGGTTCGCCAGGGTGTCGAGGTCACGAGGCTCCGGCACAGGGATACCGGCGATTATGCATTGGAGACAAACACCGGCAGCATGAGAGCCCGCAACGTAGTAGTGGCGACGGGCCCGTTCCAGCGTTCGATGGTACCGGCGGCCGCAAGGGATTTGCCTCGATCCGTTTACCAGGTTCACGCTTCGAACTACCGCAGCCCCGACGAACTTCCCCCCGGAGCGGTGCTGGTGGTGGGCAGCGGCGCATCTGGAAGCCAGATAGCCGATGAGCTCCAGCAATCCGGGCGCAATGTCTATCTTTCGGTCAGCCCCCATCGTCGGGTGCCTCGGCGCTATCGCGGCAAGGATGTTTTGTGGTGGTTCGACAAAATGGGACGTTTCGAGATCACCATCGACAGTTTCCCGGAGCAGCGGTATCCCCCCTCGACGGTCGTAACCGGTGTCAATGGCGGTTACGATATGAACGTCCGCCGTTTTGCCCGCGATAGCGGAACGGTGCTGGGACGTGTGCTCGGATGCGCCGATGGAAAACTGTTGGTGGCCGGGGATGCCTCGCAGATATTGGCTGAAGCCGATAGGTCCTATGACGATTTTGTCTCCGCTGCAGAGGCGTTGGCAGAGAAACCTGAAGTCGCGGATCACATCAGCGATGGCAATGAACGCTCAGCAACGCCAATCCTGGCGGAAGTCGGCGGCGCCCGGTCAGTGGATATCTCCTGCGAGAACGTCAGCTCGGTTATCTGGGGGACGGGATACCTCTTCGACTACAACTGGATAGATTTGCCAATTTTCGGTTCGCGCGGTGCACCCGTTCAACAGCGTGGCGTGACGGCTTTTCCTGGCCTGTATTTTCTTGGCCTCCATTGGATGCATACCTTTGGCTCCGGCCTTCTCTCATATGTAGGCCGCGACGCCGCCCACATAGCCAGGTGTATGGAAGCCTTGGGTTCGCCTGCGCCGTCAGGCCGGTCGCCGGGCTAGACCGCCGGCACGTCCCAGACTTCGCCCGGCCGCAAGGCGCGAAAACGTTGCCGTGGCAGGCCGGCAGCATCGAGCGCTTCGCCGAGCTTTCTGGGCGGCTCGTCGATCGGCTCGTTGGTGAGCCGGAACGTGCCCCAGTGACAGCCGGCGGCATAGGCGGCGTTGCACAAAAGCATGCCTTGCACCGCCTCCTCCGGATCCTGGTGATGAGGCGCCATGAACCAGCGCGGCTCGTAGGCGCCGATCGGCAGGATGGCGAGGCGGAACCCGCCGTGCTTTTGCGCCATCAGCCGGTAATTGATGCCACCGTGGAAGCCGGTATCGCCGGCGAAATAGATCTTTGCGTCGGGTGTCTCGACGACGAAACCCGCCCACAGCGCCATGCGCCGGTCGCGAGTACCGCGGGCCGACCAGTGGTGGACCGGCTCGACATAGACGGCGACGCCATCGCAGATATCGACCCGGTCGCCCCAGTCATGCGCGGAAAGCCGCATACGGGGCACGGCAGCGCCGATGATCGTGTCGTTGCCGAGCGGCGTCAGCAGCAGCAGGTCGTGTCTTATCTTCAGGCGCTTCAGCGTGGCGAGGTCGAGATGGTCGTAATGGTTGTGGCTGACCAGCACGAGGTCGATCGGCGGCAAATGCGAAAAGGCGATGCCCGGCGGATTGACGCGTTTCGGACCGGCGAAGGAGAGCGGCGAGACACGCCGCGACCAGACCGGGTCGGTCAGGATGTTCAGGCCGGCTGTCTGGACGAGCAGCGAGGAATGACCGACCATGGTGAGGCGCAGCGCAGAACCATCGATGCGCTCGACCGGTCTTGCCGGTGGAAACGGGCTCGGATCCGCCGCCGGCCATTTCGAGCGCTCGCGGCTCAATTGCCATTTCAACAGATCGGCAAAGCGACCCGGCGGCCGTCCGTCGGGATTGAAGAACAAGGTGCCGTCGAAATGATCGCTGGGCGGCCCGCTGTAATAGCGGTTGGCGGCTCTCTTTCTCGCGGCCAAGAAAACGGCTCCCTGCAGTTTGCTGATCCCAAGAGATAATGCCGGAGCCGGCCCGCACAAGCATTTGAGGTGAACGCCAAGGATTTGGCGCCAGCGCGCCGTATCGAATCAACCGGAGGTGTCGGCCAAACGGCCAAGGCGTAACGCAATTCAGGTAATGTGCATTTTGCGACAAATTTGCAACATTACCGGCGCAAACCGTATTTTAACCATATCGGGTTGAAATTTCGCCACCTTCGCCATCTTGGTGAGGGGGACATTGCGCGGACGGCACCCCCAGCCCGATCCGACGGAGGTTGAAGAATGAAATTTTCGAAAACCGGCCTGCTGGCCGTATCGCTGGCCGCGCTCGTTGCGAGCGGCTGTTCAACCTCACGGTTCACATCAATGGACGAGCAACAGCCGGCGCCACTGGAAGCTGCGCCCGCCGGCAAGGTGACCGCAAACCAGCTGCCGCCTCCGGCGACACCCGGCCCGGCCGATCCATCGAAATTTCCAACCGCGCCGCAGAACACGCAGGTCGCCTCGCTGCCGCCGGACGGGACGGCGCCGGCCGGTGCGGCCGACCTGACCGCCTCCAGCGTCGCCGGCGTGTGGAAGGCAAGCGTGTCCGGCCAGAGCTGTCAGGTGGCGACGCCGCAGACCAAATTCGGTTCGGGCTACCGCGCCGGACCGCTGCATTGCCCGGCGCCGCTCGATGGCATCAAATCCTGGAACGTCGCCGGCAAACAGCTGACGCTCTTTGACGAGAATGGCGGCACGCTGGCACGGCTCTATTCCTCGGGCGGCGAGAAATTCGACGGCCAGACTTCCAACGGCCTGCCGATCTCGCTTACAAGGTAAGAGAACGGCCCCCATTGTTACGCAATTCCGGACAGAAAACCGCTACACACTTTTCTTGGAATTGCTCCGGAACGACGTGACCAATGCATCTGCGTGACGGCCTCCAGACCCATGCGACCGTCAAGCAGCGCTATGACCATCTGGTCGAGACGGGCGCCATCGGGCGCGATCCGGCGCAGGAGCGGATCGCCGCTGCGCTCGACCGGCTGATCGAAGAGATATCGGCAAAGCGGCTGGCGCAGAAATCAAGCGCGCTGGGGTGGTTGTTCGCCCGCAAGCGCGAGGTGCACGAGGCGGTCAAGGGCCTTTATATCCATGGCGGCGTCGGCCGCGGCAAGACCATGCTGATGGACATGTTCTTCGAGCTGCTGCCGGTGCGGCGCAAGCGCCGGGTGCATTTCAACGACTTCATGGCCGACGTGCAGGACCGCATCCAGAAGCACCGGCAGGCTCGCAAGACCGGCACGGCCAAGGAGGACGACCCGATCCCGCCGGTGGCGCGCGCGCTGGCCGAGGAAGCCTGGGTGCTATGCTTCGACGAGTTCTCCGTCACCGACATCGCCGATGCGATGATCCTGTCAAGGTTGTTTTCGGCGTTGTTTGCCAATAGCGTGGTGCTGGTTGCCACTTCCAATGTCGCGCCGCAGGATCTCTACCGCGACGGCCTGAACCGTCAGTTGTTTTTGCCGTTTGTCGCCATCCTGGAGCGCCACGCGCAGGTGCTGGCGCTTGACGCCGACAAGGATTACCGCCTCGACAAGCTCAGCCGCATGCCGGTCTACGTCACCCCGGCCGATGCCGCCGCCGACCATGCGCTCGACGACGCGTGGGCGGTGATGACGCATGGCAGGCCGACGGCCGAGACGATGCTGACGGTGAAGGGCCGGCACGTCGTAGTGCCGCGTGCTGCCGGCGAGGCGGCGCGTTTTTCCTTCGCCGATCTCTGCGAGAGGCCGCTCGGCGCCCGCGACTATCTTGCCATTGCCAGCCGTTTCTCGACCATCTTCATCGACCGTGTGCCGGTGCTCGGCGAAGGCAAGCGCAACGAAGCCAAGCGCTTCATCCTGCTGGTCGATACGCTCTACGATCATCATGTACGGCTGGTGCTGAGCGCCGCGGCACCGCCGGCGCAGCTCTATACGGCCAAGCGCGGCAACGAAGTCTTCGAGTTCGAGCGCACCGCATCGCGGCTGATCGAGATGCAGAGCCACGACTGGCTGGAGGACTGGGCGGAGAGGCAGAGGGCGCAGGGATCATCGACGGAGGCACGGCAGGCACAGGCGTGAGGGATAGTACCGAAGGTGGCGCTGCCGCCGGCGCCTATAATTGATAAACATACATGACCAACCCCTCCGCCGGCCCATGCGGCTCTTTTCGCGACTCGTAAACTGCGCGAGCAGCAACATTGTCCGGCTCGGTGCCGACCCACGCCTCCTCACAGCCATGCTCGCGACCGAGTGCGAACATGGCGCCGAGCATCCTCGTCGCAATGCCCTGGCGTTGAAAGGCCGGCGCCACGCCGACCTCGTCTATGTAGAGTTCGCTCACCTTGTCCGGGTGGCGGTGGATGACGGCTGCGCATTGGCCAACGACGATGCCGTCGGCGAGGGCCACGACCATGAAATGACCGGGCTCCGCGAGATAGGCGGAGAGCCGATCCGGCCTGACCGGCTCGTCGAAGACTTCATCGGCAACCCGCATCACAAGGGCGTCATCGTCAGGAAACAGCCTTCTGATTTCCAGTGCCATTGTGTAGAATTCCTCTAGTCGGCTTCAGAATTTTGACGTTTACGTAATTCCCATTGTTTCTAACCGATTGAAATTACTCACTCCAAAATAATCGTTTGAATTTTTGTGCGGCCGGGGCTATTGCGTGCGGCGAATTTCGCGGTTCCGCAGCATTCCGGCCTCTTCCTCCGACGCCGTCATCAAATCGTCAAGGATTTGGGCGCCGTCATAGTCAAAGGGAAAATATCCTGACATGGCACGCAACAAGATAGCGCTCATCGGCTCGGGCATGATCGGCGGCACCCTCGCCCACATGGTCGGCCTCAAGGATCTCGGCGACGTCGTGCTGTTCGATATCGCCGAAGGCATCCCGCAAGGCAAGGGACTGGACATCGCGCAGTCGTCGCCGGTCGATGGGTTCGACTCGAGGCTGACCGGCGTCAACGACTATGCCGGCATCGAGGGCGCCGATGTCTGCATCGTCACCGCCGGCGTGCCGCGCAAGCCCGGCATGAGCCGCGACGATCTTCTAGGCATCAATCTGAAGGTGATGGAGCAGGTCGGCGCCGGCCTCAAGAAATACGCGCCAAAAGCCTTCGTCATCTGCATCACCAATCCGCTCGACGCCATGGTCTGGGCGCTGCAGAAGTTTTCCGGCCTGCCCAAGAGCCATGTCGTCGGCATGGCCGGCGTGCTCGACAGTTCGCGCTTCCGTTATTTCCTTGCCGAGGAATTCAAGGTCTCGGTCGAGGACGTCACTGCCTTCGTGCTCGGCGGCCACGGCGATTCCATGGTGCCGATGATCCGCTATTCGACGGTTGCCGGCATCCCGCTGCCCGACCTCATCAAGATGGGCTGGACCTCGAAAGAGCGGCTCGACCAGATCGTGCAGCGCACCCGCGACGGCGGCGCCGAGATCGTCGGCCTACTCAAGACCGGCTCTGCCTTTTATGCGCCGGCCGCCTCGGCCATCGCCATGGCCGAAGCCTATCTCAAGGACAAGAAGCGGGTGCTGCCCTGTGCGGCGTATCTTTCGGGCCAATATGGCGTCAAGAACACCTATGTCGGCGTTCCCGTTGTAATCGGCGCCGGCGGCGTCGAGCGGATCATCGAGATCGAGCTCGCGAAGAACGAGCAGAAGATGTTCGACAATTCAGTCGCGGCGGTGCAGGGCCTGTGCGACGCCTGCGTCAAGATCGCTCCGCATCTCGCGGCCAAGTAAGCCGGCAACCAAGCCCGCCAAGCAAGCTGGAGACATAGCGCATGAACATCCATGAATATCAGGGCAAGGCGCTGCTGAAAGGTTTTGGCGCACCGGTGGCCGAGGGCGTGCCGGTGTTCAAGGCGAACGAGGCGGAAGCCGCCGCCAAGGCGTTGCCCGGCCCGCTCTATGTGGTCAAGAGCCAGATCCATGCCGGCGGTCGCGGCAAGGGCAAGTTCAAAGAGCTCGGCGCCGATGCCAAGGGCGGTGTCAGGCTGGCAAAGTCGGTGGCCGAGGTCGTCGCCAACGCCGAGGAGATGCTCGGCCATACGCTGGTCACCAAGCAGACCGGCCCGGCCGGCAAGCAGGTCAACCGGCTCTATATCGAGGACGGCGCCGACATCGAGCGCGAGCTCTATTTGTCGATCCTGGTCGACCGCTCGGTCGGGCGCGTCGCCTTCGTCGTCTCGACCGAGGGCGGCATGGACATCGAGGCGGTCGCCCACGACACGCCGGAAAAGATCATCACCGTAGCCATCGACCCGGAAAAGGGCGTGACGGCCGACGACGTGAAGAAGCTCAACGCGGCGCTGAAGCTCGACGGCGACGCCGCCAAGGATGGCGCCACGCTGTTCCCCATCCTCTACAAGGCCTTTGTCGAGAAGGACATGAGCCTGCTCGAGGTCAACCCTTTGATCGTCATGAGGAGCGGCCGGCTGCGCGTTCTCGACGCCAAAGTGTCGTTCGACAACAATGCGCTGTTTCGCCACCCGGACGTGCTCGAATTGCGCGACACCACCGAAGAGGACGAGAAGGAGATCGAGGCGTCGAAATACGACCTCGCCTATGTCGCGCTCGACGGCAATATCGGCTGCATGGTCAACGGCGCCGGCCTCGCCATGGCAACGATGGACATCATCAAGCTTTATGGCGCCGAGCCCGCCAACTTCCTCGATGTCGGCGGCGGCGCGTCGAAAGAGAAGGTGACGGCGGCGTTCAAGATCATCACCAAGGATCCGGCGGTCAAAGGCATCCTGATCAACATCTTCGGCGGCATCATGAAATGCGACATCATCGCCGAGGGCGTCATCGCCGCTGTCAAGGAGGTCGGCCTGCAAGTGCCGCTGGTTGTGCGGCTGGAAGGCACCAATGCCGAGCTCGGCAAGAAGATCATCAACGACAGCGGGCTAAACGTGGTGTCGGCCGATGATCTTGATGACGCAGCCAAGAAGATCGTCGCGGCGGTGAAGGGCGTCTGATGCAGCGGATGCTGGCCCTAGCGCTGACCGGCATGGCCCTTTGGGCCAGCGCTGCTGCGGCCGCGGATAGTTCGAAGTCGCCCGCCTGGATCGGCAAGAGGGTCAATCTCTTCATGAACTTATGTCCGGCAACGGCGCCCAGCTTCGGCCGGTTCAACGCGGTTGCCCGGCAAAGCGGGTTCAAGGCCGGATCCGACGGGCTGCAAGTCTACAAGGCCACGGAGATCGTTGCCTCAATCAAGAGTTGGAACGGTCGCTGCGACTGCCTGGTCTCCTTCGGCACCAACGATCCGAAGCTGGCCGCCAACATGATCCTGAAAAAGCTTCTGACCAAATATGGCAGCAGTTTCCAAGCCGATGATGACCCCAAGTCCCTTGGTGAATTGAGAACGTCTAACGGCAATTTATCGGTGCAGATCGTGACGACCCGGCGCGCCGGGGGCCAATGGATCGGTGCTGTCGTTCATGGAAACCAAAAATGCCCAGCTTGAAAACAGAACTTCAGGGTCAAGGTCGATAGGCGATGCCTCCGTACAAGATAAATCTCGTCGAGGCGGCGGATCAGAAGATCAACAAGGTCTTCGATCCGCATATTGCCGGCGACGTCAACGATTCCCAAGTCAAGATCGCCAAATTCGGCGACGTCTTCGACTGGCACGCGCATGACAATGAAGACGAAGCATTCCTGGTGCTGCGCGGCCGCATCGCCATCGATTTCCGCGACGGCACGGTTGAGCTTGGCAGCGGCGAGTTCATTGTCGTGCCGCGCGCCGTCGAGCACCGGCCGCGCTCGCTAAGCGAGGAGCCGGTGGTGCTGATGTTCGAGCCGGCAACGACGCTCAACACCGGCAATGCCAAAAGCGACCTTACCGTCGCCGAGCTGAAGCGGTTGTGACCATGAGCGCGCGGCCTTCCCCGATCAACGGTTTTTAAAAGGACCATCATGTCCATTCTCGTCGACAAGAACACCAAGGTGCTGGTGCAGGGCCTGACCGGCAAGACCGGCACGTTCCACACCGAACAGGCGCTGGCCTATCACGGCACGAAAATGGTCGGCGGCATCCACCCCAAGAAGGGCGGCGAAACCTGGACCGGCGCCAAGGGCGAGGCACTGCCGATCTTCGCCACCGTAGCCGAAGGCAAGGCCAGGACCGGCGCCAATGCCTCCGTCGTCTACGTGCCGCCGGCAGGGGCCGCGGAAGCGATCCTGGAAGCGATCGAGGCCGAGATCCCGCTGATCGTCTGCATCACCGAGGGCATACCGGTGATGGACATGATCAAGGTCAAGGCGAGGCTCGACCGCTCGACGTCGCGGTTGATCGGCCCCAACTGCCCCGGCGTGCTGACCCCGGACGAATGCAAGATCGGCATCATGCCCGGCAACATCTTCCGCAAGGGCTCGGTCGGCGTTGTTTCCCGCTCGGGAACGCTTACCTATGAGGCGGTGTTCCAGACCACCAATGTCGGCCTCGGCCAGACCACCGCCGTCGGCATCGGCGGCGATCCGGTCAAAGGCACGGAGTTCATCGATGTGCTGGAGATGTTCCTCGCCGACGACGAGACCAAGTCGATCATCATGATCGGTGAGATCGGCGGTTCGGCCGAGGAAGATGCCGCGCAGTTCCTTAAGGACGAGGCAAAGCGCGGCCGCAGCAAGCCAATGGCCGGCTTCATCGCCGGGCGCACCGCGCCGGCGGGCCGCACCATGGGCCATGCGGGCGCGGTCATCTCCGGCGGCAAGGGCGGCGCCGAGGACAAGATCGCGGCGATGGAATCGGCCGGCATCAAGGTTTCGCCGTCGCCGGCCCGGCTCGGCACGACGCTGGTCGAGGCGATCAAGGGTTAGGGGAGTAAGGGAGTAAGGGAGTACGGGAATAGGGGAGTAGGGAACAAGACGAGGGCATTTGCCCTACTCCCTTACTCCCCTATTCCCTTACTCCCCTCCAACAAAGGAGACGAAGCAAAGGCTTCGACAATGACATGGCAAGACAAGATCAGGCCAACGACCAGTTTTCGCTTACCTCTTTCCTCTATGGCGGCAATGCCGATTATATCGACGCGCTCTATGCCGCCTATGAGGACGATCCCGCTTCCGTCGATCCCGAATGGCAGGACTTCTTCGCGGCGCTGAAGGACGACGCCGGCGACGTGCGCAGGAACGCCAAGGGCGCCTCTTGGGCCAAGCCCTCCTGGCCGATGCAGGCTAATGGCGAGCTGGTTTCGGCGCTGGACGGCAATTGGGGCCTGGTCGAAAAGCACATCGAAAAAAAGGTCAAGGACAGGGCGGCCGGCAACGGCGCAGCGCTTTCCGACGCCGACGTGCATCAGGCGACGCGCGATTCCGTCCGCGCCATCATGATGATCCGCGCCTTCCGCATGCGCGGCCACCTGCACGCCAATCTCGATCCGCTTGGCATTGCCAAGCCGCTCGAGGATTATAACGAGCTGTCGCCGGAGAATTACGGCTTCACCGAAGCCGACTACGACCGGCCGATCTTCCTCGACAATGTGCTCGGGCTGGAATTCGGCACCATCCGGCAGATGCTCGATATCCTGACCCGGACCTATTGCTCGACGCTCGGCGTAGAATTCATGCATATTTCCGATCCCGAGGAGAAGGCCTGGATCCAGGCGCGCATCGAGGGCACCGACAAGGAGATCTCCTTCACCGCCGCCGGCAAGAAGGCGATCCTGCAGAAGCTGGTCGAGGCGGAAGGCTTCGAGCAATTCATCGACGTCAAGTACAAGGGCACCAAGCGCTTCGGCCTCGATGGCGGCGAGTCGCTGATCCCGGCGCTGGAGCAGATCATCAAGCGCGGCGGCCAGCTCGGCATGAAGGAGATCGTGCTCGGCATGGCGCATCGCGGCCGGCTGAACGTGCTGTCGCAGGTGATGGCCAAGCCGCACCGCGCCATTTTCCATGAGTTCAAGGGCGGCTCCGCAGCGCCCGACGAGGTCGAGGGCTCGGGCGACGTGAAGTACCATCTCGGCGCCTCGTCGGACCGCGAGTTCGACGGCAACAAGGTGCATCTGTCGCTGACCGCCAACCCGTCGCATCTGGAAATCGTCGATCCGGTGGTGATGGGCAAGGCGCGCGCCAAGCAGGACTATCTGTTCGGCCGCAGCCGCGAGGAGATCGTGCCGCTGGAAGAGCGCGCCAAGGTGCTGCCGCTGCTGTTGCATGGCGATGCGGCCTTTGCCGGCCAGGGCGTGATTGCCGAAATCCTCGGCCTGTCGGGCCTGCGCGGCCACCGCGTCGCCGGCACGCTGCATTTCATCATCAACAACCAGATCGGCTTCACCACCAACCCGCGCTTCTCGCGCTCGTCGCCTTATCCGTCCGACGTGGCCAAGATGATCGAAGCGCCGATCTTCCACGTCAATGGCGACGATCCGGAAGCCGTGGTCCATGCCACCAAGGTGGCGATCGAATTCCGCATGAAGTTCCACAAGCCTGTCGTGGTGGACATGTTCTGCTACCGCCGCTTCGGCCACAATGAGGGCGACGAGCCGGCCTTCACCCAGCCGATCATGTATCGCAAGATCCGCAACCAGAAGACGACCATGCAGATCTATGCCGACCGGCTGATCGCGGAAGGCCACATCACCCAGGCCGAGCTCGAAAAGGTGAAGGCCGATTGGCGGGCGCATCTCGAGCAGGAATTCGAGGTCGGCCAGCACTATAAGCCCAACAAGGCCGATTGGCTGGACGGCGCCTGGTCCGGCCTGCGCTCGGCCGACAACCAGGACGAACAGCGGCGCGGCAAGACTGCGGTGCCGGTCAAGACGCTGAAGGAGATCGGCAAGAAACTGACCGAGGTGCCGAAGGATTTCGAGGCGCACAGGACGATCATCCGCTTCCTCGACAACCGCCGCCAGGCGATCGAGTCGGGCGAAGGCATCGACTGGTCCACGGCCGAGGCGCTGGCCTTCGGCGCCATCCTGCTCGACGGCAATCCGATCCGGCTGTCCGGCCAGGATTCGGAGCGCGGCACCTTCTCGCAGCGCCATTCCGTACTCTACGACCAGCGCGACGAGACACGCTACATCCCGCTCAACAATCTGTCGGCGGCGCAGGCCGGTTTCGAGGTCATCAACTCGATGCTGTCGGAAGAGGCCGTGCTCGGCTTCGAATATGGCTACTCGCTGGCCGAGCCGAAGGCACTGACGCTGTGGGAAGCGCAGTTCGGCGACTTCGCCAACGGCGCCCAGGTGGTCTTCGACCAGTTCATCTCGTCGGGCGAGCGCAAATGGCTCAGAATGTCGGGCCTCGTCTGCCTGCTGCCGCATGGCTACGAAGGCCAGGGCCCCGAGCATTCGTCGGCCCGGCTCGAGCGCTTCCTTCAGCTTTGCGCCGAAGACAATATGCAGGTCGCCAACGTCACGACGCCGGCCAACTATTTCCACATACTGCGCCGGCAGTTGAAGCGGGACTTCCGCAAGCCGCTGATCCTGATGACGCCGAAGTCGCTGCTGCGCCATAAGCGGGCGGTATCGACGCTGCCGGAGATGTCGGGCGAAAGCGCCTTTCACCGGCTGTTGTGGGACGACGCGCAGCTGCTGTCAGGCCAGGCCATCAAGCTCACCAAGGATTCGAAGATCCGCCGTGTCGTGCTCTGTTCGGGCAAGGTCTATTACGACCTCTACGAAGAGCGCGAGAAGCGCGGCATCAACGATATCTACTTGCTGCGCGTCGAGCAGCTCTATCCGTTCCCGGCCAAGGCGCTGATCACCGAACTGTCGCGCTTCCGCAATGCCGAGATGGTCTGGTGCCAGGAGGAGCCCAAGAACATGGGCGCCTGGTCGTTCATCGATCCGTATCTCGAATGGGTGCTGGCGCATATCGACGCCAAGCATCAGCGGGTGCGCTATACCGGCCGGCGGGCCGCCGCCTCGCCGGCGACCGGATTGATGTCGAAGCATCTCGCCCAGCTTGCCGCCTTGCTCGACGACGCGCTTGGTGAATAGAACAGAACCGAAAGAAACGGACAGGCACAATGGCAACCGAAATCCGCGTCCCGACACTTGGTGAATCCGTCACCGAGGCAACCATCGGCAAATGGTTCAAGAAGGTCGGCGACGCGATCGCCGCCGATGAGCCGTTGGTTGAGCTCGAAACCGACAAGGTGACGGTGGAAGTGCCGGCCGCCGCCGCGGGCACGCTCGCCGAGATCGCCGTCAAGGAAGGCGAGACGGTCGGCGTCGGCGCACTGCTCGGCACGATTTCGGCAGGCGCCGGCGCGGCAGCCAATGCCGCCGCTCCGGCAACGAAGCAGGAGGCGGTGTCGCAGGCCTCGGCTCCGACTGCGGCCTCGAGCGTCAAGCAGGCCGCTGCCGAGACGGCCAAGATCGCCGGCGACGCCGGCGCAATCGAGACGCGCACCATGCCGCCGGCGCCGTCGGCGGCAAAGCTGCTGGCCGAGCACAATCTCGCAGTCGACCAGGTGTCGGGCTCGGGCAAGCGCGGCCAGGTGCTGAAAGGCGACGTGCTCGACCTGATCGCCAGGGGCGCGCCGTCGCAGCCGGCCGAAATGCCGAAGGCAGCGCCTGTACCGGCACCCGTTGCCGCGCGCGCGCCGTCCCCGGCCGACGATGCGTCGCGCGAGGAGCGCGTGCGCATGACCAAGCTGCGCCAGACCATCGCGCGCCGCCTCAAGGAAGCGCAATCGACCGCCGCCATGCTGACCACCTTCAACGAGGTCGACATGAGCGCGGTGATGGCGCTGAGGGGCAAATACAAGGACGTGTTCGAGAAGAAGCACGGCGTGAAGCTCGGCTTCATGGGCTTCTTCACCAAGGCCGTCACCCATGCGCTGAAGGAGATCCCGTCGGTCAATGCCGAGATCGATGGCACCGACATCATCTTCAAGAACTACGCTCATATCGGCGTTGCCGTCGGTACAGAGAAAGGCCTTGTCGTGCCGGTTGTGCGCAATGCCGACCAGATGTCGATCGCCGAAATCGAGAAGGACATCGGCAGGCTGGGGCTGGCGGCGCGCGACGGCAAGCTGTCGGTTGCGGATATGCAAGGCGGCACGTTTACGATTTCCAACGGTGGCGTTTACGGGTCGCTGATGTCGACGCCGATTCTCAACGCGCCGCAGTCGGGCATTTTGGGTATGCACAAGATTCAGGAGCGGCCGATGGTGGTCGGCGGCCAGATCGTCATCCGGCCGATGATGTATCTGGCGCTGTCCTACGACCACCGCATCGTCGACGGCAAGGAAGCGGTGACCTTCCTGGTCCGCGTCAAGGAAAGCCTGGAGGATCCTGAGCGGCTGGTGCTCGACCTCTAGGGGCAGCCGACGTGAGCCGGAGCATGGATCTGCGCCGCCGGATGAGTTCGTCTCGTTTCCGGTCCGGTTTGTTTGTCACAATCTGCGCACTCGGCGTGCAGACGGTCTCCGCCGCCCATGCCGCCTGCCCGCTCGAGCTCGCCGTCTATGGCGATCCTGAAAACGCCGCCGAGATCGATTTCAGGCCGACCGGCGAGTCGGCCGCCGTCACCAACAGCTTCAAGATGGTGCTCGACAAGGGCGTCGTGCTCGACGGCATCGTCATGTGGACGGAGGGCGTGGCGCGGCCGCATGGCTCGCTGATGTACAAATGCCCGGCCGGCGACGTCACCGGCGACGAACTCGCCGCCTGCACTGTGTGGGAGGGCGTCATCTACACTGCCGACGACCAGGGCAATATCGCGTTGCTGCCGGGCGAAGGAAAGGATGCGCCGAAGAAGCTGATCCTGCCCGATCTGGGAGCGTCGCTGCAGATGTCGGCGGCCTATGGCGCCAACGGCTTTTCCAAGGTGCCCTGGGACGTCTTTGCCCTGAAGGGATGTCAGGAATGAGCGCGAGCGGAAAAATCCTGCTGGTGACCGGCGGCAGCCGCGGCATCGGCGCCGCTACATGCAGGCTTGCCGCCAAGGCCGGCTATCGCATTGCGGTCAATTACGCGTCGAATGCAAAAGCCGCCGAAGCGGTGGTCGCCGACGTCGATGCCGCTGGCGGAGAAGCCTTCGCCGTCAAGGCCGATGTCGGCAGCGAGACGGACGTATTGGCCATGTTCGAGGCTGTCGATGGCCGTTTCGGTCGACTCGACGCGCTCGTCAACAATGCCGGCGTGGTCGACCAGAGCGCGCGCGTCGACGAGCTTAGCGCTGCAAGGCTGGAGCGCATGATGCGCATCAATGTGATCGCGCCGATGCTTTGCGCCCGCGAGGCGGTGAAGCGGATGTCGACCAGGCATGGCGGCAAGGGTGGCGCCATCGTCAATGTTTCTTCGATCGCGGCAAGGCTTGGCGGGCCGGGTCAATATGTCGACTACGCCGCCTCGAAGGGCGCGGTCGATTCCTTCACCATCGGGCTTGCCCGCGAAGTGGCCGGTGAAGGCATTCGTGTCAACGCGGTCAGCCCGGGCATCATCGACACCGAAATTCATGCCTCCGGCGGGCAGCCGGATCGCGTCGAGAGAATGCGCAAGGTGGTGCCCATGCAGCGCGTCGGCACCGCCGAGGAGGTCGCAGCCGCAATTCTCTGGCTGCTGTCGGACGAGGCGTCCTACACAACAGGCGCCAATCTGGAAATCGGCGGCGGCCGCTAAAGCAAAAGGGACAGTATCATGGCCTATGACGTCGTTATCATCGGATCGGGACCAGGCGGCTACGTCTGCGCCATCAAGGCGGCGCAGCTCGGTCTGAAGACGGCGGTAGTCGAAAAGAACCCGACCTTCGGCGGTACCTGCCTCAACATCGGCTGCATCCCGTCAAAGGCGCTGCTGCATGCGTCCGAGATATTTGCCGAGGCCGGCCATTCCTTCGAGGCGCTCGGCGTCGAGATCGGCGCGCCCAAGCTCAATCTTGGGAAGATGATGGCACACAAGGATGCGACGGTGACGGCCAATGTCAATGGCGTCGCCTTCCTGTTCAAGAAGAACAAGATCGACAGTTTTCGTGGCACCGGCAAGGTGGTTGCGGCCGGCAAGGTGTCGGTGACCTCCGATGACGGCAAGGTCGAGGAGATCGACACCAAGAACATCGTCATCGCCACAGGCTCCGACGTCGCCGGCATTCCCGGCGTCGAGGTCGATTTCGATGAGAAGGTGATCGTCTCGTCGACCGGCGCGCTGTCGCTGGACAAGGTGCCGGGCCATCTGGTGGTGGTCGGCGGTGGTGTCATCGGTCTGGAGCTCGGCTCGGTCTGGGCGCGGCTCGGCGCCAAAGTCACCGTGGTCGAGTTCCTCGACACCATCCTGGGCGGCATGGATGGCGAGGTCTCCAAGCAGTTCCAGCGCCTGCTGTCGAAGCAGGGCTTTGAGTTCAGGCTGGGCGCCAAGGTGACTGGCGTCGCCAAGGCCAAGAAGGGGGCGACGGTTACCTTCGAGCCGGTCAAGGGCGGAGCAGCCGAGACGATCGAGGCGGACGCGGTGCTGATTGCGACGGGACGACGGGCCTATTCGGACGCTCTCGGGCTGAAGGAGACCGGCGTCGACGTCGATGAGCGCGGCCGGGTCAAGACCGACGGCCATCTCAGGACCAACGTGCATGGCATCTATGCCATCGGCGATGTCATCGCCGGGCCGATGCTTGCACACAAGGCTGAGGACGAGGGCGTGGCGGTGGCCGAAACCATCGCCGGCCAGGCCGGTCATGTGAACTATGACGTGATTCCGAGCGTCGTCTACACCACGCCGGAAATCGCCTCGATCGGCAAGACCGAAGAAGAATTGAAAAAGGCCGGCGTCGACTACAAGGCCGGAAAATTCCCGTTCAGCGCCAATGGCCGCGCGCGCGCCATGCTGCACACCGACGGCTTTGTGAAAATCCTGGCCGACAAGGCCAGCGACCGTGTGCTCGGCGTCCACATCGTCGGCTTCGGCGCCGGCGAGATGATCCATGAGGCGGCCGTGCTGATGGAATTTGGCGGCTCGTCGGAAGACCTAGCCCGCACCTGTCACGCCCATCCGACGATGTCGGAAGCGGTAAAGGAGGCGGCATTGGCGACGTTCTTCAAGCCGATCCATATCTGAGCGGTTGAATCGCAGGCGACGGTGGCGATTGGCGAAAGCGGGGCTGACAGCCAATCTCCCCCCAAGTGCGGGAGATGTCCGGCAGGACAGAGAGGGGCGCGAAGGATCACCACAGACGGCCTCCATTCTGAACCACAGATGGATTCCAGGGTCTCCGCGATGTCGCTTCGCTCCTGCTCCGCGCTGGATGACGAAGATGAAGTTAACCCATGGCTAATCGCAGCTCAGAGCATCGACGGCTGCTCCCCAAAAAAACGGCCCGCCTTTCAGCGGACCGTTCATATATTAAATCAGCAGTCTGATCACTGAGCCGGGGCCGGTGCTGGTGCGGGAGCCGGAGCCGGGGCTGGCGCAGGGGCCGGAGCGGGTGCAGGTTCTGCCGGAGCGGGAGCCGGAGCGGGTGTCGCCGGAGCTGGCGCAGGAGCCGGTTCGGCTGGCTTCATCGGCTCGGCAGGTGCTGGGGCCGGAGCCGGTGTGCTGGCTGCGGGCGGTTCGGCAGGCGCAGGTGCCTCGCTACGTCTTCCAAAAACATAATAGGCGACAATTGCCAGGATAACGACGACCAGTGCAATCAGCCAGCCGCTGCCGCCGCCGCGTGGCCGTGCGGTACCCGGTGAGGTGAATGGGTCGTTCGGATTGGGTGTGTTCGCCATAAAAGTGTCCTCCGTGGATGAAAAACATCAAGTAATAGCCATCAACGTACAATCGTTGAATCGGTTTCACATTAGGCGTTGAAAACGCCGAAAACAGGGCAATTCTGATCCGGAATCGCTCGCAAGCATGCATTTCCACCGCAAAATGGGTTCGATCGAGCCAAACCGAACCTTTTTCGGTTTCTTGGCACGAAGCGCGGCTGGTCCGCCGTCGCGCCACGCGTAAGGGCTGATCCCGCCTCGGCAATGATTCGGTGTGCAACTCCGCCGTGTCGTTCAGTTGACGGCGGTCACCGTATAGCCGGTCTTGCGGAAACCCTCGACCAAGCCTTGCGCTCCGGGAAGGTGCATGGCGCCGACCGCCATGAAGACATTGCCGTGGGCGAGGATCGGCGCTGCACGATCGACCATCACCTTGTTGCGGCTGGTGATCATGGTCTGCTCGAATTCGGCGTAACCCGATTGGTCGTCGACTTGTTCGGGGATGACGGCCCGAAACAGCGGTACATACATGCCAGTGTCGCCACGCCGGTAAAGCACGATCATGGTTTCGTTGACATCGTTCACCTTGTCGCCAAGCTTCAGCGTATCGACCAGCCCCTTCAGGTGAAAGGCGATCGGCAGCGAAGCCATGGCGCGCAGCTGGTCGGCGATTGTCTCCAGGCCCTCGACCGATTTGCCCGAAGCCTCGGCGTCCTTGGCAAGCTTGACGTCGAGCACCGGCGCACCGCCAGCCTGGCGGGCGACTTCGCATGCAGGTAGCGCCACCATCGCCGACAGCAACCAGGGTTTCATCTTGGCGACGGTCGCTGGCGGGATGCCACGCGCATCGAGCGCCTTGTTGACCACCGCCGCATCCTCCGGCGACAGCAGCGACGAAAGCGTCGTCTTGTCGGTGAACATCATCAGATCCGGCTCTTTCAGCAGTGCGGCCATCATCTTCTGCTTGTCGAGCACTTCGGTGGTCTCGATGATGACGGTGCCAGCCGCATCGAATGCCTTCTGCGCGGCGGGTGGCAGCGTGGTGACGC
Source organism: Mesorhizobium sp. M0106 (assembly GCF_040322715.1). Lineage (NCBI taxonomy): Bacteria > Pseudomonadati > Pseudomonadota > Alphaproteobacteria > Hyphomicrobiales > Phyllobacteriaceae > Mesorhizobium > Mesorhizobium sp. M0106. The sequence continues at coordinate 41,709 of NZ_JAMYUA010000010.1, read as the reverse complement.
GCGGGTCGGTAACGTGCATGGTGCCGAACAGGAAGGACGGTTTTTCGCCCGATTTTTCGAGCTTCCACAGCAGGCCCTTGCCGTTCGGCGTCGCTGCCGCGTCTGCCTCGATCTTGCGGTAGGCAGCCGGGTCGTCCTTTTGCAGCGCGCTCAGCATATCGCTACCGGCGCAGGCCGAAGTCTCGGCGCGTGCCTTGCCCGCGGCGAGCAGCGCGACGATGAGGAAAGAGAGGAAAAACAGGGCGTTGAGCGCGACGAGCAGCTTCAGCGACATATGGGTCGCGCGGTCGGCGATGGCGATGAGGCGTTTCATGCTGCGGTTCTAGGCGCAAAAAGCGGCAAAACGGTTAACCGGCGCATCAAAATTGTTGCGAGATGCCCACCGACACATGCATCGATCACGTACGAGGATGAGCTGCTTCGTAAATCTCGAGCAGCCTGGCGGTGTCGACGCCGGTGTATATCTGGGTTGTCGACAGGCTGGCGTGGCCGAGCAACTCCTGGATGGTGCGCAGGTCGCCGCCCCGCCCTAGCAGATGCGTGGCGAAGGAATGGCGCAGCGCATGCGGCGTCGCCGTGTCGGGCAGGTTGAGCGCCGAGCGCAGCTTGGCCATGTCGCGCTGGACGATTGCCGGGTTGAGTGGGCCGCCGCGGGCACCGCGAAACAGCAGGCCCTTGGGATCGAGATGCCAGGGACACAAGCGGCGGTATTCGGCAATCGCCCGCAGCGCCACCGGCAGCACCGGCACCAGCCGGGTCTTGCCACCCTTGCCGGTGACGCGCAGCACGGTATCACCAGGTGAGGAAAGATCGGCGCCCGACAGGCCGAGCGCCTCGGAGATCCGCAAGCCGGACCCATAGAGCAGGGTCAGCACGGCGGCGTTGCGCGCGGCAATCCACGGCTCCTCCGCCAGTTGGCCTTCCACCGAGACGACGTGTTTTGCATCGCTTGCGGTCAGCGGCTTGGGCAGCGATTTCGGCTGCCGCGGCGCGCGCAAGGCTGTCGCACCTGCCGCATTGGCGAGGCCGCGCCGTTCCAGGAAACGCAGCAGCGAACGGATGCCGGCCAGCCCGCGCCCGAGCGTGCGGGCGCCGGCGCCCTCGGCACGGCGGGCAGCGAGAAAGCCGCGCAAATCGGCGGGGCGCAGATCGGCGATGTCGGAAATGCCGGGCGAGCCGCCGCAATGGCCGGTCAGGAAATGCAGGAACTGGCGCGTGTCGCGCTCATAGGCCTCGACGGTTTCGGGCGATAGCCGGCGTTCGCGCGCCAGCATCTTCAGCCAGGCCTCGCGCGCCGCCTGCAGGTCGGGTTTTGCCGGTATGAGGAATTCCTGCATTGCACTCTTCCAGTTCCCGCCATCTTCCGGCACGCGGGTTAGGAAGCGGTGAAGAGCAGCGTCATTGAAATGACGACGGGCTGGGGTTAGAGCAAGGCAAAGGATTTTCCGCAGATGATCAAGCCGCAAAACCCCGTCCAGATGGCCGTGATCGGTGCCGCGCATGGCATCAAGGGCGAATTGCGCGTCAAGAGCTTTACCGGCGACCCGCTGGCGCTGGCCGATTACGGTCCGCTCTACGCCAGGGATGGCCGCGCCTTCCAGATCGTCGACATCAGGCCCGCCAACACCGTGGTGGTGGTGCGGTTCAAAGGCGTCAACGACCGCAATGCCGCCGAGGCGCTGGCCGGCACCGAATTGTTCGTAGATCGTTCGGTGTTGCCCGATGAGGGCGAAGAGGATGAATTCTACCATGCCGACCTCGTCGGACTGGAGGTCAAGGACGACACCGGTGCGGTCGTCGGCAAGGTCGTCGCCGTGCACAATTTCGGCGGCGGCGACATTCTCGACGTGACGCTGGCGGGGCGCAAAGGGGTGCTCATCCCGTTCACGCAGGCCGCCGTTCCGGAAGTGTCGATCGCCGGCGGCTTTGTCCGCGTTGATCCAGCCGCCGCAGGGTTGGTCGAGGACGAGGACGGCGAGCCTCTCGCTGACGACGGTTTCGACCCCAAGGGTAGGCCGCGCGGGCCGAGGGACGCCGGAGGCAACCGGTGAGTTTTTCGGCTTCGGTGCTGACGCTCTATCCCGACATGTTTCCCGGCGCGCTCGGCCTGTCGCTAGCCGGCCGCGCGCTGGAGACCGGCATTTGGTCGCTCGAAACAGTCCAGATCCGCGACTTTGCCAGCGATCGCCACCGGACCGTCGATGACACGCCGGCCGGCGGCGGCGCCGGCATGGTGATGCGGGCAGACGTGCTGGCCAGCGCCATCGACCACGCCTCGCCGGCAGGCGATCCACGTCCGCGCCTGCTGATGAGCCCGCGCGGCAAGCCGCTGAACCAGGCACGCGTGCGCGAACTCGCCGCTGGGCCGGGTGCGGTGATCGTCTGCGGCCGCTTCGAAGGCGTCGACCAGCGGGTCATCGAGGCGCGCGGCCTCGAAGAAGTTTCGATCGGCGACTTCATCCTGTCCGGCGGCGAGCCGGCGGCACTCGTGCTGCTCGACGCCGTGGTGCGCCTGCTGCCCGGCGTCATGGGCAATGCGGTATCGGGCGAGGAAGAGAGCTTTGAAAACGGCCTGCTCGAACATCCGCATTATACGCGGCCGCAGGAGTTCGAGGGCCGGCCGATTCCCGAAGTGCTGATTTCGGGCAATCACAGGAAGATCGCGGCGTGGCGGCGGGCCGAAGCGGAGAGGCTGACGAAGGAGCGACGGCCGGATCTGCTGGAGCCTGATCCATCCCAATAAAATCGGGATGAATCAGACTCCATCTTGCTGTTTGACCATGATCTTTTCCGAAAACCGGATCCCACTTTTCGGGATCATGGTCGAGCCGCTCAGCCCTTATCGAAATAGTAGAAAGCCAGGAACAGGCCGACGGCGATGACGAAGCCGCGCACCGCGTTCTGCGGCACGCGCCTGGCGATCCAGACGCCGGCATAGCCGCCCAGCGCGCCACCCGGGATCATGATGATCGCCTGCAGCCAGGCAATGACGCCGCCCGAGACGAAGACGAGGATGGCAACCGCAGCGATGACCACGGCCAGCATGTTCTTCAGTGCGTTCAGCCGGTGATAGTCGCCGGACTGGGTGAGACCGAGCGTCGCCAGCATCATGACGCCCATGCCGGCGCCGAAGAAGCCGCCATAGACGGCGGTGGCGAACTGCGCCAGCGACCCGACCAGCGAACCTACCGCGGCCTCATGCTCCGGCTTGGGCGCCGGCTTCAGCCATGGCCCGGCAGCGAACAGTGCGGTTGCCGCCAGCAGCAGCCACGGCACCAAGGCGCGGAACGACGGGTTGTCGAGCCCTAGAAGGATAAGCGCGCCAGACAGCGCACCGAGAGCCGAAATGAGGCTGAGCAGCAGTGCGCCGCGCCAGAAATGCTTGATGTCGTGCCAATAGGCGAGCGTCGAGGTGATGTAGCCAGGAAATTGCGTCACCGACGATGTCGCATTGGCGACGATCGGCGGCAGGCCGGCCAGTGTCATGGCGCCAAAGGTTATGAACGTGCCGCCGCCGGCAACGGCGTTGACCGCGCCTGATAGAAAGCCGGCGAGAAAGAGCAGGACCGCGTCCAAGATTGGCATGAGGGGTGTCGTCGCTGGAGGAAAATGCCTGTCTTCCGGCTTAGAAAGCTTGACGCGCGGGCGCAACCCCCTAGACCACAAGCGATCACGGGATTGCCACAGCGGGCGCCAGCCCAAAAAGCAGCGCAAAAAAGAAACGGCCCAAAAAAGAAACGGCGAAGACGTGACAAAGCGCCGAAATAGCTGTATGTGCGCGCCGAACCGGAAGAAAAATCTGCCAAGAGCGATCTTCTGGCCCGTCAACAATGACGGTGTAGTCGCCCCTGCCCGATGTTCTCGAACAGACGTTCTCGAACGAAGGGCATAGCCGAGCGGTCGATGCGACTGCAAGGCGAGTGTCGGACGCTCTGACTGTCGGAAGAACAAGAAGTGGATCTATGAGATGGACATCCTCCGTCAGCTTGAGGCCGAGCAGGCCGCCAAGATCGAAGCCAAGCGCAAGCTCCCCGAATTCCAGCCCGGCGATACCGTGCGCGTCCAGGTCCGCGTGACCGAAGGCACCCGCACCCGCGTGCAGGCCTATGAGGGCGTCGTCATCGCCCGCGCCGGCGCCGGCTTCCAGGAAAACTTCACCGTCCGCAAGATCTCCTACGGCGAAGGCGTGGAGCGTGTGTTCCCGGTCTATTCGCCGATGGTCGAGGGCGTCGAGATCGTGCGCCGCGGCAAGGTGCGTCGCGCCAAGCTGTACTATTTGCGTGACCGTCGCGGCAAGTCGGCCCGCATTTCGGAAAACACCGGTGTGCGCGCCCGCAAGCTAAACGACGAAGAGCGCGATGCGCTGAACGCCGAGAAGGCGCGCATCGAGGCCGAGAAAGTGGCCGCCGCCCAGGCGCTGGCCGCCGAGAAGGCCGCGCAGGACGCCGCCGAGAAGAAGGCCGCCGACGAGGCCGCCAAGGCCGCGGAAGCAACTGCCGCCGAATAAGGCGTCTTCAAAACTCATGGTTTTGGAAAGGCGGCTTCGGCCGCCTTTTTATTTCGCGAGGTGGATTCGATTTTGCCGGTCCGCAATCGATACGGATCGTTCTGTAATTGCCGCCGTTGAAAGCATTGGAATTCATTTTCGTGCCGAGCGCCGCATCGGAGCGGCTTGCAAGGCGCCTGCGGAAAGCTAAAGTCGGCGCCGGATTTCCTACATGCCTCGGTCGATCGAGGCGGTTCAGTTCCTGGGGAGCATAGTCATGATAAATTCGAAACTGCTGCTGGCCGGCCTGCTGGCTTGCCTTCTCGTGCCGGTCGCGGCTCTGGCGCAGGCGCTGCCCGACCTCGGCGGCAAGAAGGTGGTGGTGGTGACCGAAAACGCCTATCCGCCGCTGCAGTTCATCGATGCCAAGACCGGCAAGCAGATCGGTTGGGAATATGACGCGATGAACGAGATCGCCAAACGGCTGAATTTCAAGGTCGAGTACCAGAATACCTCTTGGGACGCGATGATCCAGGCGGTTTCCGACAATCAGTACAACATCGGCATGACCGGCATCACCATCAAGGACGACCGCAAGCAGAAGGTCGATTTCTCCGACCCGTATATGCGCTCGGAACAGTTCATGCTGGTGCGCGGCGACGAGAAGCGCTTCACCGATGCCAAGACGTTCGCCGCCTTCAAGGACGGGCTGATCGGCGCGCAGGCCGGCACCACGCCCTTCTACACCGCCGTCTACAGCGTGCTCGACGGCAACGAGCAGAACCCGCGCATCAAGCTGTTCGAGACATTCGGCGCGACGGTGCAGGCGCTGAAGGCCGGCGACGTCGACGTCGTGCTCACCGACGGCACTGCCGGCAAGGGCTATGTCGATGCGTCCAACGGCGGCCTTAAGCTGATCGGCGGCCCACTCGGCACCGAGGATTTCGGTTTCATCTTCCCCAAGGGCTCCGACCTGGTGAAGCCGGTCAACGCGGCAATCGCCGCGCTCAAGGCCGACGGTACGCTCGACGCGCTCAACAAGAAGTGGTTCCTCGACTACAAGATGGGGCAGTAGGCCCGCTTGTTGCGCGCATTTCATGACGATTGTGCGCGGGAACTCGCGCTGACTCTGCGCTCGTACACCCCCCTCTGGCCTGCCGGACATCTCCCCCTCAAGGGGGGAGATCGGATTTCGCATCGGCTTTCGCCAATTTTCAGTGTTGCAGAACGGGCCGCGAGGTCAAAGCTGCCGATCTCCCCCCTTGAGGGGGAGATGGCCGGCAGGCCAGAGGGGGGTGTGACAGAACGCTGCCTTCGTGACTCTGTTATCGGTACCGCTTGATGCCGTCGGCGCCTCTCGCCTCAGCCAAATCCGACTTCCCGTGGTGGCTTGCCGTGGCCGTGGCGATCGCCTTGGCCGCCGCCATCTTCATCGCTGCCAGCGACCTCTATGCCCAGGTCTTCGCAACCGTCGCCAAGGGCATCGGCGTCACCATCTTCGTCACGGTGGTCGCCTTCGCGCTGGCTTGCGCGATCGGCCTCGGCGTCGCGCTGATGGGCCTGTCGGGCTCACGCTGGCTCAGCCAGATCGGCCGCTTCTACGTCGAGATCATCCGCGGCGTGCCGATGCTGGTGCTGTTGTTCTGGATCGCCTTTGCCGGGGCGCCGGCCTTCGTCGCGGCATGGAACGCGCTGACGGCGCCGCTGCAAAGCGCCGGCCTCTTCGGTGAGCTGCTGGTACGCGACGTGTCGTTGCTTTGGCGCGCCGTCATGGCGCTGACCATCGGCTATTCCGCCTTCATCTCGGAGGTGTTCCGCGCCGGTATCCAGGCGGTCGAGAAGGGGCAGATCGAGGCGGCCAAGGCGCTCGGGCTGACGCGCACCCAGCTCTTCCGGCTGGTCATCTTTCCGCAGGCGATCCGCACCATCCTGCCGCCGCTCGGCAATGATTTCGTCGCCATGGTCAAGGATTCCTCGCTGGTCTCGGTGCTCGGCGTCGCCGACATCACCCAGATGGGCAAGATCTACGCCGCTGGCTCGTTCCGCTTCTTCGAAACCTATTCGATCGTCGCCTATATCTATCTCATCCTGACCGTTGGCCTATCGTTGGTCTTGCGGGCGCTGGAGAAGCGGCTCCGCCACCAGCATGGGGAATAGAAGGCAGGCGAAAACGGCGCTACCATCGATCGGACGCGACCGGGGAGGACCCATGATCATCGACAAGGCCAATGCGGCGCTGGAAGCGGTCTATACGGCCGACACGCCTGAGACGCTCGCCAAGGCCTATGCGCAATGGGCCGCGACCTATGACGGCGAAACCGCGGCGCTCGGCTATCTCCTGCCGTTCCTGATCACCGCCTGGGTGGCGCGCCATGTGCCGGCGGGCGAAGGGCCGCTGCTCGACGCCGGCTGCGGCACCGGCCTGTCGGGGCCATCCCTGAAGGCACTCGGCTACCACGATATTGCCGGGCTCGACCTGTCGCAGGACATGCTGAAAATCGCCGGCAGCCGGCAGGCCTACAGCGAGCTGAAACAGGCGATGCTCGGCGGGCCATTGCCTTGGGCGGACGGGTATTTCCGCGCCTTTTTCTCGACCGGCGTGTTCACCATCAGCCACGCACCGGCGTCGGGCCTGCATGAACTGGTACGCATCACCAGGACGGGCGGCCACGCCATCTTCACGGTCCGCGACCAGGTGTTTGAAAGCGGCGGGTTTCAAGCCGTGTTTGGCGAACTGGAGCAGGCGAAAAAATGGCGGCCGGTCGAGGAGAGCCCGTGGTTCCGCTGCTACGCAATCGCCGAGCCCGACGCGCTGGTGAAGACCTTCGTGTTCGAGGTGCTGTGAGCGAAGGCAGACGCGATTGCTGAAAAGCCAAAACATTGATATGAGCAGCGCCATGGAAGAGCTTTTTGGCGATCCGGCCTATAAAGGTTTCGTGCTGCAGGACAGGAAACGCCTGCCGTCGCGATTTTCCGCGCGCGTCTGCGGGGCGCTGACCAGCCGACTTAGCTAGGCCAGACTCGCCAGGCTGTTTCGCCGGTCCGACCGGCGTCGTTTTCCCTTTTTAAATCGACGGATTTACGCAAATGAGCGCACCCCGCACCCTCTACGACAAGATTTTCGACGACCATGTTGTCGACCGCCAGGACGACGGCACCTGCCTGCTCTATATCGACCGCCATCTGGTCCACGAAGTCACCAGCCCGCAAGCTTTCGAAGGCCTGCGCATAACCGGCCGCAAGGTTCGGCATCCGGAAAAGACGCTGGCCGTGGTCGACCACAATGTGTCGACCTCGCCCGAGCGCAAGTTCGGCATCAAGAACGAGGAAAGCCGCATCCAGGTCGAGGCGCTGGCCAAGAACGCCAAGGATTTCGGCATCGAATATTATTCCGAGAAGGATATCCGCCAGGGCATCGTCCACATCATCGGTCCCGAGCAAGGCTTTACGCTGCCGGGCATGACCATCGTCTGCGGCGACAGCCACACCTCGACGCATGGCGCGTTCGGGGCGCTGGCGCATGGCATCGGCACCTCGGAAGTCGAGCATGTGCTGGCGACGCAGACGCTGATCCAGCGCAAGGCCAAGAACATGCTGGTGCGCGTCGACGGCGCACTGCCGGAAGGCGTCACCGCCAAGGACATCATCCTCGCCATCATCGGCGAGATCGGCACGGCCGGCGGCACCGGCTATGTCATCGAATATGCCGGCGAGGCAATCCGTGCGCTGTCGATGGAAGGCCGCATGACGATCTGCAACATGTCGATCGAAGCCGGCGCCCGCGCCGGCCTGATCGCGCCCGACGAGACCACCTTCGCCTATGTCAAGGACAAGCCGCGCGCCCCCAAGGGCGAAGCCTGGGACGCCGCGCTCGCCTACTGGAAGACGCTGCAGTCCGACGAAGGCGCGCATTTCGACAAGGTGGTCGTGCTCGACGCGGCAAAGCTGCCGCCGATCGTCTCCTGGGGCTCCTCGCCCGAGGACGTGGTCTCGGTGCAAGGCATCGTGCCGAACCCGGACGACATCACTGATGAGAACAAGCGCACCTCCAAGCAGCGCGCACTCGACTATATGGGCCTGAAGCCGGGCACCAAGATCACCGATATCGAACTCGATCGCGTCTTCATCGGCTCCTGCACCAATGGCCGCATCGAGGATCTGCGCGCCGCCGCCAAGGTGATCGAGGGCAGACAAGTCAATCCGCGGGTCAGTGCGATGATCGTGCCGGGCTCCGGCCTGGTCAAGGAACAGGCAGAGGCCGAAGGCCTCGACAAGATCTTTGTCGCCGCCGGCTTTGACTGGCGTGAGCCGGGCTGCTCGATGTGCCTTGCCATGAACGACGACCGGCTGAAGCCGCATGAGCGCTGCGCCTCGACCTCGAATCGCAATTTCGAGGGGCGCCAAGGCTTCAAGGGCCGGACGCATCTGGTGTCGCCGGCAATGGCCGCGGCGGCGGCGATCGCCGGCCATTTCGTCGACATCCGCGAGTGGAAATAGGGCAGGCGCGCGCAGTCGGATATGAGGAGCCCGAGCCGCAATGCGGTTCGGGCATTCTTCAGTCGGGCCGCCTGACGAATTCATGGAATCCCTCACGGCGGCCGGGTTGGTCCTTTGCGACGACCAGCGCCAGTTGGCGCTCGTCGAAGAGTTTGAACCATTCGTCCCATTCGACCAGTTCATAGCCGCCGGCATTGACCGGGCGTTCGGCCTCATCCTGGTCCTGGTAGGCATGCTGGCCGAAGACCAGCCTCAGCATGGGCTGCGTTCCGGCTTCGGGCGACACGTCGACGATCGCCGGAAAGCCGGCGCGTGCCGCGGCCCATGAGCGAATTGCATCGTGATCGGTCAGCATGATCGTGTCGGCCATCGGAGCGTCTCCTGGTTGCCGTCGTGAAACGCCGCTCGCCGTTCGCGGTTCCGCCCAGCGGCTTTGTCGACGCACCTGTCGTATATTCGCTTTCGCTTAACCGCTTGTTTGGGCTTCCGCTCTAAGGTGCTCCAAGGGGAAGCGAGGGGAAATTACAGCGCTTGGACACCGGCCTGCTCATAGCGCTGCTCAATCCAGGCATCGCCCTCACACTCGGCGCGGCATTTCTCGTGCTGTGGTTCTATCAGCGCCACCGTCCCTATCTGGGCGTGCTGGCGGCGGGCTACTCGGCCTCGGCCGCAGGCTTCCTGCTCCAGTATTTCACGCTGCCGGTCGGCATGGCACCGACCAAGCTCATCTCGATCCTGTGCTTCACCTTCGCCACCTGCTGTCTCGCCGGCGCGGTCATTGCGCGCTATGGGCGGCGCGTGCCTTACCCGGCGGTCGGCATTCTGGCCTGCGGCGGCCTGGCCGCGTTCTCCTGGTTTCTTTTTGCCCGGCCGGATCTCACCTGGCGCATCCTTGCCATCAATTTCAGCTTCGGCGGCATCAGCCTGGTTGTCGCCGCCGAGTTGCGCGTGGTGCGCAACAACGGCCCGACAGAAATGATCCTGTTCGTGCTGTCGCTGCTTTCCGGCCTGAACTTCCTGGCGCGGACGCTTGCCGTCGTCATCGCGCATGGGCCGTTCACCAGCTATGAAGGGCTTTACTCCTCGTCCTATTGGACGACGGCGCTGCTGTCGCATGCATTGCTGTCGCTGCTTATTGCGCTTTGCCTGTTCGGCGCCGCCGCGCTCGATGTGATGAAGGCCCTGAAGACCGAAACCCTGACAGACCCGCTGTCGGGCCTGCTCAACCGCCGCGGCTTCGAGGAGCGCGCCATGCTTGTCCTGCAGCACTGTGCCACGGCGCAATTGCCGGTTGCTCTGGTGCTTGCCGATCTCGATCATTTCAAGGCGCTCAACGATCAGCATGGCCACGCGGCCGGCGATCGCGTCATCGCCGACTTCGCTGCCCAGCTTCTGTCGGCTGCAGGTACGCGCGGCGTTGCCGGCCGTATCGGCGGCGAAGAGTTCGCCGTGCTGTTGCCGCTCAGCGACCTTGGCGCGGCAAGACTGTTTGCCGAAGCCATTCGCACGGTCTATTCGGCGGGCAGAATCGACGGACTTCCGTCCGACACAAGAGTGACCGCGAGCTTCGGCGTGGCCGCCCGCACCAGCGACGAAGGGCTGGACCCGCTGATGCGCCGCGCCGACGAAGCGCTCTACAAAGCCAAAAGGAGTGGCCGCGACAGCGTATGCCTGTCCTATCAGCGGCCTGAAACGGTCGTCCTTCCCAATCGGACCAGTGCTGGCTGAGCGTCAGCGGCGGCTTCGAATTAACGTCTTTTTCGCGCGTTGGTGATTTGCTGTTCGGGGGGAGTGCCAAAACGCCATGGGCAGCGCTAATTTCATCCTGCTGATCAACCTGTTCGTTGCCGGGCTGCTGGCGGCGGCCTTCATGACGATCGCGGTCTATGACGCCGGCCGGGTGTCGGCACGCTGGCTGGCGTTCGGCTATGTACTCGGCACGGCTTATTTCGCGATCGAGTTCAGCATTCCTGCCTTCGACAATGCGCGCCCCGTGGTTGTCGCCGCCTTTGCCGCCTTCCTTGGCGCTACCGTCGCCTTCAATGGCGGGCTTGCCCATAAATACCGCGTTTCGCCGCCTTGGCCGCCGATGCTGTTCTTCCTGGTCTTCGCCACCCTCGCGGTCTACTTCGTGCAGGACCTGCCACGCCAATCCTTTGTGCGAATGGCGGCCTACCAGCTTCCCTATGCGGCCATGCAGTTCACCGGGCTGGCGATCGTCTTGTCGTCCAGGCAAAGACGCGAGCGGCTCGACTATATGCTGATGGCTGTCCTGGCGGCCAGCACCTTGCAGTTCGCCAGCAAACCCTTCATCGCCCATGCGCTTGGTGGCTGGGGCGCCAACCCGCAATCTTATGCGCAGACCAGCTATGCGTTGGTGTCGCAGTCGGTCGGCACCGTGTTCGGCCTGGCGCTTGCGCTGGTGACATTGGCTATCCTGGTCCGCGACGTGCTCGCCGAGGCGACGTCGAAATCGGAAACCGACACGCTTTCGCGGCTGCTCAACCGTGGCGGCTTCGAGCGCCATGCCGAGATCGCACTGCGTGACGCCATGCGGCGCGCCGTTCCAGCGGCACTGGTCATTGCCGATCTCGACCATTTCAAGCGCATCAACGATACTTACGGCCACGCGTCGGGCGATCGGGTCATCGAGACCTTTGCCGGTTTTCTCCGCGATGCCGCGGCCGACCATCAGGTCGCCGGCCGCATCGGCGGCGAGGAATTCGCTATTTTCCTGCCGGGGACCAATCTAGCCGCCGCCCGGCTCTTTGCCGAGGGCACGCGTAGCGCCTTCGGTGCCACGCCGATCGACTGCCTGCCCGCGGATCACCGCTGCAGCGCCAGCTTTGGCGTTGCCGAGCTTGGTCCGGGCGAAAGCTTTTCCGACCTGCTGCGGCGCGCCGACAAAGCGCTCTATCAGGCGAAGGGCAGCGGTCGCGATTGCGTGCGTGTCTCGGTGGGGCCGGCTGTTGCCCTGCCGGCGCCGTCAACCAAGGGCGGCGTGGCCGTCAGCGGCAGGGGCTGAGCTCCGGCATTTCGCCGTCGGAGAGGCCGTACATATAGCTGCGGCCCTTGACGAAAACCGGCGGCCTATAGCAGTCGCCGCCGCGGACATCGTCCGATTCGTTTTCGTAGATCACGTCGGGCTGGCCGGCGCTGGTGTAGTCGGACAATTCCTTGGCCAGCTTGCCCTCGCCAACGAGGATACGCTTGTAGCCGGCGGCGCTGTCGATGACGAGATTGCCGAAGGAATCGGCATAGACGCGGTCATGATGACGCGTCCCGGCGAATGCCGGTGCGACGACGCCGACGGCGAGCGCCGCCAATAGGAACCAGGGAAGGCGCGATCCTGCTGAATTCGAATGCATGGCGTGCTGCTCCATTGCTGAGAGGCAAGCCTCCTCGAATCAGAAATTAACCTTTTATTAACCTTTGTTAAGAGGGCAACCGCAGCAGGGGCGAGGTCTCGGAAAATATGATTAATACTCAATCGCCCACCGGCCATCATTCGGCCATGCCTTGTTTCCACCATCCCCAGCATCGGGCGCGACTCAAAAAGCATGAAATCCGGTGGCTTGCCGGAGCATCGCGGCGGGCTCGATACGCGGTGGGGAAAGCAGCAAATGAGATTACGCCGCACGTTTCGGATGGCGCTAGCCATTCCGCCGCTGCTGGCTGCAGCCGCCTGCGCGCCGCAGACCAGCGCGCCCAAGCTCGGCAACACGGCCGCCGCTTCCGTGTCGCTTGCTCCCGCGGCTAGTGAACCGACGGCACCGCAGCCGCGCACAGCTACTTACAACTGCGCCGACGGTAGCGTGATGACCATCGAGAATCTCGGCACGTCGGTGCGCGTCCTCGGCCAGAACGGCGCCAGCGCCGAGCTGCCGGCGTCACCGGCCAATCAGACCAGCCGTTACGGCGAGGCGCATGACGCAATCGTGATCGATGGGCGTGAGGCGCTGGTGATGAAGGGCGGTGCATCACCGCTGGCCTGCAAGCGCTGATCCGCCGCTTGCGCCAGCCATATTTTGCAGTGCGGCGACATTGTGCCGGCGCAAGGCGACAGCCCTAATCGATTGAAGCTGAAAGCCTCGCTTTCATCAGACTAAATTACGTTTTCGAAACGGTTTTCCGGCTTTGACGCGGTGCAAAAAGAGCATTAGAAACCGGCTGTCCGAAGTCGCAACCGGAAGCGGTAATGCCGCATTCCCACCTGAGGCTCCAGAGACGCCGAACTGGGGGAGCCATGAGCAAATCACCAGCCACCCGCGAATTTGCCAGACGTGAACGGCCGCTTTCGCCGCATCTGACCGTCTATCGGCCGCCGATCACCATGACGATGTCGATCATCCATCGTATCACCGGCGGGGCGCTCTATTTCGGCACGCTGCTGGTCGCGCTGTGGCTGATGGCGGCGGCGAGTTCGGAGGCGACCTTCAATGCCGTCAACTGGGCCTTCGGCTCGTGGCTGGGACGGCTGGTGCTGTTCGGCTACAGCTGGGCGCTGATGCACCACATGCTGGGCGGCGTGCGCCATCTTATCTGGGACACTGGGGCAGGGCTGGAAAAGCATACGGCATCGAGGATCGCCTGGGCGACGCTTGCCGGCTCGGTCACGTTGACGCTGCTGATCTGGATCGCCGGCTACATGGCGCGGGGAGCCTGACATGAACGGCAAGAACACCGACATGCGCACGCCGCTGGCCAAGGTCCGCGGCCTCGGTTCCGCCCGCGAGGGCACCGGCCATTTCTGGCGCCAGCGGCTGACGGCGATCTCCAACATCCCGCTGGTCCTGTTCTTCGTCGGCTTCCTGATCGCACTCAACGGCGCCAGCTATCTCGAGGTGCGCGCCGCACTTGCCAATCCGTTCGTTGCACTGGTGCTGGCGCTGGTGCTGTTGTCGGTGCTCTACCACATGCGGCTCGGCATGCAGGCGATCATCGAAGACTATGTGCATGGCGAAGGCACCAGGCTGGCGCTGCTCGCCCTCAACACATTCTTTCCCGTAGTCGTCGGCGTCGCTTCGGTCTTCGCCCTGCTTAAACTGGCATTTGGAGGCTGATTTTTTGGCCAAGGACGCGAAGAACGCCAACACGGCTTCCGCCTATAGCTATGTCGATCACAAATTCGACGTCGTGGTCGTCGGCGCCGGCGGCGCCGGCCTGCGCGCCGCGCTCGGGATGGCCGAACAGGGCCTGCGCACCGCCTGCATCACCAAAGTGTTCCCGACGCGCTCGCATACGGTTGCGGCGCAGGGCGGCATCGCCGCCTCGCTCGCCAATATGGGTCCCGACAACTGGCAGTGGCATCTCTTCGACACCGTCAAAGGCTCAGATTGGCTGGGCGACACCGACGCTCAAGAATACATGGTGCGCGAAGCGCCGGCGGCGGTCTACGAGCTCGAGCACTACGGCGTTCCCTTCAGCCGCACCGAGGACGGGAAAATCTACCAGCGGCCGTTCGGCGGCATGATGATGAATTTCGGCGAGGGGCCGCCGGTGCAGCGCACCTGTGCGGCCGCCGACCGCACCGGCCACGCCATGCTGCACACGCTCTACGGCCAGTCGCTGAAGCACAATGCGCAGTTCTTCATCGAGTATTTCGCGCTCGACCTGATCATGGAGCCGGACGGCACCTGCACCGGCGTCGTCGCCTGGAACCTCGACGACGGCACCATCCACCGCTTTTCGGCCAAGATGGTGGTGTTGGCGACCGGCGGCTATGGCCGCGCCTATTTCTCGGCCACCTCGGCGCATACCTGCACCGGCGATGGCGGCGGCATGGCCGCACGCGCAGGCCTGCCGCTGCAGGATATGGAGTTCGTGCAGTTCCACCCGACCGGCATATACGGCGCCGGCTGCCTGATCACCGAGGGCGCGCGCGGCGAGGGCGGCTATCTCGTCAATTCCGAGGGCGAGCGCTTCATGGAGCGCTACGCGCCGTCAGCCAAGGATCTGGCTTCGCGCGACGTGGTCTCGCGCTGCATGACGCTGGAAATCCGCGAGGGCCGCGGCGTCGGCCCGAAGAAGGATCACATTTTCCTGCATCTCGACCATCTCGACCCGGCCGTTCTGCACGAGAGGCTTCCGGGTATTTCGGAATCGGCAAAGATCTTTGCCGGCGTCGACCTGACCAAGGAGCCGATCCCGGTGCTGCCGACGGTCCACTACAATATGGGCGGCGTGCCGACCAATTACTGGGGCGAGGTGCTGAACCCGACGGCGTCGAATCCGGACCAGGTGTCGCCCGGGCTGATGGCGGTCGGCGAAGCCGGCTGCGCCTCGGTGCACGGTGCTAACCGGCTGGGCTCCAACTCGCTGATCGACCTGGTGGTGTTCGGCCGTGCGGCGGCAATCCGGGCCGGCCAGGTGATCGACCGCACATCGGCGATCCCTTCGCCCAACGAGGCCGCCGTCGAAAAGATCATGGACCGCTTCGACCGGCTGCGTCACGCCAACGGCTCGACGCCGACAGCGGTTTTGCGCGAAAAGATGCAGAAGGCGATGCAGGAGGACGCGGCGGTGTTCCGCACCCAGGAATCGCTGGAAAGCGGCTGCAGGCGCATTTCGCAGATCTGGGGTGAACTCGGCGACGTCAAGGTGTTTGACCGCTCGATGATCTGGAACTCCGACTTGGTCGAGACGCTGGAGCTGGAAAACCTGATGGCCAACGCCATCACCACCGTCTACGGCGCCGAGGCGCGCAAGGAAAGCCGCGGCGCGCACGCGCGGGAGGACTTTTCGGCCCGCGACGACGCCAACTGGCGCAAGCATACGCTGGCTCGGCTCAACGAGGCCGGCGAGGTGGCGCTCACCTACCGGCCGGTGCACACCGAAACGCTGCTTAAGGAAGCAGACGGCGGCATCAACCCGGCCAAGATCGCGCCGAAGGCCAGGGTGTATTGATCATGGCGCTGGCGGTTGCGGGATATTCCGGCACGCCCCTTCCGGCCAAGCTCGGCCTGAAGGACGGGATGATTGCCGCCTTCGTCGCCTTGCCGCCCGAACTCGACGATCTGGCAGACGCCGTCGAGTTTGCCCACGTCGACCGGCTGGCTGACTGGTCGGCGATCTCTGGCGTTCATGACAAATACGATGCCGTGCATGCTTTCACCCGGCAGCGTGTCGAGATCGAGGACCGTCTTGGCGACATCGAAGCAGCGATCAAGCGGGATGGCATGGTCTGGGTCTCTTGGCCGAAGAAGGCATCGAAAGTGCCGACCGACGTCACCGAGGACGTTATCCGCACAGAGGCGCTGAAGCTCGACCTCGTCGACGTCAAGGTCGCCGCCGTGAACGAGATCTGGTCCGGGCTGAAGCTCGTCATCCGAAAGGACCTGAGGTAATGGTCGAACTCACGCTTCCGAAAAACTCGAAGATCATGGCCGGAAAAACCTGGCCGAAGCCGGAGGGCGCGACCAATCTGCGAGAATACCGCATCTACCGCTGGTCGCCGGACGATGACGAGAACCCGCGCATGGATACGTATTTCGTCGACATGGACGATTGCGGGCCGATGGTGCTCGACGCGCTGCTCTGGATCAAGAACAAGATCGATCCGACGCTGACGCTGCGCCGCTCCTGCCGCGAGGGCATTTGCGGCTCCTGCGCCATGAACATCGACGGGTCGAACACGCTGGCCTGCACCAAGGGCTGCGACGACATTTCCGGCGCGATCAAGGTCTATCCGCTACCGCACATGGCTGTGGTCAAGGACCTGGTGCCCGACCTCACCAATTTCTACGCCCAGCACGCCTCGATCGAGCCGTGGCTGAAGACGGTGTCGCCCGAGCCGGCCAAGGAATGGCTGCAGAGCCATGAGGACCGCGAAAAGCTCGACGGGCTCTACGAGTGCATATTGTGCGCCTGCTGCTCGACCTCCTGCCCGAGCTACTGGTGGAACGGCGAGCGCTATCTCGGCCCGGCGACGCTGCTGCAGGCCTATCGCTGGCTGATCGATTCCAGGGACGAGGCGACGGGCGAGCGGCTCGACAATCTCGAAGACCCGTTCCGGCTCTATCGCTGCCACACCATTATGAACTGCGCCCAGACTTGCCCCAAAGGGCTCAACCCGGCCAAGGCGATCGCCGAGATCAAGAAGATGATGGTGGAGCGACGGGTTTAGGCGGCGGGCGGGTTGCAGCCGAGATCGTCTCGTCCGCAGCGATCCTTCGCGCTCCCCTCTGTCCTGCCGGACATCTCCCCCTCAAGGGGCCCTCAAGGGGGAGATTAGCAGCTTGGAGGACAGCGCCCTTTCTGCAGCCTTGAAAAGTGGCGAAGCGGTGATGACAGCCAATCTCCCCACTAGAGGGGGAGATGTCCGGCAGGACAGAGGGGGGCGCTGTCCCGCCGAGTTGGAAAGGATAGCAAACTTATGACCGATATCGACCTTCCCATCCTCTCTCCCATCGAAGCCCGCGTGCTCGGCTGCCTGATCGAGAAGAAGGAGCTGACGCCGGACGTCTATCCGCTGACGCTCAATGCAGCACATGCGGCGGCCAACCAGAAAACGGCGCGCGAGCCGGTGTTGTCGGTCGAGGTTGGCGAAGTCAGAAGGGCGCTTGGCCAGCTCGAGCAGAAGGGCCTCGTCAGGCAGGTGTTCGCGTCGCGCGTCGAGCGCTATGAGCATGTCGTGGCACAGCGCTTTTCCCTGACCTCGGCGCAGATCGCGCTGCTCGGCCTGTTGTTGCTGCGCGGCCCGCAGACGGCCTATGAATTGCTGGCGCGAAGCGAGCGCCTGGCGCGGTTGCCGTCGATCGAGGAGCTTCGCGGCAATCTCGATCTGCTGATCGGCCGCCGGCCACCGCTGGTGCAGCAGATCGACCGTGGTCCCGGCCAGCGCGAGGATCGCTATGTCCATCTGCTCAGCGGGCCGCCGCAGCTGCCGGCTGCCGCAGCGCCCCTGCAGTCGTCCTCGCCGGCGTCGGATCTGGAGACGCGCGTGCAGGCCCTCGAGGAAGAGGTCGCGGCATTGCGCGCCCGTCTCGACGCGCTGTCCGGGGATGGGCGATAAGGATTTTCGAGACGTCGGACGGCCCCTCAGGTAACGTGTTCGTTGCCTACTTTCGATTGGCTGGCGCTGCCCCGCCTGCCGGCGACCTCTCCCCGTATAGGGACGAGGAGAGGGACGCTCTTCGACGGTTTCGTCAATCATCAACGTCGCAAGAAGAGTGCCGCCGCGGCGGCCAGCTTCTTTCTCCCCGTCACTTACGGGGAGAAATGCCCGGCAGGGCAATGAGGGGCGGCGCCGACTTTAACAATTGATGGACTCCAACACCAGTTGGAATCTATCAGGCATAAAAGCTCTCTCACCCGAGCCTGGCGTCGAGCGATACCTTGATGGCGCCGAGCGCCTTCGAGACCGGGCATTCGGCCTTGGCCTTCTCGGCCAATTCCTTGAACTTGGCGGCATCGATGCCCGGTACCTTGCCGACCAGGGTGATCGCGCTGCCGGTGATGCCAGTGCCGGGAACCAGCGTTACCACGGCCTTGGCGTCGAGTTCGGCGGCCGGGGTGCCGTTCTCGGCGAGGAAATGCGAAAGCTGCATGGCGTAGCAGCCGGCATGGGCGGCGGCGATCAGCTCTTCCGGATTTGTGCCGGATTTGCCGCTCTCGTCCTCGAAACGCATCTTGGCGGAATAGGGCGTGCCCTTCAGCGTCCCGCTCTGTGTATCGAGCGTGCCTTTGCCTTCCTTGAAACTGCCTTTCCAAACGGCGTTGGCGGTGCGGTCCATCAATTCCTCCTTGATTGTCGTGATTGAGCCCGTGATCGGCATCCAGTCGACTATAGCGCGCGCCGGAGCGAAGGCCACCCACGCTTTCGTATCGGCGGCAGCGTGACACATCATGTCGAGCGAAAAAAATTAAAAAAAATACGCGTGCAAAAATGTCGACTTCCATCTGTCCCGGCCGTCCTGCGGGCGGCCATGGACTTGGTGGCCGGATGGAGGACCACATGAACAACCTGTTTTCTGCTCACTGGACAAGCACCGGCCACAGGGCCGGTGAACAACAAGCCGACTGGTCGCGCCTGCAGCCTTCCGGCTTCGGCCGATTGCTTGCGGCGATTGCCATTATCGGGATTGCGGTATCTCTTCTCGACTATGCTGCGGCCGGTCTCGATTCTGCGGCAGGCAAGGGCTCCGCGGAGATTTCCGTAGCCTCGTCTTCGGCTTCAAGCCAGGAATGGAGATAAAAATGAAGTATGTTTGCCTGGTCTATGGTGAAGAAAAAGATCTCTACGCAATGACGCCCGAGAGGCTGGCCAAGCTCGACGCCGATTCGATGGCCCATGACCGGTCATTGGACCAACGCGGGATGCTGATCATCGCGCAGGCGCTGCAATCGGTGAAAACGTCGAAAACCGTTCGCAGGCGCAAGGGCAAGCGGCTGGTCACCGACGGCCCCTTCGCCGAAACCAAGGAGCAGTTGCTCGGTTTCGTCATGATCGAGGCCGAGAGCCTAGACGAGGCGCTGGAGATCGCGGGCGAGATTCCGCTGGCCGAAATCGGCACGATCGAGGTGCGGGCGATCTACAAGGTGCCCGGGTCATAGAGATGTCTCGATAGGTTCCTCCGCGGAGCGGCGGAGACCAACGACTGGCGCGGGCTTTCGTTTTCCTCATCGGACGCAACTTTTGCGTGTTGAAGCGAAGCAATACTTCTCCTATGGTCGCCGAGATCGGGGGATTTCGGGGCATGCATATATTGATTGCAGCAATCGGCCTGCTGGGGGCAGCGGCGTTCTGGTGGTACCGGCTGAAGACCATGAACGACGCGGCGCGTGAGGTTGCCGACGTCGTTGGCCGCGTGCAGGGCAACGTCCGCCGCAAGAAACTGCGCAAGCAGGCGGCGCTCTCGCCGCTGACGGCGATCGACGATCCGGTCGTCGCCGCCGCGACGCTGATCACCGCCATCGTTTCCGAACATGGTCCTGTGCTGCCGCAACGCGAAGCTGCCATTCGATCGGTGATCTCGGAGATTGCCGACAAAAAACAGACCGATGAAGCGGTGATCTACGCCAAATGGGCGGCATCGCAAATCGACGACGCCACGGTCGTCATCGACAAGCTGGCACCGTTCCTGCGCGAACGGCTCGACGCGGCCGAAAGGAGCGATCTGCTGCGGATGGTCAGCCGTACGGCGGAAGCCGGCGGACAAAACCTGCAGATTCCCGACCAGCGCATGCTGCGGCTGCGCCAGAAGCTGGGCTTCGAGGTGAACTAAGTTCCCTGACACGGAAATTTGGCAGACCGCATGGCGATTAAGCCGAGACGCCTGATCGCTTCAGGGCCTGTTTAGATCGCCTCGCCCTTCAACAGTTTCGGCGTGTCGCCGGACAGACCCGACGCCTGGCGGATGAAAAACCCCTTCAGCCGGGGCATGCGCTCGACGAGGCCGAGGCCGATGTCGCGCAAAGTGCGCAGCGGGCCGAAATCGTTGGAAAACATCCGGTTCAGCACATCGGTGGTGATGCCCATCTGCACCGTGTCGAAACGCCGCCATTGCTGGTAGCGCTCAAGCACGTCGAGCGCGCCGATGTCCTGGCCGAGCCGGTCGGCCTCGACCACCACTTCGGCCAGCGCCGCCACGTCCTTGAAGCCGAGATTGAGACCCTGGCCGGCGATCGGGTGGATGCCGTGGGCGGCGTCGCCGGCCAAGGCGATGCGCGGCGCGACGAAGGCGCGCGCAATGATCAGCCCTAGCGGCCAGGCACGCGGCTTGTCGGCGATATGAATTTCGCCGAGTTTCAGGCCAAAGCGCTGCTCGAGCTCATATTCCAGGACCAGCGCGTCGCCACTGACCAGTTTCTCGGCATCCTGCGACCGTTCGACCCAGACGATCGACGAGCGGTTGGTGCCGTCCTTGCCCGGCTTGAGCGGCAGCATGGCAAACGGGCCTGCGGGCAGGAAATGCTCTTCGGCGCGGCCGTTGTGCGGCCGCTCGTGCGCCACCGTGCAGACGATGCCGGACTGGCCATACTCCCATTTTACCGTCTTGATGCCGGCCATGTCGCGCAGCTTCGAGTTGACGCCGTCGGCGGCAACCAGCAGCCGCGCCTTCAGCGTCGCGCCGTCGGCAAGATGCACCGTTATGCCGGCGCCGTTGATGTCGAAGGCGCTGACGGCGACGCCTTCGATGATGCCGATGCCGAGTTGTTCGGCGCGCCGGCGCAAGGCGCCGTTCAAATCCTTGTTGGCGACCATATGCGCAAAGGGTTCGCCGGGCGCGACCTCGCCGTCGAAGGTGAGGAACACCGGGCGGACCGGATCGGATGTGCGCGAATCGGTGACAATCATTTCGGTGATTGCCTGCGCCTCCGGCGCGATCTCGTTCCAGACGCCGAGCTGGTCGAGCATGCGGCACGCGGCGGCGGCAATCGCCGAGGCGCGGCCGTCCTTCTGCCAGACGCCGGCCGGCGCGGCATCGACGACGGCGACGGCGAGGCTCGGCCGCGCCTGCTTCAGCGACACGGCGGCGGCCAAGCCGATATAACCGGCGCCGGCGACCAGAACGTCGAGCGAATTCTTGCTGTCGACCATGGGCAATTCCTTTCGCAGCCTGACTGTCGCCGGGCATTCCGCCCTTGACTGCCCGCTGTTCCTGTCGGAAACCGCCATGGTAATTTTGCGGCGAGGTCAAGATGACGGCAGCCATGGACGAGCTTCTCGGTATTCTCGACCTCGAGCAGCTGGAACACAACCTGTATCGTGGTCGCAGCCCCAAGCTCGATTGGCAGCGCATCTTCGGCGGCCAGACCATCGCCCAGGCGCTGGTCGCCGCGCAGCGATCGGTCGAGCCCGAGCGCCACGTGCATTCGCTGCATGGCTATTTCATGCGGCCGGGCGACACCAAGGTGCCTATCATCTACGAGGTCGACCGCATCCGTGACGGCGGCTCCTTCACCACGCGCCGCGTCGTGGCGATCCAGCACGGCCAGGCGATCTTTTCGCTGGAAGCCTCGTTCCAGCAGGATGAGGTCGGCCTGGAACATCAGGTGCCGATGCCGCAGGACGTGCCGGCGCCTGACACGTTGCTGTCGCAGCGCGAATTGCTGGGCAAGTTCGGCGAAGCCGTGCCCGACGGCATCAAGCGCTATTGGGAGCGCGACCGGCCGATCGAGATGAAGCCGGTGATGCTGAAGCATTATACCAGCCGGGAAAAGCTCGAGCCGAAGCAGAACATCTGGATCCGCACCACCGGCCCGGTGCCGGCCGACCGCGCCACGCAGGCGGCCGCGCTCGCTTACCTCTCGGATATGACGCTGCTCGACACCTCGACCTTTGCCCATGGCCGCGCCATTTTCGATCGTGATATCCAGGCAGCCAGCCTCGACCACGCCATGTGGTTCCACCGCAGCCATCCGCTCGACGACTGGATGCTGTACACGCAAGACAGCCCGTCGACGCAAGGATCGCGTGGCTTTACCCGCGGCTCGCTGTTTGCCCGCGACGGCACCCTGATCGCCTCGGTTGCCCAAGAAGGACTCATCCGGCTGAAGCGGCCGCCTGCGGAGTAGGCATTTTTCGAAATTTGCCTACTTTTTAAGCATATGCACTGCCGCGCCTGTGAACAGGCAGCTGCCAGACCTTCTCGATTTCGTTGTTTAACAACAGCTTAACACCCTGCTTCGGCAATTGGCACGGAGCTTGAATCCTAGCGGGCACTCTCCGGCTCTCATGGGGATCGGCGAAGTCGTGCAAACGCGGGGACCCGCAACAGCAAAGGGTGAAACCTTATGAAGATCGTGATGGCAATCATAAAGCCGTTCAAGCTCGACGAGGTGCGCGAGGCGCTCACCGCAGTCGGCATCCAGGGCCTGACCGTCACCGAAGTAAAAGGCTACGGACGTCAGAAGGGGCACACGGAAATCTATCGCGGGGCGGAATACGCGGTCAGCTTCCTGCCGAAGATCAAGATCGAAGTCGCGGTCGCTGTCGACATGGTCGACAAGGCCGTCGAAGCCATCACCGCGGCGGCCAAGACCGGCCAGATCGGCGACGGCAAGATCTTCGTTTTCGGCATCGACCAGGCGGTGCGCATTCGCACCGGCGAAACAGACACCGACGCGCTTTGAGCTGCGGATACGTATTCCAATGGAGAGTTCAATGAATATTCCTTCCACCTTGAAGATAACGGGACGCGCGGCCGTTTTAGGTTCGCTCGCTCTCGCTGCGCTGGGCACGGTTGCTGCGTTCGCGCAGGAAGCGGCACCGGCTGCCCCTGCGCCCGCGCTCGACACCGGCAACACAGCCTGGATGCTGACCTCGACGGCGCTGGTGCTGATGATGACCGTACCGGGCCTGGCGCTGTTTTATGGCGGCATGGTGCGCAAAAAGAACGTGCTCGCCACCATCATGCAGAGCTTTGCCATCACCTGCCTGGTGACGGTGCTGTGGTTCATGTTCGGCTACTCGCTGGCCTTCTCGGATGGCGGCGGCATGAATGCCTATCTCGGCGGCTTCTCGAAGTTCTTCCACAACGGCATCACCACCTCCTCGCTGTGGCTGCCGGGCGTGGCGAACATTCCTGAGTTCGTCTTCTCGATGTTCCAGATGACCTTCGCCATCATCACGCCGGCGCTGATTGCCGGCGCCTTCGCCGAACGCATGAAGTTCTCGGCGCTGCTCATCTTCATGGGCGAGTGGCTGCTGGTGGTCTACGCCCCGATCGCGCACTGGGTGTGGGGCGGCGGCTTCCTCGGCACAGCCGGCGTTCTCGATTTCGCCGGCGGCACGGTCGTTCACATCAATGCCGGTGTTGCCGGCCTGGTCTGCGCGCTGGTTCTCGGCAAACGTGAAGGCTACGGCACCACCAACATGGCGCCGCACAACCTCGTCTACTCCGTCATCGGCGCTTCGCTGCTGTGGGTCGGCTGGTTCGGCTTCAACGCCGGCTCGGAACTGGCCGCCGACGGCCTTGCCGGTGCCGCGATGCTGAACACCCAGGTTGCCGCTGCCGCTGCGGCGCTCGCCTGGATGTTCGCCGAATGGATCGTCGCCAAGAAGCCGAGCGTGCTTGGCATCATCTCGGGCGCCGTCGCCGGCCTGGTCGCGGTGACGCCGGCTTCCGGTTTCGTCAATCCGACCGGCGCCTTCATCGTCGGCATCGTCGCCGGCGTGCTCTGCTACGTCTCGGCCGTCAAGCTCAAGCACGCGTTCGGCTATGACGACTCGCTCGATGCATTCGGCGTGCACGGCATCGGCGGCATCATCGGTGCATTGCTGACCGGCGTGCTCGCCGATCCGGCGATCAACAGCCTTGGCTCGGGTGCCTCTGTCGGCAAGCAGCTCTACGGTATCGTCTTCACCATCCTGTGGACGGCGATCGCGAGCTTCGTGATCCTCTATATCGTCAAGGCGCTGGTCGGCCTGCGTCCTTCGACCCAGGAAGAGGTCGAAGGCCTCGACATCAGCCAGCACGGCGAAGTGGTGCCGTGAGGTTTATTGGCTGGCACCGGCGTTTTGCCGGTGCCGGGAAGATCCCGTCGTGATGCTCCCGAAAGGGCTCACGCCTTGAGGCCCGGAAGATTTCCGGGCCTCTTTTTTGTGCGTAGGCGGCCGTTATGGCTCGATCACAATCGCTTGACCAAGGTGCTCGATCCGCCGGCGGCGTGCAACAGCGGCCGCAGCGGCTCCGAACTGTGGTGGCGGTCGCCCGTTCCGGTGACGCAGAATGCCCATGGTTAATGCGCCCTTAACCTTCCCGCCGCTAGTCTGACAGCCGAATCTGCCGTGTTGCGCGTCCGCGCCCGGCCGGGCAACGACAGACGAGGAAGAGCATGCGTTCAGGGGCTTCAGCACCGCTTGCGCTGGCCGATACGGAGCACGGCATGCGGTCGTTCGCGAGGCGCCAGGTCGGGCGGCTGGTCGGTGCCGGGCTGTTTGCTCTGGTTGGTTTCGGCGTCGCCGCCCTTGCCACCTGGAACGTCGCCGATCCGAGCTTTTCGCACGCCACCGACAACATCGTCACCAATGCAATGGGTTATGCCGGCGCCGTCTTTTCCGACATTGCCATGCAGTTCTTCGGACTTGCCGCCGTTGCGGCGCTGGTGCCGGCGGTGATCTGGGGATTTCTGCTGTTTACCGCGCGCGGCGTCGACCGGCTGCCGAAACGGGCGTTGGCCTGGTTCGGGTTTTCGCTGCTTGGCGCGGCAATTGCCGGCTGCGTGGTGCCGCCCAAGACCTGGCCGCTGCCGACCGGCCTCGGCGGCGTCTTCGGCGACATGGTGCTCAATATCCCGGGCCTGGTCATCGGCGGCTATCCGACCGGCCTCGTCGCCAGCGTACTCGCCGTGCTCCTGGCAGCGCCGGCGCTGTGGGTATTCTTGTATGGCTCGGCGCTGATTTCGCGCAAGAACGGCTTTGCCGTCCTCGAACAGCCTGCAGTGCCCGATCCGCAGGACGACCTGCTTTTCGACAATGAAGAGGACGAGGGCGACGAAGGCATATTGGCGCTTGGCGCCATCACCCACTGGTGGCTGTCGCTGCGGGCCTATCTGCGCCGCCGCGCCGCGCGCCGGCGCGAGCGCGACGATTTCGAGCCGGAGATGGAACCGCGCCCCAGCGCCTGGCGGCGGGCGGCCGAACGGGTCGAATCGGCCGAGTTCGCCGAGGCGCGGATGAGCCCGGGCGGGCGCGCCCGCGTCGAGCCGGAATTCTTCGCCGCCATGGTCAACGACCGCAGTGCCTCGATCGACCCTGACGATGCCGACGTCTTCGATAACGACGACAATGACGACGACATGGATTTCGCGCCCGAGCCGGCCGGCCAGCGCCGCGCCGCGCCGACGGCCAAGGTGCAGAACTTCCGTTCCGACGCGGCGACACGCGTCGAGGCGCCGGCGCCGCGGCCGGCCCCCGGCGCCCGCGTCCAGCGCGAGGCGCAGACTTCGCTGATCGGCTCGGAAAAATTCGAGATGCCGTCGCTGCACTTCCTGTCGGAACCAAAGAACGTGGTGCGCGACGCCAGCCTGTCCAAGGACGCGCTGGAGCAGAACGCCCGCCTGCTCGAGGGCGTGCTGGAGGATTTCGGCGTCAAGGGCGAAATCATCCATGTCCGTCCGGGTCCGGTCGTCACGCTTTACGAGCTGGAACCGGCGCCCGGCATCAAATCGTCGCGGGTCATCGGCCTGTCCGACGACATCGCCCGCTCGATGAGCGCCATCGCCTGCCGTGTCGCCGTGGTGCCCGGCCGCAACGCGATCGGCATCGAATTGCCGAACGCCAGGCGCGAGACGGTCTATTTGCGCGAGATCATGGCCAGCCGCGATTTCGAAACCACCAAGGCCAAGCTGGCGCTGGCGCTGGGCAAGACCATCAATGGCGAGGCGGTGATCGTCGACATCGCCAAAATGCCGCACGTGCTGGTCGCCGGCACCACCGGCTCGGGCAAGTCCGTCGCCATCAACACCATGATCCTGTCGCTGCTCTACCGGCTGACGCCGCAGGACTGCCGGCTGATCATGATCGATCCAAAGATGCTGGAGCTCTCGGTCTATGACGGCATTCCGCATCTTCTGACGCCGGTCGTCACCGATCCGAAGAAGGCGGTGGTGGCGCTGAAATGGACCGTGCGGGAGATGGAGGACCGCTACCGCAAGATGTCCAAGGTCGGCGTCCGCAACATCGACGGCTTCAACGCGCGCGTGCAGCAGGCCGAGAAAAAGGGCGAAAGGATCTCGCGCACCGTGCAGACCGGCTTCGACCGCCAAACCGGCGAGGCGATCTACGAGACGGAGAACCTCGACCTCGAGCCGATGCCCTACATCGTCGTCATCATCGACGAGATGGCCGATTTGATGATGGTCGCCGGCAAGGACATCGAAGGCGCGGTGCAGCGCCTGGCGCAGATGGCGCGCGCCGCCGGCATCCATGTCATCATGGCGACGCAGCGGCCGTCGGTCGACGTCATCACCGGCACCATCAAGGCGAATTTCCCGACCCGCATCTCCTTCCAGGTGACATCGAAGATCGACAGCCGCACCATCCTGGGCGAACAGGGCGCCGAACAGCTGCTCGGCATGGGCGACATGCTCTACATGGCCGGCGGCGGCCGCATCCAGCGCGTGCACGGTCCCTTCGTCTCCGACGACGAGGTGGAGAAGATCGTCGCGCACCTGAAATTGCAGGGCGTGCCGGAATATCTCGACGCCATCACCGAGGACGACGACAAGGATGACGATGAGCCGTCGGGCAAAGGCAGTGGCGGCGGCGACGGCGGCAATTTCGAGGATTCCGACGATCCCTACGACCAGGCGGTTGCGGTGGTGCTGCGGGACGGCAAGGCCTCGACCAGCTACATCCAGCGCCGGCTCGGCATCGGCTACAACCGCGCCGCCTCGATCATCGAGAAGATGGAGAAGGAAGGCATTGTCGGCCCGGCCAATCATGCCGGAAAACGCGAAATCCTGGTGCCGACGGAGGACGACAAGTTCTAGAGCGCATCCGCGCCGGCAACTTTGAACCTTTTGGCGCGTTGCAACGGACGGGCGCCGTGCGGTCCGCCAAACTTAAGCCCAACCGGGGGGCCAGACCAATATAACGAGCAAGCAATCAGATGATGGTGACCGGCATGAAAAACGCAACTCTCGCCCAAAGCAGGGATTTCGCCCCAACCCGCCGGCAGGTGCTCGGCCTCGGCCTGGTCCTGGCCGGTGCGGCGGCCGCCAATGTCGTGCCCGGCTTCCAGCTGCTGGCGTCGGCGCAAGCAGCGGTTCCGGCGACGGCGCAGAAGATCGCCGATCATTTCTCCTCGGTCAAATCGATGAGCGGCGAGTTTGTGCAGTTCGGGCCCAAGGGCGAGCAGACCGGCGGCAAGTTCTTTCTGGAACGACCGGGCAAGATACGCTTCAATTATGACGGCGCCTCGAATTTCAGGGTGATTTCCGACGGCAAGTCGGTGGTCATCCTCAACAAGAAGCTGCGGACCTCC
Source organism: Mesorhizobium sp. M0106 (assembly GCF_040322715.1). Lineage (NCBI taxonomy): Bacteria > Pseudomonadati > Pseudomonadota > Alphaproteobacteria > Hyphomicrobiales > Phyllobacteriaceae > Mesorhizobium > Mesorhizobium sp. M0106. Next base: position 13,794 of record NZ_JAMYUA010000010.1, on the reverse strand, counting down.
GACCTCTACCCGCTGTCGAAGACGCCGCTGAAGCTGCTGCTCGACGACAAGATCGATCTGTCGGGCGGGCGCGTCAGAAGCGTCAAGGAAGAGGACGATCTCACCACCATCCAGCTTGCCGACAAATCGGTGTTCGGCAATTCGAAGATCACCATGATGTTCGATCCGAAATCCTATGAATTGCGGCAGTGGACCATCACCGATGCGCAAGGCAAGGACACGACGGTGATGATCTTCAACACCAAGGAGGGCGTCAGCTTCGCCCCCGACACTTTCGCCATCGACTATACGGCGAACCGCGAGCTGAACACCAAGACGCGGTAAATTCTCTTCGGGCGTCAGCGCCGCCCCTCACCTGCCTGCCGGCATCCTCTCCCCGTATAGTGACGGGGAGAGGGGCGCTCTCATCGTCGGTTTCGCCAATTTTTCGCATTGCAAAAAGAGCACCAAGCGTGCGGCCAGCCCCTTCTCCCCGTCACTATACGGGGAGAAGGTGTCGGCAGACGGATGAGGGGCAGCACCGGACTCGACCATGACAGGCTCGGCCAAGCGCCGGCTTGTCTTTGCGGTGCGCGGCTGGCAGTAGTTTCCGCGATTGACTTCCGCCAGACCCATCCGGCGGATCTCGCGTTGTCCGGAACCCACATGCCGTTTTCAGTCGCTACCTGGAACATCAACTCCGTCCGGCTGCGTATGCCGATCGTCGAACGCCTGCTGGTCGAGCAGGCGCCGGACGTGCTCTGCCTGCAGGAAACCAAGGTTCCGGACGAATTGTTTCCGGAGAAGGCGTTCCGCAAGCTCGGCTACGAGCACATCGCCTTCCATGGCCAGAAGGGCTATCACGGCGTTGCCACCATAGCGCGGCGGCCGATCGAGGTGGTCGAAAAGCGCCGCTTCTGCGAGATCGACGACAGCCGGCATCTGTCGGTCACCGTCAACGCCGGCGGCAAAACGATCCTGCTGCACAATTTCTACGTTCCGGCCGGCGGCGACGAGCCCGACCCGGCCGTCAACCGCAAGTTCAAGCACAAGCTCGATTTCGTTGCCGAGATGAACGCCGTCCGCGCCGAGCATGACGAGCACTCCGGCTCGATCCTGGTCGGCGACCTCAACATCGCGCCGCTCGAGCACGATGTCTGGTCGCACAAGCAGCTCCTCAATGTCGTCAGCCATACGCCGGTCGAGACGGAAAACTTCGAGGCAATGCGGCTCGCCGGCGACTGGATCGACCTGATGCGGCTCAATGTGCCTTACGAGGAGAAACTCTACACCTGGTGGAGCTATCGCGCCCAGGATTGGCAGGCCTCAAATCGCGGCCGCCGCCTCGACCATGTCTGGTCGTCGCCAAACCTGGTGCCGCATTTTGCCGGCTATGAAATCCTGCGGCCGGCGCGCGGCTGGGAACGGCCCTCGGACCATGTGCCGGTGATCGGGCGTTTCAACCTGGATTAGCTTTAACAACTCAGCGAAACCTGAAGCTATCCGCAATGTAGTCGGGACGGGCGTTCAGCGTGGCGAAAACGTCCTCCAGGTCAGGCGCCCCCGCCAATATGCCCGACAGGACCAGCGTCGTCGCGACGCCGACGCCGTTGCCGCCGGCGATGTCGTGCTCGACGCTGTCGCCGACGCAGATCACGCTTTCGCGCTCCGGATGGCCCGCCAGTGCCAGCGCTGCCTCGAATATCTGCGGATTGGGCTTGCCAATGCGCGCCACGCTGCCGCCGAGGCTCTCATAGAGATCGGCGAGCCGGCCGGCGCCGAAGCGAGGGCCGACGGCAGTCAGCATGATCTTGTCGGGATTGGTGCAGAAGCATGGCACGCGCCGCGCCGCCGCCGGACCAAGAAGCCGGCGATAATGGTCGAGGTCGTAGCGATCGCCCTCGCTGGCGGAAATCAGCACCAGTTCGGCATCGTCGCCGTTCTTGGCCAGGACGAAGGGCAGGCCGTCGACAGCCGAACGGTCATTGTCGCGGCGGATCAGCAGGCATTTTGTCTGCGGGCGCAGGGCTCCGGATGCTGCCATTTGGTGGAAGGAGCGCCACGCCACCTCGCCGGAGGAGACAAAGTGATCCCAGCTTCCCGGTTCGAAGCCGAGCTTCAGCAGGCGGCGCTCATTGGGTTGCGCCCGCTTGCCGGAATTCGAGATCAGTACGATGGTCTTGCCGGCGCGCTTGAGTGCCGACAACGCTTCGACAGCACCTGGATAGGCGCTGGTGCCGTCGTGCAGCACACCAAATTGGTCGAGCAGGAACACCTGATAGCGGTCGGTCAGCGCGGCGATGCCGTCGAGGTGTTGAATTGCCTTGGCCGTCATAAAAGCCCCGCTGCGCTTGCGCCCATCAGCGCCAGCCGCGCCGTGCCGGCAGCGGCCTCCTCCGAAAGAGCCGGCACCAGAGCGACGCCAAGCTTGCGCTGCCGGATCGCTGTCCAGGCCGGATTGGCCGCACCGCCGCCGACGCTCCTGACCGATGTCAGCCGGGGGGCGCCGAGTTCGGCAAGCCGGCGATAGCCGAGCGCTTCGATCGCCGCAATACCCTCGAACATCGCTTTCAGATAGTCGGCGTCGTCGGCGGGCCGCGGCTCGAGGCGCGGCGGCAGCGCCGGATCGGCTATGGGGAAGCGTTCGCCCGGCGCCGGCAGCGGGTAATAATCGAGGCCGGTCTTCGTCGCCGGGTCGATTTTTTTGCTGAGTTCGACAATGCGGGCGACGGGGAAATGCTGGGCCAGCACCTTGCCGCCGGAGTTCGAGGCGCCGCCCGCCAGGTAGGTGTCACCCAGCCGATGGCTGTAGATGCCGAATTGCGGCGCCGAGATCGGCCGGTCGGAGAGGATCTTGATGGTCAGCGACGAGCCGAGCGCGGTAACGCCGTCGCCCGCGGCACTCGCACCGGTCGCCAGGAATGAGGCGCAGCCATCCGTCGTGCCGGCAACGATAACCACGTCGCGCGCCAGGCCGAACATTTTCGCAGCGCTGGCGGTGAGCGTGTCCGTGACATCGCCCGGCCGCACGACGCGGGGCAGGAATTCCATGCGCACGCCGGTCGCCGCGATCCAGTCCGGCCAGTGCCGGGCCTCGACGTCGTAGCCGGTCTTCAGGGCGTTGTTCTCGTCGCTGACATCGAAGCGGCCGGAAAACTGTCCGGCGATCCAGTCTGCCTGGTGCAGCACAGTGGCGACGCCGGGCAGGTGCTGGAAAGACAGCGCCTTGGCGAGACCGGAGGTCGCCCCAAGTGCAGCGCTCGTTGCCGGTGCCGCGCCGGCTATTGCTGTCAGAATAGTGTCGTCAGCGACCTTGTCGTTGTACATCAGCGGTTCGGCCAGCGGCCGCCCGGCGCCGTCGACCGGCAGCAGCGTGCCCGACGTACCGTCGACGGCGATCGAGCGCACTGCCGCGCGATCGATACATTTGAGCAGTTCCGCCAACGTCGCGCCGACCGCCTCCCACCATATGGCGGGGTCGCGGCCGTTCGGCCCAAATCGCTCGAGGGCAATAGCGGAATGCGCCGCAATGGAAAAGTCCGGACGCATGGCGACGGCGCGCGCGCCGGATGTGCCGATGTCGATGCCGATGGCAAGCGGACCAGACGAACGCGGCATGTCAGCTGCCTCCGGCATTGAGTTTCTGGCGATATTTTTCGGCGTCCCAGTTGATCAGCTCGTCATTCTCCGCCGCTGTCAGATAATTCAGCTTCGCCGAGACATCGATCCGCGCTGTCACGTCGGAAAGGCAGCGCTGCATGGCGTCGGCACCGGCGCCGGCGTCGCCGCGCATCAACACGCCGAGTCCAGGAAACAGGATCGCCACGGGTGCGGCGCCGCAGCGCTCGATGACGCGCTTCACACCCTCGTCCGGTCTCGCCACGACCGAGCCTTCGCCGAGAAAGATGACGTGGTCGGGGTAGAGGCTGCCACCCGAAGCCATGCGGCAGCTTTCGGGGTCGATCGCCACCGCATGCGCCTCAACGTCCGCCGGCAATCTGTAGTCGCTGTCGCCGGCGCGCGCCGTCAATGCCGCGATGTCCGGTTCCGCCACCCGGCGCGGCGGCCGCGCCAACAGTCGTGTCACGCGCCGCAGCAGCATGTCGGCCGCGGCGACGGTCTCGGCTGCAACGACCAGGCCGTGATTGCCGAGGATCAGGATATCCACGCCTGGCCGAAGGCGCTCGGCGATACCCTGCGCGAGCGGCAGTCCCGGCCGGCGATAGGGAACATACGCCCATTGATGGCCGTCGAGCCGCCTGGCGGCCTCGGCCTCGCAGTCGGCCTGCACGGCCAGCGAAATGGTCTCGACGCAGTGAACATGCAGAACGATGCGCTGCGGCATCAGCGCATGCACGGTGGTCTCGATCGACGGGCGCAAGCCGCGCGCGTTGAGGGCGCCGACAGTGAAGGCCTGCGGCTGTTCGGCGGCCGGGTCGCGCCGTTCGATGGCGTCGAGCAATGGCGGGATGCCGACCGGCACCATGATGTCCGCGATGAGCGCGTCCTTCAGCCAGGTGCCGGAGGCCTTGATCCAGAGCGTGTCGCCGGCTTTCAGCGAGGTGTTGCCGCCGGCGGCCTGGGTCAGATGCGGGTCGCTGCCGATGGCGGCCGAAAGCGACCGCAGCGCTGCCAGTTCCTGCGCATCCGCACTGATCGTCATCGAAATTCCTCCACAAACCGGCCGCGCGGCCACGGCTTTGGACGTCCCGGTGCCGGGACGAAGACCCATGCTGGTATCGCAGATGCGAGTAAGTTACGTCAACAGTGATGTTATCGCGTCAAATCAGGCTTGCAATCCGAGGGCCGTTGAGTAAGTTGCACCAATTGCCATGCAAAACGGCAATGCCGTGCAAAATGCTTGGGAGGCAAGCGCATTGGGAGGTAAGGGTTGAGCGACTCCGGCCGCCAGCGTCAGATTGTCGAGCTTTTGCGGGACCGGCCTTTCGCATCGGTGCGCGAGCTGCAGGAGCGGCTTGGCGTATCGGCGGCGACGGTGCGGCGCGACATCGACAAGATCGACGAGGCCGGCGAAGCGCGCAAGGTCTATGGCGGCATCTCGGCGCTCGATGGCGCTTCGCAAGCCGGCGTCGCCTATGCCAGGCCCTATGACGAGAACCGCGACCTCGCCGTCGAGGCCAAGCGGCAGATCGCCGCTCTCGCCGCCACCATGGTGCGCGACGGCGACGCGGTCATCGTGCATGGCGGTTCGACCTGCTTCCATCTCGGCGTCAAGCTCGCCGACCGCAACATCCGGCTCTACACCAACTCGATGCCGCTCGCGGCCTATCTCAGCGACCACGGCCATTGCAGCCTCACCGTCGCCGGCGGCGAACTGCACCGCGAGCCGGGCATCATCCATTCGCTGACGCAGACGGTGCCGTTCTACGCCTCGAAGTTCTTTCTCGGCGCGCAAGGCATCGGCCAGGAAGGCCTTCTGGAATCGCACCCGCTGCTGGTCCGCTCGATCGTCGAGCTCAGCCTCTGCGCCGACCAGATCGTCGTGCTGGCCGACAGCCGAAAATTGTCGATCCACGCGCGCAATGTGGCACTGCCGCTGTCGCGGATCGGCACGCTGGTCACCGATGACGGCCTGTCCGAGACAGATGCCCGCATGCTCGAAGATGCCGGCGTCATGGTGCGGATCGCGGCTTCCTCGGGAGGCGCCCAGTGAACATCGCCGCCCTCGATTTCGGCAAGACCAATTCGAAGCTGTTCGTCTTCGGCCAGGACGGACAGATCCTCGACGAGCGCCGCAGCCAGCCGAGCTGGATCCGCAAAGGCGGCTTCAGCGTGCTCAACGAGCCAGCGCTGCACGACTGGGCGGCTCGCGCCATCGATAATGCAGTCGACATGCATGGCGTGGAAGGGCTGATGGTATCCGGCCATGGCTGCACCTTCGCGTTGGTCGACGAAGCCGTGCTGACGCATCCGATCCTCGATTACGAGCAGGAACCGCCAGCTGAAATCGCCACGCAGATCGACCGCCGCATTCCGGATTTTGCCGAGACCTTTTCGCCGCGCCTGCCGCTTGGCTTCAACTACGGCCGCCACATGTTGTGGCTGAAGCAGGTGGAGCCCGGTGCCTTCGCCACAGCGAAATCGATCCTCGGCTACCCCCAATATTGGAGCTGGCGGTTTGGCGGCCGGCCGGTATCGGAAGTGTCGTATCTTGGCTGCCACTCGCATTTATGGGCGCCGCGCAAACGCGATTTCAGCTCGCTGGTCGATGCCGAGGGCTGGCGCGGCCAGATGCCCGCCTTCGAGCGTGCCGGCGCGGTGATCGGCGAGCAGCGCTTCGGCCAGGCCGCGAAGCCAGTCGCCATCCATAATGGCGTCCACGACAGCAATGCCGCGCTCCATGCCTACCGCCGGCAGCAGCTCGGGCCGGTGACCGTGGTCTCGACCGGCACCTGGGTGGTCGTGCTCAATCCGGACTGCCCGCTCGACGCACTCGACGGCGAGCGCGACATGCTGGTCAATGTCGATGTCGATGGCGGCCCGGTGCCAACCGTCCGCTTCATGGGCGGGCGCGAATTCGCCACGATCAGCGCCGGCTGGCAGGGCGCAATCGCGCCGTCATCGATACAACGGGTGATCGACGCCGGCATTATGGCGCTGCCGAGCTTCGCGCCCGGCGGCCCGATGCCGCACCGCCGCGGCGAACTGGTCGGGCGTACGCCCAATGCCGAGGAACGCGCGGCCATGGCGCTGCTCTATGTCGCGCTGATGGTCGATCTGTGCCTCGAGCTGATCCATTCGGACAACACAGTGATCGTCGACGGCGGCCTGAACAATGGCGGGCTGCTTGCCGCGTTGCTGGCGCAGTTGCGGCCCGGGCAGGCTTTCCTGCAGGGCGCAACGCTGGAGGGCAGCGCCACCGGTGCTGCCGCACTTGCCTTCGAAAGCGTCGGACGCGAGTTTGCCACCGAAGCGCCGGAGGCGGTGCATGCGGCAAGTTTCAGCGGCCTTGCCGGCTATCGCAACGACTGGCGCGGCCTTGCCGCCGACCGGGCTGTGGCCAGCGCAGCTGCAGGAGGTGCGCGATGAGCGCCGCCGCCCGGATCGAGACGGTGCGCCAGCCGGTGCTGGAGATGCGCCACATCTCCAAGACGTTCGGTGCGATCCGCGCCTTGCACGATGTGTCGCTGACCGTTCACGCCTGCGAGCTGCACGCGCTGATGGGCGAAAACGGTGCCGGCAAGTCGACGCTGATGAAGGTGCTGTCCGGCGCCTACCGGCCGGACCCCGGCGGCGAAATCCTGATCGACGGCGTGCCGGCCGCGACTGGCGACCCGATCAAGGCGCGCGCCGCCGGCATTGCGGTCATCTATCAGGAGCTGTCGCTGGCGCCTAATCTGTCGGTAGCGCAGAACATTTTTCTCGGCAACGAGCCGCGACGGTTCGGCGTTGTCGACCGCGAGCAGTGCAATCGGCGCGCCAGCGAGATCATCGCGCGGCTCGGCGTGACCTTCTCGGCGCGCACTCCGGTCGCAAGCCTGTCGCTCGGCGAGCGACAGCTGGTGGAAATCGCCCGCGCACTGTCGACCAATGCGCGCATCATCGTCATGGACGAGCCGACCACGTCGCTGACCTCGCGTGAGACCGACCGGCTGTTCGAGGTGATCGCGACGCTGAAGTTGCAAGGCATCGCCATCATCTACATCAGCCACCGCATGGAAGAGGTCTACCAGCTCGCCGACCGCGTCAGCGTGCTACGCGACAGCGGCTATGTCGGCACGCTCGACCGCGCCGACCTGAACGCCTCGCGCCTGGTATCGATGATGGTCGGGCGCGATCTGTCGACGTTCTACAAGAAGGATCACCGTCCGCCGGACAGCAAGCGCGCCATCGCGCTGTCGGTGCGCGGCATGTCGGACGGCAATCTCATAAAGAATTGTTCCTTCGACCTCCACAAGGGCGAGGTGCTGGCACTGGCCGGCCTGGTCGGCTCGGGCCGCACCGAACTGGCACGGCTGATCTTCGGCGCCGACAGGCACACATCAGGCACGCTGGAGCTCGGCGGCAAACCGATATCCATCGGTTCGCCGAGCGAGGCGCTCGATGCCGGCATCGCCTACCTGACCGAGGACCGCAAGCAACTTGGCCTGTTTCTCGACATGTCGATCTCCGACAATATCAGCATGGGCGTGCTGGCAAAGGACGCGAAGGCCGGCGGTTTGCGCGACTTCACGGCTGCCGAAAAGCGCGCTGCCAAGGCGGTGTCAGACCTCTCCATCCGCACCAGCTCGGTGCAGGCCAATGCCGGCTCGCTGTCGGGCGGCAACCAGCAGAAGGTGCTGCTCGCCCGCCTGCTGGAAACCGAGCCGCAGGTCGTCATCCTCGATGAGCCGACCCGCGGCGTCGATGTCGGGGCGAAGTCGGAAATCTATCGGCTGATCGACAATCTGGCCAAGAAAGGCATCGCCATCCTGATGATCTCCAGCGAACTGCCGGAGGTGATCGGCATCGCCGACCGCGTGCTGGTGATGCGCGACGGCACCATTGCCGGCGAGGTGACGGCGTCGGAGGGCGAGCCGCTGCGGCAGGAAGCGATCATGGAACTTGCAACGGGAGCGGCTCAGCGATGACCGACAAGGTGGCCGACACGATGAAAGCGGACGACCGGGCGGTCGGCAGGAGCACGAGATGGCGTACCGCCATCGCCGCACTCGGCATGCTGCCGATCCTGATCCTGCTGGCGGTCGGCTTCCAGTTCATCAATCCGCGCTTTTTCACCCAGACCAATCTGCTGATCGTCATGCAGCAATCGTCGATCAACATCGTGCTGGCCGCCGGCATGACCTTCGTCATCCTGACCGGCGGCATCGACCTGTCCGTCGGCTCGATCCTTGCCGTCTCGGCGATGGTGGCGGTGATGGTGTCGCTGGTGCCCGATTGGGGACTGCTGGGCGTGCCTGCGGCCATTCTCGTCGGGCTCGGTTTCGGCGTCATCAACGGGCTGCTGATCGCCTATATCAAGCTGCCGCCCTTCATCGTCACGCTGGGATCGCTGACCGCCGTGCGCGGCGTCGCCCGCCTGCTCGGCCAGGACACGACGGTGTTCAACGCGGACCTGCCGTTCGACTTCATCGGCAACGGTTCGCTGTTCGGCATTCCGTGGCTGGTAATCATCGCGCTGGCGGTCGTCGTCCTGTCCTGGCTGGTGCTCAAGCGCACCGTGCTCGGCACCTGGATCTACGCCGTCGGCGGCAACGCCGAGGCCGCCAGGCTGACCGGCATCAAGGTGCCGCTGGTGCTGCTCTTCGTCTACGGCGTTTCCGGCCTTCTGGCCGGCCTTGGCGGCGCCATGTCGGCGGCCCGGCTCTATGCCGCCAACGGGCTTCAGCTCGGCCAGTCCTACGAACTCGACGCCATTGCCGCAGTCATCCTCGGCGGCACCAGTTTCGTCGGCGGTGTCGGCTCGATCTGGGGCACGCTGATCGGCGGCCTGATCATCGCCGTGCTGTCCAACGGGCTCATCCTCGCCGGTGTTTCGGACATCTGGCAGTACATCATCAAGGGATTGGTCATCATCGTGGCGGTCGCCCTCGACCGTTACCGGCTCCAGGCAGGAGCAAGAACGTGATGGCCCTTAGTCGCCGGCATCCAACGAGCCGGTTTCATGTGTAACGCACCGTGAGAGGCGCGGGGCATCAGGAGGAAAACAAAACAATGAAGACCATCGCTAAACTGCTCTGCGGCGTCGCCCTTGCGGCCGCCGTCATCGCGCCGGCATCGGCAAAGGATCTGAACAAGGTCGGCATCTCGGTCGGACTGCTCGGCAACCCGTTCTTCGTCGCCACCATCAAGGGCATCGAGGACGCGGCCAAGAAGATCAACCCGAATGTGCAGGTGACCTCGGTATCGGCCGACTACGATCTCAACAAGCAGGTATCGCAGGTCGATTCCTTCATCGCTGCCGGTGTCGACGTCATCATGCTCAACGCAGTCGATGCCAAGGCGATCGCGCCGGCGGTGAAGAAGGCGCAGGCGGCCGGCATCGTCGTTGCCGCTTTCGACGTTTCGGCGCCGGGCGCCGACGTCACCGTGATGACCAACAACGTCAAGGCCGGCGAAGAGGCGTGCCAGTATCTGGTCGATCATACCGGCGGCAAGGGCGACTATGTCATCCTCAATGGCCCGGCCTCGTCGTCGATCCTGGAGCGGGTCAAGGGCTGCAAGGACGTGCTGGCAAAGCACCCCGACATCAAGATCCTTTCCGACGACCAGAACGCCGAAGGCTCGCGTGACGGCGGCCTGAAAGTGTTCCAGTCGCTGCTGACGCGTTTCGACAAGATCGACGCGGTCTTCGCCATCAACGATCCGACGGCGATCGGCGCCCAGCTTGCGGCCAAGCAGCTCAACCGCTCGGAGTTCATCTTCACCGCGGTCGACGGCGCGCCCGATATCGAGAAGGAACTCGCCTCCGGCGCGTCGATGATCAAGGCCTCGGCCTCGCAGGATCCCTATGTGATGGCCGGCCAGTCGCTGACGATGGCGGCTGACCTGCTTGCCGGCAAGAAGCCGGCCGAGCCGACGGTACTGCTCGACCCGAAGCTGATTACGGCCGACAATTTGAAGGATTACAAGGGCTGGACCGCAGCTCGCTAAGCCTCCCGCGCGGGGGGCGGCGGGTATCACCGCCCGCACCTTTTTGTCCGAGCATTGGATTGCCAAAACCGCTTTGGACTTGGGTCAGCTGGAAATAACCGGAGACGATCATGTCGCGCATCGGAATCCACTCATTCGTCTGGTCGGCGAGCTCGGCGCAGGGCGACCTCGAGCGGACGCTGGCCAACACCAGGGAAGCCGGCTTCGACCTGATCGAATTCTCCTATCTCGACCCCGCCAATGTCGACATTGACGGCTTGGCCAAGCGGATCGCCGATCTCGGCCTCGGCGTTGCGATCAGCATTGGACTGCCGGCCGACGGCGATATTTCGAGCGCCGACAAAACGATTGCCGCGCACGGCGTCGAAATCCTGGAACGTACGATCGCGCTGACCCGCGATCTCGGCGGCCAGAAGGTTGCCGGCATCCTCAGCACCAGCCACGGCTTGCAGAGCGAGGCGCCGACGCGTGACCAGTGGGACCGCAGCGCCGGCACGCTGGCCAAGGTGGCGGACACGGCAAAATCAGCCGGCGTCACCCTCAACCTCGAAATCGTCAACCGCTTCGAAAGCAATCTGCTCAACACCGCCGCGCAAGGCATGGCCTTCATCGCGGACAGTGGCTCCGACAATATCTTCCTGCATCTCGACAGCTTCCACATGAACATCGAGGAGGCCGATGTCGGCTTGGCCATTCGCAATGCGGTCGGGAAGATCGGCTATGTCCATATCGGCGAGAGCCATCGCGGTTTCCTCGGCACCGGCAATATCGATTTTGCCGCGATATTCGATGCGCTGACCGCCATCGGCTACAGCGACAACCTCAGCTTCGAGTCCTTCTCCTCGGAAATCGTCGACGAGAACCTGTCGCGGAAAACCGCGATCTGGCGCAATCTGTGGACCGACAATATGGAGCTGGCCAAACATGCGCGCCGCTTCATTGCGCTGGGACTGGAGACGGCACGGCGCAAGGCCGAGCTTGTTTCCGCAATGCACCGGCCCTGAGCCCTCGCAGTTCCAATCTGGCTAGGCCAAAGGCGCTACATTAGCCGGCAAAACGCGGCCCAAGTTCCTCGATGCGGCGGATCATCGCCTGGAAATCCTCCAAAATGCGCTGGTGCAAATGAACCGCCAGTTCCGGGTATTCCTCGAGGATGCGGCGGAACATCTTGCGGCTGAGCCGCAGCACTTCCGAATCGATTTCGGCGGAGGCGCTGGTCAGCCGGTTGGTGTCGGCGATCAGCGCCAGTTCGCTGAGTATGGTGCCGGGGCCGGCGGTGCCGATCGGGATGCGCTCGCCGTCGTGCTCGCGGTAGAGCACGATGCGGCCGCTGACGACGATGTAGGCTGAATCGGCCTCGTCGTCCTCGCGGTAAAGCTTGTGGTCGGCTTTCAACATGGTGGTTTCGGCGCCGAAGGCGAGCAGACGCAGCTGTTCCTGCGTAAAGCCCTCGAAGAGCCTCACGGTGGACAGGATGCGGATGTCGTCATCCAGCGCCATCTAGCTATGTCCCCGAACCGTTAGTCCGACTCCTCCCCTACGAGGCCGATCCAAAACCACCTCCAGCCTCAGGACCGTACCCGAAAAGCGCCCCGCCCGGATCGCTTATTTGAATAATGAAATGTTTAAGGAACCAGCTTGTAGCCGCCGCTTTCTGTCACGAGAATTTCCGCGTTGGAAGGATCGCGCTCGATCTTCTGGCGCAGCCGGTAGACGTGAGTTTCGAGCGTATGCGTGGTGACGCCGGAATTGTAGCCCCAGACTTCCTCCAGCAGCACGTCGCGGGTCACCACCTTCTGGTCGGCACGGTAGAGATATTTGATGATCGAGGCTTCCTTTTCGGTCAGCCGCACCTTGGCGCCGCGCGGGTCGATCAGAAGCTTCTGGCTGGGCTTGAACGTGTAGGGGCCGACCGAGAAAGTGGCGTCCTCGCTCTGTTCGTGCTGGCGCAACTGCGCGCGGATGCGGGCCAGCAGCACGGCAAAACGGAACGGCTTCGTCACATAGTCGTTGGCGCCGGCCTCGAGGCCAAGGATGGTGTCGGAATCGGTATCATGGCCGGTCAGCATGATGATCGGCGCCTTGTAGCCGCCCTTGCGCAATATCTTTACCGCCTCGCGGCCATCCATGTCGGGCAGGCCGACATCCATGATGAGCAGGTCGATGAGCCCGCCACGCGCCGTGGCGACGCCTTTGGCGGCGGTCGCTTCCTGCAGGACATCGAATTCCTCATAAAGCGACAATTGCTCGACAAGGGTGCCGCGCAGGTCGTCATCGTCGTCGACGATCAGAATGGTGCGTGAAGTCATGGATCAATCCGTTGTTTTGAAAAGAGATTTCAGTTGACCGCTGCCTGTTTATGCGGAAGCTGACCGGCACAACAGCCGTTCACAGTGATTTGTTCCGTGGCACGATCATACAAGAAAAAACACGATCGCAATGCAGTCGGCGCAATTTTGCCTAAAGGGCTCACCGTGCTCACCGTGCGCGCGCGCCCCGGCCAACCCAGCCAGGGCTTTCTGCAGGCCGGCAAACTGGTGTTTCCATGTGCGCTGGGGCATGGCGGCATCTCGGCCGGCAAGCGCGAGGGCGATGGCGCCACGCCGCTTGCCTCGATGCGGATATTGTCGGGATATTTTCGCGGCGACCGTTTTGCCGGCGGCCGCCGGACGCGGCTGGCGATGACGCCGATCGGCCGCGACCTCGGCTGGTGCGAAGTGCCTGGGGACCGCAACTACAACCGCCCGGTCAAAATCCCCTATGGCGCCAGCCATGAGCGGATGCTGCGCACCGACGATCTCTATGACGCCTGCCTGGTGCTGGACTGGAACATTGTGCCGCGCCGGCGCGGGCGCGGCAGCGCCATCTTCTTCCACCTGGCGCGCCCCGGCTTCACGCCGACGCAAGGCTGCGTCGCGGTAACGGCCCGCACCATGGCACGGCTGCTGCCGCTGCTGTCGGAGCGGACGGTGGTAAGGGTGGTAAGGTAAGGGAGTAGGGGAATAAGGGAGTAGGGGAATAGGGGAGTAGGGGAGTAGGGGAGTAGGGGAGTAGGGGAATAGGGCAGTAAGAGTAGAGACAGGGGCGGGCGCGCCGCTTAGCTTTCCTACTCCCCTACTCCCCTACAGCCCGACGCCCCCCGAGGGGGCCCCCGCAAGCCGGCTGCTCGGGACCGAGGGGGCGAGTGGCGCTGAGGAGGGG
>NZ_JAMYUA010000009.1:0-202515 GCF_040322715.1 Mesorhizobium sp. M0106 | reverse complement strand
AGCTCACGGCCGACGGCAAAGCCTCAAAACTCGCCATCACAGCCATCATGCGAAAGCTCATCATCCTCGCAAACGCACTACTCAGCGACAATCGGACCTGGACACCATCTCTCCCTTGACCAACACGGATACTCCAGGCGAGTTCGTTTCCGGCGCTCGCGACCTGAGTCAGGGTCTGGCGCCATCCTGCTGTTCAGGAATGATTTTCCGTGCCTGGTCTCTCCCTCGTGAGAGAATCCTGTTCTATTGTGTCGCGCCACCGTGGAGGGAGCAGTGCATGGACGAAAAACCAGTCGAGTCGCTCAGCGAAAGCGAGGCGGCAAGCGAGTTGAAGCGGTTGGCGCAGGAGATCGCCGAGCACGACCGGCGCTACCATGGCGAGGACGCGCCGATAATCACGGATGCGGAATATGACGCGCTGACCCGGCGCAACCTCGCCATCGAGCAGCAGTTCCCGCATCTTGTGCGTGAGGATTCGCCCTCACGCAGGGTCGGCGCCCCGCCGGCCGAAGGTTTTGCCAAGGTGCGCCACGCGGTGCCGATGCTCAGCCTTGCCAAGGCCTATACCGACCAGGACGTCGCGGACTTCATAGAACGGGGCCGGCGATTCTTTGACCGCGACAAGGATCTGAACATCGCCTTCACGGCGGAGCCGAAGATCGACGGGCTATCGGCTTCCCTGCGGTATGAAGGCGGTGTGTTCGTGCAGGGAGCAACGCGCGGCGACGGCGTCGTCGGCGAGGACATCACCGCCAATATCAAGACCATCGCCGATATTCCCAAGACCTTGAAGGGATCGGACTGGCCCGAGGTCATCGAAATACGCGGTGAGGTCTATATGACCTACGCGGAATTCGAGGCGCTGAAGCAACGTTCGGCGGCGATAGGCGGCCAGGATTACGTCAATCCGCGTAACACGGCGGCCGGGTCGCTCCGCCAAAAGGACCCGTTAGTTACCGCCAGCCGCAACCTTAAATTCTTTGCTTACGCCTGGGGCTATGCTTCAAAGGATCCAGCTCCGACCCAATACGATTCCGTGCAAAAATTCGCGGAGTGGGGATTCAAGGTCAGCCCGCTGATGGTCCGGGCAAGATCGGTCGAGGAACTGGTCGCGCACTATCACCTAATCGAGACCCAGCGCTCATCGCTGGGCTACGACATCGACGGCGTCGTCTACAAGGTCGACCAGCTGGAATTGCAGCGCAGATGGGGTTTCGTCACTGGCGAACCACGCTGGGCCATTGCCCACAAATTTCCAGCCGAACAGGCGATGACAACCGTGCTCAGGATCGACATTCAGGTGGGCCGTACCGGTACGCTGGCGCCCGTTGCCCGGCTTGCACCCGTCACGGTCGGCGGCGTCGTGGTCGAAAATGTCACGCTTCACAACGAAGATTACATCAAGGGTCTGGACAGCAACGGCCAGCCGATCCGCGACGGCTATGACGTGCGTATCGGCGACACGGTGGTCATCCAGCGGGCAGGGGACGTCATTCCGCAAATCGTGAGTGTCGTCGCCGACAAGCGGCCGACTGATGCCGTGCCCTACGAATTCCCGCACAGATGTCCGATCTGCGGCTCGCCCGCAACGCGCGAGATCAACGAGAAGACCGGCAAGGAGGATTCCCGCCGACGGTGCACCGGCGAGCTGATCTGCCCCGCGCAGGCCGTGGAAGGATTACGCCACTTTGTGTCGCGCGGCGCCATGGATATCGAAGGCCTGGGGGCTGAAAACATAGACCTGTTCTTCAATGCCGGGTTGGTCAAAACTGCCGCCGATATCTTCACGCTCCGGGACCGCCGTCCCGCCGTCACCAAGGCGCTGGCGGAGCGACGGGAGGAGCAGGCCAGGCAGCGCGACGCCGCATCGGGCAAAACGCGCAAGAATGTACGCAGCGTCGAGGAACGCAACTATGACGGCCTCGACAAGCTCTTCGCTGCCATCGACGCCCGCCGCGAACCCGAACTTGATCGCTTCATCTTTGCGCTGGGCATCCGCCATATCGGCGAAACGACGGCCGTTGTGCTCGCCCGAACCTTCTCGACGATCGAGGAGTTGATCCGCATTGGCAAGGAGACAGCAGCGGCAGCCGATCCACACACCGTTTTTCCTTCGATCAACGGCATCGGCGATACGGTGATAGGCGCCCTTCGCGATTTCTTCGGCAATGAACGCAACGACGCCGTACTTGAAGCGCTGCTCACACAGGTCCACCCGAAGCCGTACATTGTGAACGTCTCAGCCGATAGTGCGGTCGCCGGCAAGACAATCGTGTTTACAGGCACGCTGGAAAAGATGACGCGCCCGGAGGCCAAGGCGATGGCCGAACGTCTCGGCGCGAAGGTCGCCGGCTCGGTTTCCGCGAAGACCGATCTTCTGGTGGCAGGGCCAGGCGCCGGTTCCAAGCTGAAGGATGCGACCAAATTCGGCATCGAGGTGATCGACGAGGACACCTGGCTGCAGCGGATTGGCAAGGACGGGTGATGGCGGCTGCGTTCAACGGTTTTGGGCAAAAGGCCATTCCCTTCCTCAAGGCGCTGGATTTTCATCAGAGCCGGGAGTGGTTTTTAGAGAACCGCGACCTTTTCGAACGCGACCTGCGCGATCCCTTCGGCGATCTGGTCGAGACGCTCTCCGAGCGCTTCACGGCCGCGGGGCTCGGCCTGCGCGGCGACCGCAAGAAGTCGCTGTTCCGGATTAATCGCGACGTGCGTTTCGCCAAGGACAAACGGCCTTATAACCGGCATTTGTCGGCGATCCTTTCGCCTGACGGCACCAAGATGGAACAGGGCGTGTTTTACGTCCATATCGGGCTGGAGCGCTGCTTTGCCGCCGTTGCCTGGTGGCAGCCTGGACCGGAGCTATTGCTGGCGCTGCGCAACGCGATCGCGAAGCGGCCCGCTGAATTCCGTACCCTCGTTGCGGCGCTGAAGAAGAACGGCCTCGAATTCGACCCGGACGGCTGCATGAAGCGCACGCCGCGCGGCTTCGAGCATATCGCCGAGCCCGATCTCGCTGCCGCGATCCGCAACCGGCATTTTGCCGTCCGGCACGCAATCGAGCCGGCGGATATCTACGGAGCTGGATTGGTCGACGAACTCGTCGACTTCGTCATGCGGGCTAAACCGCTGCTTGACTGGGGCAGGGCGATCGAAGGCAAGGCTTCGCCGCGCTAGGCACGGAAGCGCGTTTGCGCGACCTTCAGCTGTCATTTCCCCTCAAGCGAATTGGTGTGACAAGCCGCGCCGCCCTCCCTACATAGGCGCTTCCCGAGGAGCGGTCGATGTCGGCGGAAGCAATCTCCGAAAACAGTGCGAAAAGCGATTTCTGGGACGGCGTGCGGCTCAGCATGCCCGTCGTGGTGGCGTCGGCGCCGTTTGCGTTGCTGTTCGGGGCGCTCGCGGTCGACAACGGGTTTTCCGTGCTCGAAGCGTTCCTGATGAGCGCAACGGTGTTCGGCGGCGCCAGCCAGATGGTCGGCATCGAGCTGTTCGGCCAGCATGTCGCGCCGTGGCTGATCGTGCTGTCGATCTTCGCGGTGAATTTTCGCCATGTGCTCTATTCGGCTGGCATCGGCCGGCGCATTGCGCATTGGCCACTGGTGCAGCAGGCGATAGGCTATTTTGTGCTGACCGATCCGCAGTTCGCGGTGGCCGAGCGCAAGGCTGAGGCCGGCGAGACCGTCGGGTTCACCTGGTATATGGGGCTTGGTCTGCCGGTCTATTTGTTCTGGATCATCGAAAGCGCGCTCGGCGCGATGTTCGGCAAGCTTATTCCCGACACCGATGCGTTGGGCATCGATTTCCTGCTGCCGATCTATTTTCTCGGCCTGGTCATGAGCTTCCGCAAGCGGCCTCTGTGGCTGCCGGTGGTCGTCGCCAGCGCTGCCGCCTCCATCATTGCATACAAAACGGTCGGCTCGCCCTGGCATGTCTCCATAGGTGCGCTGGCGGGCGTGCTGCTCGCCGTCATCCTGCCGCCCCGCCACAGCGGCGTGGAGGCACGGCCATGAGCACGACCTTGTGGATCATCATCGCCGCTTCGATCGCGACCTATCTGACCCGCATCGGCGGTCATCTGGTGATCTCCCGCTTCGATCATATCCATCCGCGCGTCGAAGCCGGGCTCAGCGCCGTGCCGGCGGCGGTGCTGACCACGCTGGTGGCGCCGGCGGCGCTCAGCGCCGGGCCGGCGGAATGGGCAGCCTTGATCGTTGCCGCCTTGGTCTCACTGCGCGGCGGCCTGATGGCGATGTTCCTGGCGGGTGCTGCCGTGCTGATCCTCGCGCGGCAGCTCGTCGGCTGATCGACTTTTGCCTTGACGGCGAGAGCACACATGCGCCTTACCGCAGCGACTATTGCCGCGCCGACCCGCGACAGGCTCAGCCGGATCGCCTCCGCTCTCTCCTGGTGGGCGCGACGCACGGCGTCGCTATAGAGCGCTTCGCGCTGCTTCGGCGTCAATGCGCTTAGATCGATCGGCTGGATGCCGAAGGGCTCACGCGACATTTCCATCTCCCCTGGTTTGCCGTGTTGATCGGCAGCTACACCGGCGATTTACGGGAAAGGCATAATCAGTTAAAATGAATAATTAAGATCGTTATGTTCTCCAGGAGAGATGTATGGATTTGGCCGATCTGCGCATCTTCCGCACGGTGGTGCGCGAGGGCGGAATCACCAGGGCGGCGGAAAAACTGTTTCGCGTGCAGTCGAACGTGACCACACGCATCCGGCAGCTCGAGGAGGATCTCGGCGTGCAGCTGTTTATCCGGGAGGGCAAGCGCCTGCACGTATCGCCGGCCGGTCACAGATTGGTCGGCTATGCGGATCGGCTGCTGGCGCTTGCGGAGGAGGCGCGAACGGCGATGCTCGATCCACGCCCGCGCGGCACTCTTCGCCTAGGTGCCATGGAGAGCACCGCCGCGGCACGGCTTCCAAGTCTGCTCGCCGAATACCATGCACGGCATCCCGAAGTGGAAATCCAGTTGCGCACCGGCAATCCGCAGGTTCTCGCGACCGCCATGCTTGCCGGCGAACTCGATGCAGCCTTCGCCGCCGAGCCGATCGCTGACGTTCCGTTCGAAAAGCTGCCCGCATTCCACGAGCAGCTGGTCATTGTCTCGGCGGCATCGCGCGTTTCGGTCGAAGACCACCTGGACATGCCCAAAACCATGATAGCCTTCGAGCACGGCTGTCCGCACCGCAAGCGGCTGGAACAATGGTATGCGCGCAGAGGGTTCATGGCCGAGAAAACCATCGAGCTTGGCTCATACCATGCCATCCTTGGTTGCGTGGTGGCTGGCATGGGCATAGCGCTGATGCCGAAAAGCGTGCTTTCGGGTTTTCCGGAAAGCCGCTGGCTAAAGCTGCACGAACTGCCCGCTGACGAAGACAATGCCGTCACAGTGTTGTTCTGGCGCAAGGGAGCCGGTTCTCCCAACGTCACCGCTTTGCAGGGACTGCTTGCGGAGCAAAGCCTGTCAACCGGCGTTGCCGCCGCGGCTATTGCTTGAAGTCGTGCGGCAGCGGCGCGGTTGCCTTTTCCAGCCAGGCCAGCGTTTCGCCGTCGAGCATCGGTCCGATCTCGGCCAGTACGCGCGCATGGTATTCGTCAAGCCAATGCAACTCGTCGCGGGTTAAAAGGTCCGATCGGACCAGCCGCTTATCGATCGGCGCCAGCGTCAGTGTCTCGAAGCCGTGCATGGCGATGTCGCCGCCCTCGATTGCCTCGGCCGGTGTCACCAGAATCAAGTTCTCGATGCGGATGCCGTAGGAACCTTCCTTGTAATAGCCGGGCTCGTTGGAGACGATCATGCCGGCCAGCAGCTTCTCGGTACCGGTCTTGGCGATACGCTGCGGGCCCTCATGCACGGCAAGATAGGAGCCGACACCGTGCCCGGTGCCATGGGCGAAATCGCAGCCGTGTCTCCATAGCGCCAGGCGCGCCACTGCATCGATTTCGGAGCCGCGCGTGCCCTGGGGGAAGCGCAGCATGGAGATGCCGATCATGCCTTTCAGCACCAGCGTGAAGCGCTCGCGCATCTCCTCGGTTGGCGCGCCAATCGGAACCGTGCGGGTAATGTCGGTGGTGCCGTCCTGGTACTGCCCGCCGGAATCGAGCAGGAACAGCTCGCCATCCCCCAGCTTGCGATTGGTGGCGCGGGAGACGCGGTAGTGCATGATAGCGCCGTTAGGACCAGCGCCGGAGATGGTATCGAACGATACGTCGCGCAGCGGCATCTGCGTTTCTTCGCCGGTCTGACGGCGCGTCTCCTCAAGCCTGGTGACAACGGCGATTTCGTCGAGCGTGCCGGGCTTCTGGCGGTCGAGCCAGCACAGCAGCTTGGCGACCGCGGCGCCGTCGCGGCGATGTGCGGCGCGTGCGCCGGCGATCTCAGCTTTGTTCTTTGTTGCGCGTGGAATGCGGGCCGGATCGGCCGTGGCAATGACGGTGCCGCCATTATCCTCGACCAGCATCCTGAGCTTGTCCGCCGCGAGAACCGGGTCCAGCGCGATTTTTGCGCCGCCCTTGGCCCGGGTGACGATCGCCGATTCGAATTCACCTGGGTCGTGCAATTCGGCGAGCTGCGTCAGGTAGGCCGCGACGGTGCGCGAAAACTTGCGCTGGTCCATGAAAAGCAGATGCGAGCCGTCGGCGGCGAGCACGGCAAAGCCGAGCGCCAGCGGTGTGTGCGGTACGTCGCCGCCACGGATGTCGAAGGCCCAGGCAATGGAGGAGGGGTCGGTCAGTACGGCATGGGTGGCGCCGTCCTTCTCGATGGCCGCCGCCAGCCGCACCAGCTTGTCCTTGGCCAGTTCGCCGGCAAAGCCGATCGGGTGGATCTCGACCGGCGCCAGTGGCGGCCCGGGCTGGTCCTGCCAGATGGCGTCGATTGGATTTTGTTCGAGCGGCACCAAAGTCGCGCCGGACTTCTCGGCCGAGGCCTTCAGCGCCTTGACGTCACTGATCGTATGGAGCCACGGATCGAAGCCCAACCGTACGCCCTTGCCGAGATTGTCCCTGATCCAGTTGGCCGGCGGGTTGTCGACAAGGCTCTCGATCGAAAAGATGTCGAGATCGACCTCCTGGCGCACCTGCAGCGTGTAGCGCCCGTCGACAAACATGACGGCGCGCTCGCCAAGCACAATGGCGACACCGGCCGAGCCGCTGAAGCCGGTCAGCCATTTCAGCCGTGCCGAGCGGTCGGCGACATATTCGCCCTGGTGCTCGTCGGCACGGGGCACGATGAAGCCATCCAGCCCGTTCGCCGCCAACCATTGGCGCAGCATTGCTACGCGCGGCTTGCCAACAGCCGGATCGCCGGCGGAATCGAAGGTCTGGAACATGTAGGCTCTCCTCGAATGCTGGCGCGACCGTAGCGCATGACTTCGAAAATCGGAATCGATTTTCGGACCGATCATTCCCGGTTGCTGCGTGTCTCTTTGCGCATGGACGCCATGCAGAATCGACGATTTCAAAAAGCGTCAGCGGAGCTTACCTTCTTAATGTGGAGGAAAAGTCCTGTTGCCCTGCAAAGGAGACCGTCATGTCCACGATTTCACCTAGACGCGGATTTTTCAAAAACGCTGTGAAAGCGCTGATCGAAGCTCGCCAGCGCGAAGCGAGCCGGTATGTAAGCGGCGTTCTGCTTGGCTTTGACGACGAAACGCTGAAAGCTCACGGCTACGATCGCGAACAGCTAAAGAAAGCGGCGAACTCGCGCTAAGTCCGAGCGGATTCCGGCTTGCGTTGAAGGCGTCGCGCCTCAGCGCTTGAGGTGAATCGTCACCCAGCCCTCGCGGTGCAAGGTGCGGACGTGCCGGAATTTCTGGCCGACATAGGCCGCGATTACCGCATCGCGCTGGCGCTCGAGGATGCCCGACAAAACAATCGAGCCACCGAGCGCGATATGCTCCGCCATTTGCGGCGCCAGGCGCATCAGCGGCCGCGCCAATATGTTGGCGACGATCAAGTCGAAGGGCGCGCGCGCGGCAAAGATCGGGTGGTGGAATCCGGGCGCCGTCACTGTTTCGACGAGCCCCTTGACGTGGTTCAGCCGCGCATTGGCGGCGGCCACCTTGACGGCGACCGGGTCGATGTCGGTCGCCAGCACCGGTATATGCGCGAGCCTGGCCGCTGCGATCGCGAGCACCGCGCTGCCGGTGCCAAGGTCGAGCGCGTTGCGCGGATGCTCGCGCCGTACGACCTGCTCCAGCATTTCGAGGCAGCCGGCGGTGGTGCCGTGATGACCGGTGCCGAAAGCAAGGCCGGCCTCGATCTCTATGGCGATTTCGCCGCTGTGGCGCTTCCTGCGGTCATGCGCGCCATGGACGAAGAAGCGCCCGGCCCGCACCGGCTTCAATCCCTCCAGCGAGCGCGCCACCCAGTCGATGTCGGGCAGCGTTTCGCGCGCTATAGGCTTCGACAGCGACAGTCCGGCAAGTACATCCCTGAGCCGCGCCTCGACCGCATCGACGTCGTCGCCGGCATAGAGCGATACTTCGTGGATGTCGCGGTCCTCGTCGACCTCGAGCACCGCAATCGGCAGGCCCTCATCGTCGAACGCCGCACCGAGCGCCGCGAAGATGCGATCAGCCTCGATCTTGCCCGCGGTGAAATACAAACGCGTCTGCGTCATTACCGGATGTGTCAACCTTCCGCCGCCAGCCGTTTGAGCTTGGCGATGGCGGCGTCCGGGCTTTCGCCATAGGCAATAGTGCCGGCGAAATCGCCCTTGGCATTGAGCAGCAGCACCGAAGCGGTGTGGTCCATCGTGTAGTCGCCGTCGTTCGTGTCGACTTTCTTCCAGTAGATGCCGAAGGACTTGGCCATGGCGTGGACCTTATCCGGATCGCCTGATATGCCGAGGATGCGATCGGAGAAATTGCTGACATAGGTGTTCATGATTTCCGGCGTATCGCGCTCCGGGTCGACCGTAACGAAATAGGCACGCAGGTTCTTGCCGTCGTCGCCCATCGTCTTCAGCCAGCCGGCCAACTCGAAAAGCGTGGTCGGGCAGACTTCCGGACAATGCGTGAAGCCGAAGAAGACGACGCTGGGGTGGCCGCGAAACGCGGCTTCGGTGACCGGCGCGCCCTTCTGGTCGACCAGCGTGAACGGTGCTCCGAACGGCTCGCCGCCATAATGTCCGCGGTACCAGTCGAAGGTGAGCCAGCCGATGCCAGCGGCCATCAGGACGAGAATACCGACCAGAATTGAACGCATCATCAGTGAAGTCCGTCGTTATTTCCATCGGGCGCCGGGTTGGCGCCGTGAAGGCCCTGGCTTGGCGAACACTCTTAGCGGTTCGGTCGCGCCGACGCAAAGATGTCGCGTTGCCGCAACCGGCAATCCTGTGGGAGGCGATCTGCTTGCAAAGCGCTGCCGTTCGTCCCACCTGAGGTCGGCAAAATTCGAACCGCAGGAGGCCTCTTTGCGAAAACTGATTGGCGGTGCGTTAGCCGCATGCCTGGTCATTGGCGCCGGCGCGGCCGCCACCGAGGAAGTCGGCAAGGTCGGCGTCGATTGGCTCGGCAACGATATCATCGTCGAGGCGATCAAGGATCCGAAGGTCGAGGGCGTGACCTGCCACGTCTCCTATTTCGACCGTGGCATGATCGACCGCCTGCAGAAAGGCAACTGGTTCGAGGACCCGTCCGATTCCTCGATCTCCTGCCGCCAGACCGGGCCGATCACCATTGGCGACATCGACATGAGCGAGGCCGGCGAGGAGGTGTTCAAGCAAGGCATCAGCCTGATCTGGAAAAAGCAGGTGGTGAACCGCATCTACGACAAGGCCAACGAGACGCTGATCTACCTGTCGCATTCGCGCCAGGTGCAGGATGGCTCGGCAAAAATGTCGGTCACCACCGTGCCGCTCTACGGCCAGAACGTGGTGTGGACCAGCGGCAAGCCGAAATAGAGACTGAAGGTGCTACGGGGTCCTTGGCGCGTCCAAACGGATGCGCGGCGCTGCACTCGGCTTGCGAGACTATGCGCGCGGGCGTAAAGCGCCCGCATGGACCGTCCTGAACACCTTGTCCTAAAAGATCCCGAGCCGCGCATCCATCCGACGGCGGAGCTGAAGGCGTGCAAGCTTGGACGTTATGCGTCGATCGGCGAGCGCGTCATCCTGCGCGAGGTGATGGTCGGCGAGTTTTCCTACTTCGAGCGCCACGCCGAGGCGATCTATACGACGATCGGCAAATTCTGCTCGATCGCCGCCAACAGCCGCATCAATGCGCTGGAGCATCCGGTCGAGCGGCTGACGCAGCACAAAATCAGCTATCGGCCCAACGAGTACTTCCGCTGGCTGGGTGTCGATCAGGCATTCCGCGACCGGCGGCGGGCGAGAGCCGTCAGCATCGGCCACGATGTCTGGATCGGCCATGGCGCCGTGATCATGCCGGGCGTGGCGATCGGCAATGGC
Organism: Mesorhizobium sp. M0106; assembly: GCF_040322715.1. Taxonomy (NCBI): domain Bacteria; kingdom Pseudomonadati; phylum Pseudomonadota; class Alphaproteobacteria; order Hyphomicrobiales; family Phyllobacteriaceae; genus Mesorhizobium; species Mesorhizobium sp. M0106. The sequence continues at coordinate 192,085 of NZ_JAMYUA010000009.1, read as the reverse complement.
GCGATCGTCGGTGCCAACTCGGTGGTGACGCGCGACGTGCCGGCCTATGCAATCGTCGCCGGCGTTCCGGCCACGCCATTGCGGCAGCGCTTCAGCGCGGGAACTGCGGCCCGGATCGAACGTCTTGCCTGGTGGGACTGGCCGGTCGAGAAACTGGCCAGGGCAGTCCCCGACATGCAGGCCTTGCCCATCGAGGCTTTCCTCGACCGCTGGGAAAACGGCGCCCCCTGACTTCGGGGCGTATCTGCAAGCGGTCCGACGGCCTGCGCGATCTGCTCCTCCAACAATGTACCCGCGATCTTCCGCCACGAGGGAACCAGGAGCGGCTGCCAACTGTTTCTGCAGACACAATGAACTCGGCTTCCGTCCGGGTTCGTCGCCCGGCTGTTGAGGGAGTTTGAATGATTGAGAAGCTTTTCACCAGGATCGCCAACAACGTCGCCCATTTTGCCGGCCTGCCGCCGACGTTTGCCGTCTGTTTCCTGATCATCGTCGTCTGGGCGGCAAGCGGGCCGATGTTCGGCTTTTCGGACACCTGGCAGCTCGTCATCAACACCGGCACGACGGTCGTCACCTTCCTGATGGTGTTTCTCATCCAGAACACCCAGAACCGCGATGGCGCCGCGATCCAGGCGAAGCTCGACGAATTGATCCGGGTCAGCACAGCCCAGAACACCTTCATCGGTATCGAACACCTGACTGAGACCGAGGTCGAAGAGATCCGCAAGAAGTGCGAACAGGCAGCGAAGCGGCATGATCAGAAGCTTGCCGAGTTGGCAGCCGAGAAAGCCATGGCGAAGAAGCGGAACACGAAGAAGCACGCAGCGGCGTGATATAAAGGTCCGGCGCCATACCTGCGAAGATCGGATCCGATTCTTTGCTAGGTGATCTTCGGTTCGGGATCATGCGCTGCGTGTCATGAATGCCGCGAAAGCATCCTTGTAGTCCGGATGCCAGCGCGACAGAGCAGGACGGTTCTCAATGATGTCGCCGATTGCCCAGGCCATGCGCTTTTCGTCCATGGGCCGGGTCGCCTCGTTATCGGGACACAGGATATAGAAATCGCTACGCAGCAGCGAGGCCAGCATGAAGTCGATGACCTGCTCGCCGGTCCAGGCGCCCGCCGGCTTTTCGGTCGCACCTTCGGTCAGGCCGGTAAAAGTAAACCCGGGAATGAGCAAATGCGCCGCGACATTGGCGCCGGGCTCGTTGCGCAGCGCGTGTGCAAGGCCCTCGGTATAGGTCTTCACGCCAGCCTTGGAGACGTTGTAGGCGAGGTTGCCGGGCGGCGTGGTGATACCTTGCTTGGAGCCGGTGTTGACGATCAGGCCGGGCTTTCCCGCCGCCAGCATGCGTGGCGCGAACGCCTCTACGCCATGCACGACACCCCAGAAATTGATGTCCAGCAGTCGCTTCCAGGCGTCACGGTTCTCCCAGGGCTTGCCGGGGTTGTTGCCGACCCCGGCATTGTTCATCAGCAGCGACACGTCGCCGAAAGTGCCGGATGTCCTTTCGGCGAGGCGGTCGAGCTCGTCGGCCTTCGAGACATCGGTGGCGACGGCAAGTACGGCGCTGTCGCCGGCGATGGCGACGACGGCGTGTCGGGCCTCATCGAGGCGTGCGCCGCCGATATCGGCCAGCACGATCTTCATGCCCATCGCCGCCAGCCTTTTGGCCGCGGCGAGGCCGATGCCGCTGGCCGCGCCGGTGATGACGGCGACATTGCCGGAGGCGAGTGCGGGCAGGGCGGTCTGGATCTCGGCGTCGGTGGTCATGATTTTCTCCTGTTCTGGCCGCGGCGAACTTAGCGCGGAAAGAGGCTCGCGCAAGCCGGTGCGGCATCTTCGGGTTGACCGCGTCGGCGGGCGCTGCGCATGCTGGTATCGAAAAAAGGAGACTGACGATTGACCGACTGGATCGAGATCCTGAAAGAACAGACCGCCACCGGCGACCAGATGAGCCGCGAAGTGCCGCAAATGCTTGCCAATCCCGACATCAGCGAAGCGCAAGTGAAAACGCTGTTTTCGGCGCTCGAAAAACAGGCCGAATTCGTCGAAAAGCTGCGCATGGCGCTGGAAAAATTCGGCCATGATTTTTCAGTGATCAAGGCGGCCGAGCGGCTGGAGGAGCGCTACGCCGACCTTGCCGCTTCGGTAGCGGAAAAGCTGAAAGCAATGCGAGGCTAGACGGGGCCTATTTCTCGATCAGCCGCTCGAAGCGCCTGTCCGGCACGAACCAGATCGTCGCCACCAGGACATAGATCGAGACACCGATCCAGTGATTGACGAAGGTCAGCGCGATGGCGGAAAGATAGAGGACCAGCGAGATCTTTCCCTTGAGGTCATTGCCCAACGCCCTGGCGAAGAGAGTCTCGTTGCCGTGCAGCCGATGCAGGGCCATGGTGAGGATGTTGAAGCCGATGGCGCAGAGCGCCAGGTCGACGCCATAGACGGCAACCGGCACCGGCGCGAAATGGTTCTCACCCATGAAGGCTGTCGTCGCCGGCATCAGCGATAGCCAGAACAGCAGGTTGAGGTTCGCCCACAGCACGCGGCCGTCGACCCGCTGCACGGTATGGAACATGTTGTGCAAATTATTCCAGTAGATGCCGACATTGATGAAGGACAGCACATAGCTGAGGAATATCGGCCAGAGTGGTGCCAGCGCGGAAAAATCCTCGCCATGCGGCACCTTCAATTCCAGCACCATGATAGTGATGATGATGGCGACCACGCCATCGGTGAATGCTTCGACTCGTCCCTTGCCCATGAATCTCCCCTGACAATCCGCTGAAGTTAAAAGAGGATCTCGCTCAGCGCCATCGGCAAAGCTGCCAAACTTGTCAGGAGCAAGCCGGGGAGGGGGAACGGCTGACGCGAAAAAGGCGTTAGGATGTCAGATCCCGAACAGCAAAAGGTCGAAAAAATGACAGCTCACGCTCAAGTCATGACGCGCGATCACGAACTCGGCGGCCGCGCTGCAGCGGCCGCCGTGGCCGCCATGATTGCGGCTCTTTTCGCCGGCAGCACGGCGCTGACGCCACTTTACATCATCTACAAGCAGGTCTTCGGCTTCTCGCAGATCACTTTAACGCTGGTCTACGCCGTCTATGTCATCGGCAATCTGGCAGCGCTTCTGATGTTAGGGCGTGTGTCCGATGTCATCGGGCGCCGTCCAATGGCATTGGCCGGGATGGCGGTGGCCGTGGTCAGCGCGGTGGTTTTCCTGTTCGCCGAAAATGTCGCCTGGCTCGACATCGCCCGAATTCTGAGCGGACTGGGAATCGGCGTCGGCGCGGGCACCGGCACCGCCTGGCTCGCCGAATTGCTCCCGACCGACGACAAGTCACAGGCGGCGACGATTGCCACCAGCACCAATTTTCTCGGCCTCGGCCTCGGTGCGCTGGGGGCCGGGTTGCTCGCCGAATACGCGCCCTGGCCGCTCAGGCTGACATTCGTCGTCTACCTGGCGATGCTCGCGACTGTAACCCTGCTGGTCTGGCGCACGCGGGAAACCGTTTCGCGGCCGGGGAAACTGGCTGACGTTTCGATGCGGCCGCGGCTTTCCGTGCCCGATGACATCCGCGCAAGTTTCGTTGCGCCGGCGGTGACCGGCTTTGGCGCAATGGCGCTGGTCGGCTTTTATGCAGCACTCGCACCGAGCATTTTGGCGCAGCAACTGCAGGTAACCAACCATGCCAAAGCCGGCGCTCTGTTCTTTGAATTGGCAATCGTGACGGCCGCCACCATTGTGGTGACGGCACGTCTTTCGAGCCGAGCCGCGATGTTCGCGGCGCTTGCGCTGATGATCCCAACCGTCGCGCTGATTGTTGCGGCGCAGGTCTTCGCCTCGATGACCATAATGATTGCCGGGACCGCCTTGTGCGGCGTGGCGGCAGCGCTCGGCTATCGCGGCGGCTTGCAAGTGGTGAACGAGATCGCGCCGGCGGACCGGCGCGCCGAAGTCGTCTCGGCCTTTTTCATCTGCTGTTTTTGCGGCAACGCGCTGCCGGTAATCGGCATCGGCGTTCTGTCGACGGTGGCAGGTGCGACCGTGGCAAGCCTGGCCTTTGCCGGCATGATTGTCGTCTTTTCCCTGGTCGCTCTCGGGTTTGGCGCGAAATACGCGCGCTGAGCCGACCCTTCAGCCGTTCGGTGTCTCGGGCGAAAGATGCGCGCTCTGGCGCGGTACGCCGAGGCCGGTATCCGGCGGTTCGCCGGCAGCCGGCCGGCTCTCGATCATGTGCAGGCTGCGCCAGCGGCCGAAGCGATAATAGGCCGCGGCCAACACGAGCGAGGTTATAGAGCCAGCCGGAAAGCTCCACCACAGAGCTTCCTCGCCGATCACGCTTCGGAAGAAATAGGCGAAGCTGGTGCGCACCAGCAGCACCGAGATCACCAAGATGATCAGCGGCGGCATCACGGCGCCGGTGGCACGCACGGTGGCGAAGAGCACGATGGTGATGCCGAACAGGATGAAGGACCACGACGCGATCTTGTTGATGTGAGTGGCGATGTCGATTGCTGCACTGTCGCTGCCAAGGAAGAGGCTGAGCACCCCGCGATCGAACACGAACAGCAGCGCGACGAGCATGCCGGTGAGCACAAGGTTGAAGCCGACGCCGGAGGTGGCGATGCGTCCAATCCGGTCCCAGCGCCTGGCGCCGACATTTTGCGCCGCCATGGACGAGACCGCGGCGCCGATGGCGAGCGCCGGCATCTGGATGTAGGTCCAGAGCTGTGCGGCTATGCCGTAGGCAGCCGCGACCTGCGAGCCGTACGAGTTGACCATGCCCATCACCGTCAGCGCCGCGGCCGAAACGACGATCATCTGCAGGCCCATCGGCACGCCCTTGAAGACGACAATGCGCAGCAGCGCCGGGTCCGGCCGCAGCAGAGCGAGATTGGCGCCGGCCAGCCGCAGCGGGTGCTTGCGCGCATAAAGCACGATCAGGATGGCAACCACGCTTACCGTCTGGCCGATCAGCGTCGAGGCGGCCGAGCCGGCGATGCCGAGTTCGGGGAACGGGCCGATGCCGAGGATGAGCAACGGGTTCAAAATGACGTCGAGCACGACGGCCAGCGCCATAAAAAGGAAGGGCGTGCGCGAGTCGCCGGCGCCGCGCAGCACCGTCATGACGAAGGAGAGCAGGTTCATCATCGGCACGGCGAGGAAGATGATGCGCAGATAGGAGCGCGCCAGCGGCAACGCATCGGCCGGCGGTGCCGAGTGCATCGAGGATCGCATCGACCCAGATCCAGCCGCAAACCGCGAACACCACCGAGACGAGGAAGAAGAAGGTGGCGCTGGTGCCGACGATGCGCCGGGCTTCGGGCAGGTCACGAGCGCCGACGGATTGCGCGACCAGGATGGTCGCCGCCATGCCGATGCCGAACACGGTGCCGAGGATGAGAAACAGTACGAGGTTTGCATTGGACGTGGCGGTCAGCGCCGCTTCACCGAGGAAACGGCCGACCCACACGGCATTGATCGAGCCGTTGAGCGACTGCAGCACATTGGAGCCGAGCACCGGCAGGGCAAACAGTAGAAGGGTGCGCGGGATAGGCCCACTGGTGAGGTCGCCGGTCTGCCGGCGCGCGGGCATGTTGTCGTCCATGGCAGGCAACTCGGCGAAGGCTTGTCTTGAGTCCGCAATGATTGCCGATTTAACGGGAGAGGTCGATGCGGCGCTGTAAATTCCGCCTGGCGTGCCTTGGTCTAAGCATTTCTCAAACCTTCCGGAATCGTATATTGATCCCGCACGCGTGGGGCCGCATTTTCCTGGATCTCATGGGTAAGCCGGGGGCTCATGTCCGATATTCCGTTGTTTTTTGAGCGCCTGAACCGGCGCGCCTTTCTTGGTGCATCCGCTCTGGGCGCGGCCTCCGTGGCTCTTTCGTCGTGCACCACGACGGACGTGGCGGCGCCGCCGGTGCCCGCGGCACCAAGCGATCCGGCTCTCGGCGATGCCGCAAGCATGTATACCGCGCGCAGCGACGAGGGCTATCAACTGCCGGCAATCCCGGTAGCCAAGGTCGATCCGAAATTCGTGCGTCAAATCGTGGCCGACCCGACTGGAGAAAAACCCGGCACGATCGTCGTCGATACTTCCGAGCACTTCCTCTATCTGGTGCGCGACGGCGGCAAGGCAATTCGCTATGGCGTCAGCCTCGGCAAGGCCGGTTTCGGATGGACCGGCAGCGCCGTGGTTCAGGCGAGGAAGAAGTGGCCGGTCTGGACGCCGCCGCCGGAAATGATCCAACGCCGGCCGGAACTGGCGAAATACAAGGACGGCATGCCGCCCGGCCCGCAGAGCCCGCTTGGCGCCCGCGCGCTGTATCTCTTCCGCGACGGCAAGGACACGATGTATCGGCTGCACGGCACACCGGAGTGGGATTCCATTGGGAAGAACGCTTCCTCCGGCTGTGTGCGCTTCATGAATCAGGACATTATCGACCTCTACAGCCGCGTCGACGGCGTCGCGCCGGTCTTCGTGCGCCCGAACCTGTCGGCCGCCGGGAAGATCGCCGCCGTGTCGAACAGGACGGCCGAGCCGATCGATGCCGGCGTGCCAAAGGACGCGGAGATGTTGAGGTAAGTGCCGTCGACTGGATCGTCAGTCGCAGGTTTGCAACGCACTAGGACACCGTCCTTGCGCGGGCGAGCCGCAACTGAAGGGCACGACCGCTCAATCGCGCCAGCTCAGGCGGACGCGTTCCGCGCGTCCGCCTGTATGGGTGCCGCTACTTCTTGGCGAGGCCTGGGAGCGTGACCTGATAGACCAGGAACATGGTGTCGACATCGGCGCCATCCTCGGCCTTGTAGGCCGCGCCTACCTGGAAGCCGTCCTGCGTGAGGAAGTCATTGTCATTGGCGACGAACAGGAAATAGTCGTCGGGCAGTGTTGGATCGAGGACGCTCACCACCGACATCGCCTCCCATTTCTCCGAAACGTTGTTGCGGTCGTTGGGCGCGCCATTGTGCAACCCGAAGCGGCCGAGCTCGCTCTTGTCGTTGATGTCGATGAACGGCGTCAGCTTGGCCGGCGTCACCGATGGATCGAGCTCACCCGTGGGCGCCAGCGGCTTGTCCTTGTCGAATTCTGTGCCGGCGACATCGGTTGCTGTCGACACATCGACGACGCTGATCTCGCGGTGGAGCGAGGTGTCGCCCTTCAGCCCCTGGCCGTTGCCGCTGTCGCGCGCCAGCATCAGGAAGGTCTTGTCCGACAGCGCCACGATTTCGCTCTGCGCGGCGATCTTGGTTTTGCCCTTGGCATCGGTGAACACCGGCAGCGGCACGACATATTCATGCGCGAGCTTGAGCTGGCCGGGATCCGAGGCATCGTAGACCAGCGCGCGCGTGTTCTGACGCGTCGAGGCGGAATCGCCGCCATCCTGCCTTGGGGCCGACTGCAGCACGGCAATCAGGAACTTCCCGTCCGGCGTCAGCGCCATGCCTTCGAGGCCCTGGTTGTTCTGACGGCCGGTTTCGGGATCCTTCGGATCTGGGTCTGCCGCGCCAGGTCCGGGATTGTTGGAAGCAAAGTTTGGCGTCCCGTGACGCATCGGGACAAGCGCCGCCGGCGGCTGCGTTGCCGACATCAGACGCCCATCGGCGGAGAAGCGGTAGATGTTCGGACCGTATTCGTCCGAGATGAACATCGTGCCGTCGGGCAGCCGTGCGATCGCTTCGTTATCGAGCGCGAGCTTGCCGTTGGCTTCGGGCAGGATCGGCATGTCGTCGGTCGCGGCACGCACGCCGTTGAGCGGATCGAGGCCGGTTGCGTCGGCGCCCTTGTCGTCGCTCAAAAGCATGGTGTCGGCAAGCGTCGCCTTGAGGCCCGATTGTTCCTGGCCGGTGGCCGGCACTGCACCCGGCGCGATCGGGGCGAACTCGAGGGCGATCGTGTTGAGGCGCGGGCGGTAATCGGTGGTACCGACGACATTGTAGCCGCGGTCCGGCAACAGCCATAACGAGCCTTTGTAGCCATCGGCGCCATGCGTCCAGCCGGCAGCGTCGATCGACATGCCTGAGCCGGAGCCAAACGTCTCGCCGAACTTGTCCTTCTGGCTGGCCGGGATGCGGCCGACACCGACCAAGCCCTTGTTGACGAAGCTGACGCCGCCGACGGTCGCGGCGTTTTCTGCCAAGGCCGGAGTCAAGGCGGTGAACATCGCCAGCGCGACGGCGAGGGACGCGGTTCGGTGCAGGTTTTTCATGGAAATCCTCTTTGTGACAAAGCTGCCGGGGCACGAAAAAGCGTCGCGTCGCATCAAGGATGCCGCGAAAGCCTTCGGAGAAGCGATCTAGGACGCGAACATGATACTTGCGTGACAGTGCCGCGCTTGCTTGTCCCCACGTGGTCGCAACTGGCCTAGGTATGGCGAATTCGTCGTCGCCGAGCGAGCAATTAACAACTTTACAAATAATCGTTATTATGTAAAGTTATGACAATGAAAGGTCCCCGATGACTGCCTGTCGTTTCGCCACCCGCCTCAATTCCTTTGCCTCGCGGCCACAGTCCGAGTGGCCCGATCTTGTCGGCAAACCGTCCATGCTGCAAATGGCGGCACGTGCGGCGAAGGTTGCGGAGTTGACCGATCTCGACCTCAACTTCCCCGACCATGTCGGCGAAAAACCTACGGAAATAGCGCGCAAACTCGGCGACATCGGGCTTTCCATCAATGGTTTCGCCATGCGCTACTACTCCAATCCGGCTTTCAAGCTCGGTGCCTTCACCAATCCGGATCCTTCCGTTCGCCGCGAAGCCATCGACCTGACCAAGGCCGGCATCGACGCCACCCGCGAGGCGGGCGCCGGCCTGATGACGCTGTGGCTCGGGCAGGATGGCTTCGATTATGCTTTCCAGGCCGATTATGCGACGCTCTGGCAACACGAAATCGATGGAATTCGTGAAGTTGCGGCGCATGACCCCGATTGCCAGATCAGCCTTGAATACAAACCCAACGAGCCGCGCTCCTACAGCCTGATGCCCGATGCGGCGACGACATTGCTGGCGATCCGCGAGATCGGCCTGCCCAATCTCGGCGTGACGCTCGATTTCGCCCATGTGCTCTACGCCGACGAGCAGCCGGCCTTTGCCGCTGCGCTGGTGGCGCGACACAGCAAGCTGCTCGGCGTGCATCTCAACGACGGCTACGCCAAGCGCGACGACGGCTTGATGGTCGGGGCCGTGCATACGCTGCAGACGATCGAGCTGCTCAGGCAGATCCGTCGAGACGGCTATGCCGGCGCCATCTACTTCGACACGTTCCCCGACATGACCGGGCTCGACCCGGTCCACGAATGCGAAGTCAACATCGCGACTGTCAAGCGCATGCTGCGCGTCGTCGATCGGCTGGAAAAGGACAATCGCCTGTCAGCCGCCGTCGACCGTCAGGACGCGGTCGCCTCGCAGGCCATCGTCCAGGAAGCCATGCTCGGGCCGGACAGCTGAAGCTCCGGCGCCATCACCGTTTTCAACCAGGGAGGAAAGACCATGAAATTTCTGCTTGCCACCGCCACCGCTGCCCTGATGGCGCTGTCTATAGGCTCGTCGTTTTCCGCGGACCTCGCGCCGCTCAATTCCGACACCGAGAACGATCGCATCGACTGGTCGCAGCTCGAGGCCAAGTTCGGGGCCTTCCCCAAGCTGCCCGAGGGCACCAAGGCGGGTGCGGTCTCCAAGACGCTGACCAACGAATACTGGCGCTCGCTGGGAGAGGGCTACAAGTCGTTCGGCGACCGCACCGGCGTGCCCGTGGTCTACCAGGCGGCGCAGAGCGAGGGCGACCAGCTCGGCCAGCTCACCATCGCCGAAGGCCTGGTCACGCAAGGCTACAACGTGCTGCTCGTTTCGCCGCAGACCGACTCCAACCTGCAGCCGATCATGGAACAGGCCAAGGCAGCCAATGTGCCGGTGGTCAACGTCAACGACGCGGTCATCCCGCAGGCCGAGCACTATGTCGGCAATGTCCAGCGCGACAACGGCGTGCGCGTCGCCAAATGGTTCATCAAGAACCGGCCGGATGGCGGCAAGGTCGCCATCGTCGAAGGCCAGGCCGGCGTCTACGCCGCCGTCCAGCGCACCGACGGTTTCAAGACAACGATCACCGAGGCCGGCAAGTTCGACGTCGTCGCCAGCGTCCCCGGTAACTGGGATCGCCAGACCTCCTACGACGCGGCCACCAACATCCTGCAGCAGCACCCCGACCTGATCGGCTTCTATGCCAACAATGACGGCATGGCGCTGGGCATCGTCGAGGCGGTCAAGGCTGCCGGGCTGCAGGACAAGGTTGCGGTCTTCGGCACCGACGGCATCTCCGACGCCTATGCCTCGATCCGCGCCGGCGAGCTGACCGGCACCGTCGATTCGTTCCCGGTGCTGACCGGCGAGGTGGCGCTGGAATCGGCGCTGCGGCTGGTGGCCGGGCAGAAGCTGCCGCGCGTCGTTGCCACGCCGCAGGCGCTGATCACCAAGGACAATGCCGACCGTTACTCTGGCGCCGGCGACGCCGTGCGCAAGGCGCTGCTCGAGGACGCGGCAGCGGGCCAGTAGAGCAGGGCCGGCAGGTGCCGGCCTTGGGTCCTGGAGAACCGAAGCAATGTCAGCGCGGCTGCAATTCGAGGGCATTTCCAAAGAGTTTCCGGCTGTGCGGGCGCTGAGCGAAGTGTCGTTTTCGGTCGGCGCCGGCGAGATCCATGGCCTGCTCGGTGAAAACGGCGCCGGCAAATCGACGCTGCTGCGCATACTGTCAGGCGTCTACCGACCGACGGCGGGAAGCGTGCTGATCGACGGCAAGCCGGTGATGCTGAACAATCCGGTCGCCGCACGCGCCGCGGGCGTGGCGATGATCCATCAGGAATTACAGCAGGTGCCACGCCTCAGCGTCGCCCAGAACATGTTTCTCGGCCATCCGTTGACGCGCGGCGGCGTCTTCGTCGCACGGCGCGAGCAGGAAAGCCGCGCTGCGGAAGCGCTGGCCGCCATCGACCCAACCATCGATCCGGCAGCCCCGCTTGGCAGCCTGAAGGTGGCGCAGCGGCAGATCGTCGAGATCGCCCGGGCGCTGCTCGACCGCGCCAGGATCGTGGCGATGGACGAGCCGACGTCGAGCCTCACGCCGAGCGAGTTCGAACAGCTGGCGGAAGTCATTGCCGGTCTGGCACGCGACGGTGTCGCCGTCATCTATGTCTCGCACAAGCTGGACGAGGTGTTCGGCATCTGCGAGCGCGCCACTGTCATGCGCGACGGCGTTGTGGTCGAAACCGTCGATCTCGCGCAGGTGTCGGAAAAGGCCGTCGTTTCGATGATGGTCGGCCGCGAGCTTGCCCAGGAACAACACCGCTCGCATGCTTCCCCCGAGATCAGGCTGAGCGTGCGTGGCCTCGCCTCGGCAACCAAGGTCCGTGACGTTTCGTTCGACCTGCATCGCGGCGAGGTGTTGGGCATTGCCGGACTGGTCGGCTCCGGCCGCACCGAGCTGCTGCGGCTGCTGGCCGGCGCCGACCGGGCCTCATCAGGCGCAATAGAGATCGACGGCAAGGCGGTAAAGCTTTCCAGTCCGCGCGACGCGATCGCGGCCGGCATCGGCCTGGTGCCGGAGGAGCGCAAGCGCGAAGGCATCGTGCCGTTGCGGTCGATCTCCAGCAACATGGCGCTGGCCTCGATGGGCGTGTTCGCGCCGCGCGGCCTCATCGACCACCGCCGGCTGAAGCGCGTCGCAGCCGAGAAGATGAAGCGAGTCAATCTCAGGCCGTTCCTGCTCGACCGGCCAATTCGGCTGTTCAGCGGCGGCAACCAGCAGAAAGCGATCATCGGCCGCTGGCTGGCGGCGGGAACGCGGATCCTTCTGTTCGACGAGCCGACGCGCGGCATCGATGTCGGCGCCAAGGCGGAGATCTACCACCTGATCGAGGAACTCGCCGCCGAAGGCCATTCGGTAATCGTCGTGTCGTCCGAACTCCCCGAGGTGATCCGGCTCGCCGACCGCGTGCTGGTCATGCGCGACGGCACGGTCGCCGCCGAACTGGGCCGCGCAAGTCTCAGCGAACACGCGATCGCCGCGCACGCCATACCCCAAACGAAGATTGAGGCCGGCAAGGCGCAAGGCCATCGGGCCGGTGCATAACGGACAGGACCAGCGGATGACCGATATAAGCCAACACACAGCAGCGCGCCCAAGGGCAGATTTCCTGCACCGGTTTTCCGTGCGCGACGCCGGCACGCTGATCGGCCTGGTGGTGATCCTTGCCGTCTTCGGGGCGCTGGTCCCCGGCTTTTTTGCCGAGCGTAACCTGATCAACATCCTGCAGCAGTCGAGCATCAATGCCTGCCTGGCGTTGGGCATGACGCTGGTCATCATCTCGGGCGGCATCGACCTGTCCGTCGGGCCGACGGCAGCCCTTTCGGCGGTCATCTCGGCCTCGATGCTGGTTGCCGGTGTGCCGTTTCCGCTGGCCATCGCCGCTGGCTTCGCCATCGGCCTCGCCTGCGGCCTGCTTAACGGCGTGCTGGTTGCCTATGTCGGGCTGCAGCCCTTCATCGTCACGCTGGGGACGCTCAGCACCTACCGGGCGCTGGCGCTGATCTATACCGGCGGCAATCCGGTGCTCGGCCTGCCTGCCGGCTTCCGTGCCATCTTCAACGGCTCGCTGTTCGGATTGCCGTTGGCGGTCATCATCGTGGCCGTGGTCGCGCTGATTGCCTGGATCATCCTCAAGAAGACGCCGTTTGGCGAATATCTGCTCGCCGTCGGCGGCAATGAGGAGGCGGCCTACATAGCCGGCGTGCCGATCGCCCGCACCAAGATCGCCGCCTATATGATCTCGGGCCTGCTGGCAGCGCTTGCAGCGCAGATCCTGATCGGCCGGCTGGGTGCGGCCGAACCCATTCTGGGCAATCTCTGGGAGCTCGACGCCATAGCAGCGGCGGCGATCGGCGGTGCCTCGCTGATGGGCGGCAAGGGCAGCGTCGTCGGCACCATCCTGGGTGCCGTCATCCTTGGCAGCATGCGCAACGGCCTGACGCTGATGAACGTGCAGTCCTTCTATCAGCTCCTGGCAACTGGCCTTATAATCCTCGCCGCGATGCTTATCGATCGCGTGACGAGGGGACGTGGATGACCTTGACCGGGCTGGACCTGAAAGCAGTAGGACCGCGCATTCGCATGATGATGCCGCATCTGACGCCGCTCGAGGCGAAGGTGGTTGAAACCGTCTTCGGACGGCGCGGCTTCGACGAGACCATACCGCTCAAGCAGATCGCCGAGGAGGCCGGTGTCTCGGAGGCGATGGTGGTCAAGATCGCCAAGAAGCTGGGTTTTTCCGGCTATCGCGATTTTCGCACGGCGGTCTATGAATACAGCCGCCTGCCGACCGCCGAGATGCATCAGGAGCTGTCGGTGGACGACAGTTCGGCCGAGATCGTGCAGAAGGTGTTCCGCACCTCTATCCAGGCGCTGGAGGAGACGCTGGCCATCCTCGACATGGACGATTTCGACCGTGCCGCCGATCTGCTTTACCGCGCCAGGAATCGCGATTTCTACGGCGTCGGCGGCTCGGCGCAGATCGCACGCGACGTTTCGCACAAATTCCTGCGCATCGGCATCCGCACCTCTGTCTACGACGATTCGCACATGATGCTGATGTCGGCCTCGCTGCTCGGCGCCGACGACATTGCTGTCGGCTTCTCGCATTCCGGCAACACGAGCGCCGTCATCGACGCCATCCAACTTGCGCGCAAAAGCGGCGCGCGTACGCTGGCCATCACCAACTATGACAACTCGCCATTGGCAGCCGTCGCCGACATCGTGCTTTGCTCGACCGCGCAAGGCTCGCCGTTGATGGGTGAGAACGCAGCGGCCCGCATTGCCCAGCTCAACATTCTCGACGCGCTGTTCGTCGCGGTCGCGCAACGCGACTACCAGGCGGCGGAGCGCAATCTCGGCCGCACCATGTCTGCGGTGACGTCGAAACGGAAAGATAAGGGCACATGACGGCTTCCCCGCCGCTGGTGACCGTATTCGGCAGCCTGCATTACGACATCATGGTCGAAGCCGCCGATCGCCCGCGCAAGGGCGAAACGGTGACCGGTCATGCCTGGCATCCAAAATGCGGCGGCAAGGGCGGCAACCAGGCGGTATCGGCAGCGCGGGCCGGCGTGCGTGCGGCGATGATCGGAGCTGTCGGCGACGATGATTTCGGCCGCGCGCTTCTCGACAATCTCGGTCGCAACGGCGTCGACCAGCGCTTCGTGGGAGTGGCTTCGGGCGCCGGCTCGGGCATGAGCGTGGCGATTTTCGACGACAGCGGCGACTATGGCGCGGTGATCGTCTCGGGCAGCAATCTCACTCTCGGCGAAAAGGACATTGCGGAGGCGACCGAGCTGATGGCGCAAACGGCGGTTCTGCTGCTGCAGAACGAGGTGCCGGAAGCCGCCAATATCGCCGCGGCGCGAGCGGTGAAGGCGTATGGCGGCCGCGTCGTTCTCAATGCGGCGCCGGCGCGAAAGCTGACAGCCGAACTGATCGCGCTGACCGACATCGTCATCGTCAACGCCATCGAGGCGGAGTTCCTGGCCGGCGTTTCGGTCGTCGACACGCTCGAGGGTGCTGCGAAGGCGGCCGGCATGCTCGTCGGTTTCTATCCGGCTGCAATCGTCACGGCCGGCGGCGAGGGCGTTGCCTATTGCGACCGCGACGGCCAGGCATTCGCCTTGCCGGCGATGCCGGTGGAGGTGGTCAGCACCCACGGTGCCGGTGATGAATTCGTCGGCGCCTTTGCGGCGTGGCTTGCGCGTGGAGAGCCCGTCGAGGCGGCACTTGCCGCCGCCAATGCCGCCGCTGCCTCGCTGGTCGCAACGCCGGAGCGCGAGCGCGGGGGTCTTGTTCAATCTGAGCCTGCTCAGTGACCGCCGCGATTCAATCGCTGTCGCGCGCGATCAGTTCCAGCGGCCAGACTTCACGGATGATGCGTGCGCCTTCGGCGCCGGCGTAAGCCGGGATCGATGCCAGCAGCATTTCGGCCAACCGCTCGCCCATCGGCTCCAGCGCCGGTCGGAAGCCGGTCAGCGCCGGCGAAAAATAGCGGCAAAGCGGCGTGTCGACGATGACGATCACCGCGACGTCGTGGCCGGGCCTGATGCCGGCCTCGGCCAAAGCCTTGCAGCCGCCAAGCGCCATCGCGTCATTGTTGAAGATGATGGCCGTCGGCGGGTCCTTGGAGCGCATGACCTTCGGCGTCACGGCGTAGCCGCCGGCCTCGTTGATGAAGCCGTCGGCGATCAGTTCGGGGTCGAACTCGATGCCGTGCCGCCGCAACGCCTTGCGATAGCCGGCGAGGAACAGATAGCCGAAATTGAGGTCGAGCGACGGGCGGATGGCGGCGATGCGGCGGTGACCGCGCGCGACGAGACGATCGACCGCGTCAGCCCCGGCTTTTTCGAAATCGAGGTCGAGCGAGGGATAGGAATCGCCGCCGGAGCGGCTGCGGCCGAGCGTCGCGAACGGGAAACCGGCCTGGGTCAGATAGTCGATGCGCTCGTCCTCGCGCCGCGTCCAGGCCAGCACCACCGCATCGGCCCGCCGCGTCTCGACGACACGGCGCAGGCGCTCCTGCTGATAGTCGCCCGGCGCGCCCATCACTACGATCAGGTCAAGGCCGCTTTCGGCGAGCTTGGCCTGCAACCCGGTCAGGAACGGAATGAAGAACGGCTCGCCATATTCCTGGTCGCCCGGATGCGGCTGCAGCATGAAGGCGATCGAATGGGTGGCGCCGCGCCGCAGGCTGCGGCCGGACTGGTTCGGTGAATAGTTCAGCTTCTTGGCCGCATCGAGCACGCGCTGGCGCGTGTCGGCATTGACGTCGGCGCGGCCGTTGAGCGCGCGCGACACCGTGCCGATGGAAATATTCAGGTGACGCGCAAGGTCGTGAATACTGGACGCCAAAGGACAGTTCTCCCCCTTGCTTGGCTAGCACCGGCCGCTCTTCAGGCCAAGCCGGCATCACGTTTTTCGCTATCGGCCAATTGACATTCTACGCCATCGGGTGTGTTCTCGTAAACGTTTACGGAAGAAACGTTTGCGGCCCTGCCGTGAACGCCGTGACGATCGGTCTGGAGGGGCCGAGAGGGAGGAGTGCTGGATGATCAATGTCGTCCTGGTCGGCTGCGGCGCGATGAGTAAGGCCTGGCTCGATGCGGCCAAGCAGATCGACGGGCTCGCCATTGTCGGCCTGGTTGATCTCGACGCCGAAAGGGCGCGGGCAAGGGCGCGCGAATACGAGCTTTCCGGCGCCGTCATCGGAACCGACCTCGACGCCGTGCTCGACCAGACCAGGCCCGACGCGGTATTCGACGTCGTGGTTCCCGCCGCCCGCCGCGAGGTCGCGCTTTCCGCCTTTGCCCACCATTGCCATCTCTTGACCGAAAAGCCGCTGGCCGACAGCCCGGACAATGCGCGTGCCATTGTCGAGGCGGCCCGCAGCGCCGGCCGCATCCATGCCGTCGTGCAGAACCGCCGCTATGTCGCCAACGTCAGGCGCATCCGGCGCTTTCTCGATTCCGGCGCCATTGGTGCGCCAACCAGCATCCACGCCGATTTCTTCGTTGCGCCGCATTTCGGCGGTTTTCGCGAAGAGATGCGCCATGTGCTGCTGCTCGATATGGCGATCCACACATTCGATGCGGCCCGCTACATGGTGGCCGGCGAACCGGCCGGCGTCTATTGCCACGAGTGGGAGCCGACCAATTCCTGGTATCGGCAAGGGTCGTCGGCAACCGCAAGCTTCGACCTCGGCGGCGCCAAGCTGTTCACCTATGCCGGCAGCTGGTGCGCGGCCGGCTTCCGTACCAGCTGGGACAGCACATGGCGGATCGTCGCCGAGCGCGGCAGCATTGTCTGGGACGGCGCGGACGGGTTGAAGGCGGAAGTCGTGCGGCCGGTCCGTGAAGGCCTGTTCGACCGCACCGAACCGATAGCCGTGCCGCCGCTCGACCCGGCAGATCGCGTCGGCGGCCATCTCGGCATCATCCAGGATTTCGTCCGCGCCGTCGAGACCGGCACCGAACCGGAGACGCGCGGCGCCGACAACATCAAGAGCCTGGCCATGGTTTTCGCCGCAATCGAGAGCGCCGAAACCGGGCGCCGGGTCGCTATCGCCTCACAGGAAGGATTATGATGCCAAACCCGCTGCTCGACATCAGGATCGGCACCATGGTGCGGGCCAATCTGGACGACCCGGCCGCCTATGTCAGGCAGATCCTGCCGCTCGGCTTCGAGAGCATCCAGCCGTTCTTCTGGCAGATGCTGGGCGGCAAGAACATTCCGCGGTTGGCGGGCGAGATCCGCGAGGCGATCGGCGATGCCGATGTCGTCGTCTCGTCAATCGGGGTGTTCGGCAATCCGCTGGAGAGCGGTGAAGTCGATCGCGGCGTGCTCCAGGCGTGGGAAACGATCATCGACAACGCGCATCTGTTCGGCACCAATGTGGTCAGCGGCTTTACCGGCCGCATCCGCGGCAAGCCGCTGCCCGACAGCCTGCCGCGCTTCCGCGAGGTCTGGGGGAAGCTGGCAAAGCGGGCCGCCGACAAGGGCGTGCGCATCGCGTTCGAGAACTGCGCCATGGACGGCAACTGGGCCAGCGGCGACTGGAACATCGCCCACAATCCGGACGCCTGGGAGCTGATGTTCAACGAATTGCCGGACGACAATCTCGGCCTGGAGTGGGAGCCCTGCCACCAGCTGGTCTATCTGATCGATCCGATCCCGCAGATCCGCAAATGGGCGCCGCGTATCTTCCACGTCCACGGCAAGGACGCGACGGTGCGCTGGGACGTGATCCGCGAACATGGCGTGTTCGGCCGCCTGCCGTTCGTTCAGATGCGCACCCCTGGCTTCGGCGATAGCGACTGGACGCGGGTGATCAGCGAGCTGCGGCTGGCCGGCTACAAGGGCGCCATCGACATCGAGGGCTGGCACGACCCGGTCTACCGCGGCGATCTCGAGATCACCGGCCAGGCGCGGGCACTGGACTATCTCCAACAATGCCGGGGAGGCGCGAGCTATCTGCCGAACCCGGTGTGAGGCTAATGCATGTCGCGCAAAAGTGCCCAGCGGTTTTGCGATAACGACATGCATAAAACAGGACAAGCCGGCGGGAGGTGCCGGCCAGCGAAAGATTGCGGCGCAATGCCGAAGCGATCGTCAACACCCCTCGGCTAGCGAGGGAACAAAGGGAGGATAAGTGCATGAGCATTACGATGAGAAGGACAGTTCTGCGCTCGACCGTCGCGGCGGCCGCGATGGCGCTCGCCGCCGCACTCTCGACCTTGCCGGCGCAGGCGCTCGATGCCCAGTGGTGCAAGGATGTCCATATCCGTTTCTTCGTCGGCGGCGCCGAGGGCGATGCCTTCGGCACGATCGTCTATAATGGTGCCAAGCAGGCGGCGGCCGATCTCGGGCCGAAGGTCGACTACATCTTTTCCCAGTGGGATGTCGAGAAGATGGTGCAGCAATTGCGCGAGGCTGTCGCGGTCAAGCCCCAAGGCATCGCCATGATGGGCCACCCCGGCGACGCCGCGATCATGCCGCTGGCCGAACAGGCGCACAAGGACGGCATCAAGATGATGTACCAGAACGTGCCGGTGCCGACGGTCACGGCGGCGTTCGGCGGCGGCTATGTCGGTGCCCAGCAGGAGCAGCAGGGCCGCGCGCTTGGCGCCGAGGCGGTCAAGCTGGCCGGGCTCAAGGCCGGCGACAAGGCAATCATGATCGGCCCGTTCGAGAACGAGAGCCGCGGCGCGCGAGAACGCGGCACTGTCGCTGCCCTCAAGGAAGCGGGCGTCGAGGTCATACAGCTCTCCTCGCCACCGAGCGGCGAATGGGCTTCCGACCCCAATCTGGCCCTTCCGGTGATCACCGCGGCACTGCTCAACAATCCCGACGTCAAGGCGGTTGGCTATCCCGGCGGACAGATGCTGGGCAACGTCCCGACTTACATGCAGGCGGCGGGCAGGAAGCCGGGCGATATCTTCAACTTCGGCTTCGACACCAGCCCGCAGATCGTCGAGGGCTTCAAGGGCGGCTGGGTGCAACTGACGGCCGACCAGCAGCCGTTCCTGCAGGGCTATCTGCCGATCCTCAGCCTCTGCCAGCAGGTTGTGCTGGGTCTCGCACCGATGAATGTCGATACCGGCGCCGGCTTCGTCACGCCGCAGAATTACGAGATCGTCGCCGAGCTCGCCAAGCAGGCGCTGCGCTGACCTCCCAAGCCGCCGGCCGGGATCGAGCCCGGCCGGCGGGACCGCCGGCGAAAAGGCCGGCACGCGACAATCAAGCGAGGATCGCCATGGCCGAACGCATTATCGAACTGCGCGACATCAGCAAGTCCTATGGCCAGGTCTATGCGCTTGGCGGGGTCAATCTCAGCGTCGATCGAGGCGAGGTGGTCGGCCTGATCGGCGATAATGGCGCCGGCAAGTCGACGCTGATCAAGATCCTGTCCGGCGTGGTCAAACCGACTAGCGGCGAGATTCTCGTCCGCGGCAAGCCGGTGACCGGATGGAGCCCTGCGCGCTCGCGCGACGCCGGCATCGAGACGGTGTTCCAGGACCGGGCGCTCGCTGTGCAGCAGACGATCGTGCGCAACATCTTCATGGGCCGCGAGCTCACCGGCTGGCTTGGCTGGCTGAAGGTCAACAAGGAGATCGCGGAGGCGAGCCGGCTGATGCGCGAGATCGGCTTCACCTCGAAAGTGTTCACGCCACAGTCGATCGTCGGCCAGCTCTCGGGCGGCGAACGACAGGGCGTGGCGATCGCGCGGGCCATCTATAAGAAGGCGGAGCTGATAGTCCTCGACGAACCGACGACCGCGCTATCGCTGACCGAGACCGCCAAGGTCTTCCACTTCGTGCGCCAGGTGCGGGCGAGCGGGCGCTCGATCCTGTTCATCGGCCACAACATCCACCACGTCTTCGATATCGCCGATCGCTTCGTGGTGCTGGACCGCGGCAAGGTCGCGCTCACCGCCGACCGCAGCGAGGTCAAATCGGCCGAAGACCTGATCAATTTCATGGAAGACGTCGCCCACCCCAGCGGATTGCCGGGGTTGCACGACGCGGGCGATGCGGGGAGGGCGGCACGATGAGCAAGACCATGGAACCCGATCTGCAGAGCCCCCTCGGCGGCACGCATAATGAGGCCGCCGGGAAAGAGTGGAGACACCCGTCCGACAATTGGCTGCGCGGGTTCATTCTCGACAACCGCGCCGCGCTCGGCACGCTTGCCGTGTTCATCGTCATGATGGCGGTGTTCATGATCGCCAACCCGATCGTGTTCACCACCTGGTATCTCTACAGCTCCGTACTCACCACGCTGCCGGTGGCGCTGTTCGTGGTGGTGCCGCTGGTCTTCGTCGTCACTTGCGGCGAGATCGACCTGTCGTTTCCGGCGACGATGGGCTTTGCCTCCTGGGTGTTTGCGCTGGTCGTGCAGGCTGGCTACGACCCGTTCCTCGGCATCGCCGCCGCAATCGTCACCGGCATGCTGCTCGGCTTCCTGGTCGGCTCG
Source organism: Mesorhizobium sp. M0106 (assembly GCF_040322715.1). Lineage (NCBI taxonomy): Bacteria > Pseudomonadati > Pseudomonadota > Alphaproteobacteria > Hyphomicrobiales > Phyllobacteriaceae > Mesorhizobium > Mesorhizobium sp. M0106. The sequence continues at coordinate 171,515 of NZ_JAMYUA010000009.1, read as the reverse complement.
CTGGTCGTCTATGGCGGGCTGTCGTCGCTGATCGCCACGCTCGGCATGAATTTCCTGCTGCGCGGCCTGATCCAGATCATCAACGAGGGCAGGTCAACGGCGCTGACCGGCCTTGCCGACAGCTGGGCCTACAAGATCTTCTCCAGCCAGCTTTACGGCATTCCGGTGCAGATCTTCTGGGCCATCGGCTTCGTCGTGCTGTCGGCGCTGCTTTACAACCGCCATCGCTTCGGTGCCCAGGTCAAGGTGGTCGGCGACAATCCAGACAGCGCCCAGCAGATGGGTATCGACGTCAAGCGCGTGCGCGTAAAAGTGTTCGTCTTCGTCGGCATCGGCGCGGCAATCGCCGGCACGTTCTCGGTGATGATCAACTTCACCTGGTGGCCGACCGCCGGCGACGGCTATCTGCTGCCGGTGCTGGCATCGGTGTTCGTCGGCGGCACCCCGACCTGGGGCGGCATCGGCACTGTTGTCGGCGGCGCGATCGGCGCGGTCACCGTCTCGTTCATCCAGACCGGCGTGGTGGCGGCAGGCCTGAGCGGCTTCTATGTCCAGTTCTTCAACGGCCTGATCATCATCCTGTCGCTGCTCGGCCATAAGTGGAACCAGGCGCGGTATCGCTAGCGCCCGGCGGCCTCACACCCCGGTGACAAACCCGTCCAGCACGCGTTTCTGGCCGGCTTTGTCGAAGTCGATGGTCAGCTTGTTGCCTTCGATGGCCGAGATGTTGCCGTTGCCGAATTTCTGGTGGAAGACGCGGTCGCCGACGCTGAAGGGGGACGGCGTGTCGGCGACGGATTTGGCGACCAGCTCGCCGTCGATTGTGCGGCCCTTGACCGAGGTGCGGCCGGCGCCGTAGCCGGAGTCGGTTTCGCCATAGCCGATGCGCTCGACCTGGTGGCCGGAGCGCGTGCCCCAATTGCGGTCGGTGGCCTCGGTGCGGTTGGCTTGGGCGCGCTGCCAGCCCGGTGTCGCATAGGTGCTGGAGAAAGCGCCGGATTTTTCAGCACCGTTATTGCCGCCAATGTTGTCGAAGCGCGATGCTCCATAGGGGTTCTGCCTGCCTGCCCCTTGGCCGCCGCGACCGGAGGCGAACGAGCCGCCGCCGTAGGAATTGCCGTAACCGCCGTAGCTGTTGCCGCTCTCGGCGACCTCGACATGGGCTTCCGGCAACTCGTCGAGCAAGCGTGACGGGATGGTCGACTGCCAGAGGCCGTGGATGCGGCGGTTGGAGACGAACCAGATGTGCAGGTTCTTCTTGGCGCGGGTCAAGCCGACATAGGCAAGCCGGCGCTCCTCCTCCAGCCCGGAGCGGCCACCCTCGTCGAGCGAGCGCTGGTGCGGAAAAAGACCTTCCTCCCAACCAGGGAGAAAAACGGTCTCGAATTCGAGGCCCTTGGCCGAATGCAGCGTCATGATGTTAACGGCGTCGAGCTCGGCGTTCTGCTCGGCGTCCATGACGAGTGCGACGTGTTCGAGGAAGGAGCGCAGCGATTCGTACTCCTCCATGGAGCGGATCAGTTCTTTTAAGTTCTCGAGCCGGCCGGGCGCTTCAACCGAGCGGTCGTTCTTCCACATGTCGGTGTAGCCGCTCTCCTCGAGAATGGTCTCGGCGAGCTCGGTGTGCGGCGTGGTTTCCAGCGCCTTCTGCCAGCGCTCGAAATTGGCCGATACCTCGCGCAGTGCGGCGCGCGGCTTCGGCTTCAACTCGTCGCTTTCGGCGAGTTTTGCCGCCGCCTCCAGCATCGGGATGCGCAGGGCGCGTGCGGTGTCGTGGATCTGGCGGATGGTGGCCTCGCCAAGGCCGCGCTTCGGCACGTTGACGATGCGCTCGAAGGCGAGGTCGTCGGCGCCTTGCGCGACGACGCGGAAGAAGGCCAGCGCATCGCGGATTTCGAGGCGCTCGTAGAAGCGCGGGCCGCCGATGACGCGGTAGTTGAGGCCGAGCGTGACGAAGCGGTCCTCGAATTCGCGCATCTGGAAGGAGGCGCGGACGAGGATCGCCATGTCGTTGAGATTGTGCTTCTGGCGCTGATAGGCCTCGATGGTCTCGCCGACGGCGCGGGCCTCCTCCTCGGAATCCCAGGCGGCGTGGACATGCACCTTCTCGTCGTCCTCGGCGATCTTTTCGGTGAACAGCGTCTTGCCGAAACGGCCCTCATTGTGGGCGATGAGGTGGGAGGCGGTGCCGAGGATGTGCGCGGTCGAGCGATAGTTGCGCTCCAGCCGGATGATGGTGGCGCCGGGGAAATCCTTGTCGAAGCGCAGGATGTTGTCGACCTCGGCGCCGCGCCAGCCATAGATCGACTGGTCGTCGTCGCCGACGCAGCAGATATTTACGGTGGACAGGCGCGGGCTTCCCTCCCCCTCGAGGGGAGGGTGGCCGGGCGAAGCCCGGTCGGGTGGGGTCCGTGCGGCAGTGCTCGACCTACCGGCGGCAGTGCTCGACGCTCTAGCGGTGCCTTCTGCGGCAACCCCCTCCGCCCGCTTCGCGGGCACCTCCCCCTCAAGGGGGGAGGATTGCGGCCGTTGTGCCAACAGCCGCAGCCACATGTACTGGGCGGTGTTGGTGTCCTGATATTCGTCGACGAGGATGTAGCGGAAGCGCTTATGGTATTCCTTCAGCACGTCCGGATTGGCGCGGAAGATGCGGATCGGGTGGCATAGGAGATCGCCGAAGTCGCAAGCGTTCAGCGTTTTCAGCCGCTCCTGATAGGCCTTATAGAGCTCGCGGCCCTTGCCGTTGGCGAAGGCACGGGCATCGCCCTCGGGGATGTCGGCGGGACCGAGGCCCTTGTTCTTCCAGCCGTCGATCATCTGGGCGAACTGCTTGGCCGGCCAGCGCTTGTCGTCCAGCCCTTCGGCCTGGATAAGCTGCTTGATCAGGCGCACGACATCGTCGGTGTCGAGAATGGTGAAGTCGGATTTGAGCCCGGCCAGCTCGGCATGTCTGCGCAGCAGCTTCACTCCAATCGAGTGGAAGGTGCCGAGCCACGGCATGCCCTCGACATTGCCTTCGCCGATCAACAGGCCGATGCGCTGCTTCATCTCGCGCGCCGCCTTGTTGGTGAAGGTGACGGCGAGGATCTGCGAGGGGAAAGCCTTGCCGGTGGCAAGGATGTGGGCGATGCGGGTGGTCAGGACGCGCGTTTTGCCGGTGCCGGCGCCGGCCAGCACCAGCACCGGGCCTTCGGTGGTTTCCACCGCCAGCCGCTGCTCGGGGTTGAGGCCGTTGAGATAATCGGGCGCGTTGTTCTGGTTGCTGCGGGCAGCCATGGCGCGCGCGGCAATGCCCGACGGGGCCACGGGCCGCGCGTTCGGTTCGTCAAAAAAGGGCATGTCTTCCGAAAAGCCGGACATCTCCCCCCGAATGTAGTGATTCGGCAGCGAAAGGCCAGAAGTGTCTCCGTTTTGTTCTCTGTCCAGTCGGTAGACTCACAATCTGAATGGGTCTGCTAACCAAAACGCCGGGCTTGCGATGGGCCGGCACCGTAAAACGCCGAGCTTGCTTGACAGGGGAAGCGGGCCGGAGAAAGTTGCGTGGGGGCAGGAACGCAATGCGGGGTTGCCCATGGACGCGTCGCGGAGCGCACCAGTCGAAGGAGCACCGTCTTGGCTGTGGTCATCACCTCCCTGATCCTTTTCCTCATCGGCCTGGCGATTGGCGGCGGCGGCATCTGGCTCGTGACGCTGGGCGGCAGCTGGTACTACGTCATCGTCGGTCTAGCTTTCCTTGTCGCGGCCTGGCTGCTCTACAGGCGCAGATCCACGGCGCTGTGGCTCTACGCGGCGATCGTGCTCGGCACGCTCGCCTGGGCGGTCTGGGAGATCGGCTTCGACTGGTGGGAGCTCGGCCCGCGCGGCGGCATCATCGTGCTTGTCGCGCTGTGGCTATTGACGCCATGGGCGCGGCGCGGGCTTACCGGTCCCGACGGACGCGCACCGCTTATCCTCGCCGTGCTGGCATCGCTTGCGGTCGCCGGCTATTCGATGACGACCGATCCAAAGGATATTGCGGGTGAACTCAACACCGACAAGGTGACGCCGACGGCCGATCTCGGCGGCAACGTGCCGGCTGGCGAATGGCACTATTACGGTCGCACCCAATATGGCCAGCGCTATTCGCCCCTCGACCAGATCACCGCCGAAAACGTTGCCAATCTGCAGCCGGCCTGGACCTATCGCACCGGCGACGTGAAAGGGCCCGACGACATCGGCGAGACGACCTATCAGGTGACGCCGCTAAAAATCGCCGACACGCTCTACATCTGCACGCCGCATAATTTCGCCATCGCCATCGATGCCGCGAGCGGTAAGGAGAAATGGCGCTTCGATCCGCAGGTCAAGCTCAACAAGGACCGCCAGCACCAGACCTGCCGCGGCGTGTCCTATTATGCCGATGCCAAGGTCGCCGCTGGCCAGCCCTGCGCCACACGCATCTACCTGCCGACATCCGACGCCCGGCTGATCGCGCTCGATGCGGCGAATGGCCAGGTCTGCCCGAATTTCGCCGAAGGCGGCACGCTGAACCTGCTCGCCAACATGCCATATCCGAAGCCGGGCTATTATTATTCGACCTCGGCGCCGCTGATCGTCGCCAACAAGATCATCGTCGGCGGCGCGGTCAACGACAATTATTCGACGCAGGAGCCGTCCGGGGTCATCCGTGCCTACGATGCCGACACCGGCGCGCTGTTGTGGAATTGGGATTCCGGCAATCCGGACCAGACGACGCCGCTGCCGCCGGACCAGACCTACACCAACAACTCACCCAACATGTGGTCGACGGCGAGCGTCGACGAGAAGCTCGGGCTGCTTTATGTGCCGCTCGGCAACAAGACGCCGGACCAACTCGGTGCCGGACGCAGCGCCAATGACGAGAAATTCTCCTCTTCGATCACCGCGCTCGATCTCAACAGCGGACAATTGCGCTGGGTGCGGCAGACCGTGCACCACGATCTCTGGGACATGGACGTGCCGGCGCAGCCGACGCTGGTCGACATCACCACGGAAAGTGGCGTGGTGCCGGCGCTGGTCGGGCCGACCAAGCAGGGCGACCTCTATGTGCTCGACCGGCGCAGCGGCGAGCCGATCGTTCCGGTCAAGGAAGTGCCTGCGCCGGGCGGCGCGATCGAAGGCGACCATACCTCGCCGACGCAGCCGGTCTCAGACCTGAGCTTCAGTCCGAAACCGCTGACCGGCGCCGACATGTGGGGCATCACCATGTTCGACCAGCTGGCCTGCCGGATCGAGCTCCGGAAGTTGCGCTATGAGGGCCGCTATACGCCGCCGTCGCTGCAGGGCTCGCTGATCTACCCCGGCAATTTCGGCACCTTCAACTGGGGCGGCGTGGCAGTCGATCCGGTCCGGCAGGTGATGTTCGGCATGCCGACATACCTGGCGTTCATCTCCAAGCTGGTGCCGCGCGCCGACGTGCCGCCCGGCGACACCAAGGGCAGCGAACAAGGCCTGAACCGCAATGACGGTGCGCCTTACGCAGTGATATTGAAGCCGTTCCTGTCGCCGCTCGGCATTCCCTGCCAGGCGCCGCCCTGGGGCTATGTGGCGGGTGCCGACCTTCGGACCGGCAAGATCGTCTACAAGCATCGCAACGGCACCGTCTACGACATGACGCCATTGCCGCTGCCGTTCAAGGTCGGCGTGCCCGGCATTGGCGGGCCGATGATCACTGCCGGCGGCGTCGCCTTCCTCGGTGCGGCGGTCGACGACTATGTGCGCGCTTATGACCTGACGACCGGCAAACAGCTCTGGCAGGCGCGGCTGCCGGCGGGCGGGCAGTCGACACCGATGACCTACACGGTAGCCGACGGGCGCCAGTTGGTCGTCATCGTTGCCGGCGGCCACGGCTCGGTCGGTACCAAGCCGGGCGACTATGTGATGGCCTATACGCTGCCGAAATAGAGAAGTTCCTTCAGAGCCCGAGATGCCCTTTCAGGTCGGGTACCGATGCAAGTACCTCACTGGTCAGCTGCGGGCCGGCGGCTGTCTCGGCCTGCTGGACCAGCATCGTGCCGGCCTGGCTGATCTGTGCGAGCGTAAGGCCTGATGCCTTGAGTATGGCGACCCCGTTGATCAGCGCGCCGGTCTTTTCGCCGAGAGCGCCACCGAGCGCGCCCTCCAGCGAGGACAGGAGGCCACCACCGGAAGCTGCGCCGGGAGCCATGACATCATATTGCTTGGCCAGGGCGTCGGCTCCCGGGATTTTGGCAAAGAAGCTGGACAGAGTCGTGCCTTCCGCCTCGTGTTCGAGCACCGAGAAAATCGTGCCGGCGATCTTTTCCGTCAAAGCCTGGTTGAGACTGGATTTCTGGGAGACGGTGTTGATGATGTCCTGAACGTCCATGACCTTTCCTCAGGCTTTGGTGTTTGCGGCCCGGTGCCGGTTGACGCGGATTTTGATCAACGATCGTTTGAAGGCGGTGAAGGCAGTGAACCGCAGCGCCAGCAAAGCTATAGCGGCGAGGGCGAACCCACTTGCCAGAAGCGGGGAGGGAAAGGTCATGGGCGTAATTCCTTCGTCGTCAATCAGGCATTCTTTCCTCACCAAATGGCGCGAGCGAGGCCTAGCCTGGTAAGTTTGTTTTATATGGTGGTGCGTGCATTTAGCATTGCCACAAAGGACCAAAATTTAACGACAGTGGGGCGCGCGGCATCACGGCCCTCGTGCAGGGACTTATGGCAGCCTCACTCAGCCGTGACTGGACCAGGCAAGCTTCGGCTCTATGTTGCCGCGGGGGGCGCCGACGAGGAGCGCGCCATGACAATACCTGCCGGACCCACTGCCGCCGAGCCTGTCATTACCCAGGCGATGATCGATGCCTATGACGAATACACGCACCTGACGCTCGACCGGCGGCGCTTCATGGAGCAGTTGACCAGGCTTGCCGGATCGGGTGCGGCAGCGGCCGCGATCGCGCCGCTGCTGGCGGCGAATTCGGCCCAGGCGGCAATCGTGGCGGAAGACGATCCGCGGGTGAAAGGCGAGGACATCAGCTATCCCGGCAGCGCCGGCGAGATGAAGGGCTATCTGGTCAAGCCGGCGGATCAGACCGGCAAGCTTGGCACGGTCATCGTGGTGCACGAGAACAGGGGTCTCAACCCGCATATTCGCGATGTGGCGCGGCGCGTGGCGCTGGAAGGGTTCGTGGCGCTTGCGCCGGACTTCATGACACCGCTCGGCGGCACGCCGGACGATGAAAACAGGGCACGTGACCTGTTTTCCCAGCTCGATCCAGCACAGGTCGCCGCCAATGCCGTGGCAACCGTCGCCTACCTCAAAGGCTACAAGGACGGCAACGGCAAGGTCGGCGCCGTCGGCTTCTGCTGGGGCGGCGGCACGGTGAACATGCTGGCCGTCAACGCGCCGGACCTCGCCGCCGCCGTCGCCTATTACGGCATGCAGCCACAGGCCGAGGACGTGCCGAAGATCAAGGCCGCGCTCATGCTGCATTATGCCGGGCTCGACACCCGCACCAATGCAGGCATCGATGCCTTCAAGAAGGCACTCGACGCGGATCATGTCGAATACTCGGTCTATGTCTATGAAGGCGCCAATCATGCCTTCAACAACGACACGTCGGCGGCCCGCTACGACAAGAAGGCGGCTGACCTCGCCTGGGGCCGAACGATCGCTTTCCTCAAGGAGAAGCTGGCCTGATCAGGTGGGCGCCGGCGCCGGTTTGTGAAGGGCGACGCCGGCCACCACCAACGCGATGCCGATGCAGTCGGTGAGGCTCGGCACCTGCCGCAGCACAATGATGCCGATCAACGTCGCGGTGACCGGCAGCAAAGACAGCATCAGCGCGAAGCTGGAGCGCGGCAGCCGCGACATGGCAAGCTGGTCGCAAATATAGGGAATAACCGACGAGCAGATGCCGACGCCGACCGCCGCAAACAGCAGCGGCGGCGCCGAGAAAGCCGGCAGAGCATCGACGAAACCGATCGGCAGAACGACGAGAAGGGCGACCGCCATGGCGGCACCCAGCCCGGCGATGCCATCGCCGGCGCCGCCGCGCGCAACGCGGTGGCCGAGCACGATGTAGCCAACGAACAGCGTGCCGTTGAGGAAGGCCCAGAACAGGCCGACGGGATCGCTCGACCATTTGACTTCGATCAGCAACAGGGTGCCGGCGACAGCGATTGCGAGGGCGGCGAGATTGCGCGGGCTTCTGAGGCCAACAAGCGCAACGCCGATGGTGCCGACGAATTCGATCGCCGCCACCAGCGAGATCGGCAGCCGGTCGAGCGCCAGGTAAAACGAGCAATTCATCACCCCAAGGCAGACGCCGAAAGCCACAAGCAACAACCGCGTCGAGCGGTCGGCGCGGGCGAAGACCACCCATGGCCGGGTCAATGGGGCAAAGACGAGTGCCGCGGTGGCGATGCGCAGCCAAGCCATGCCCAGCACGCCGACATGCGGGAACAGCAGCACCGCCAAGGCCGGTCCGAGATAGTGAAACACGGCGCTGACGCCGAACCAGAGATGCGGCGGGACCGCGTTTGCCAAGGTAAAGGCGGGGCCGGCGAGTGCCGGACTTGCTGCCGGGGCTTGCGTCCGATCTTGCATGGGATCAGTATCGCAGGCGATTTTTGCCATTGATATGGATGATGGCCGGGCATTGCGGCCATTTCGTTTCCGAAAGCAAGGAGTATTCCGCTGAAACGCCTTCGAAATGAAAATAGCGATCTGGATCCGGCGGACCTGAAAATCCTGCGCCTGCTGGAAAAGGACGCGCGCACCAGCACCGCCGAACTGGCGCGGTCGGTCGGCCTGTCGGCGCCGAGCGTTGCCGAGCGCATCAAGCGGCTGCAGGAAAGCGGTGTGATCGAGGCCTATACGGTGCGTATCAATCCGGCCGCGCTCGGCATGAAGCTGTCGGCATGGCTGCGCATCAGGCCGGTGCCGGGGCAACTGGCTGTCGTGGCCGAAATCATCCGCGACCTACCGGAAATCGCCCAATGCGACCGGGTCACCGGTGAAGACTGTTTCATCGCTTTGGCGCATGTCGGCTCGGTGGCCGAGCTCGAACGGGTGATCGACCGGATCATTCCGTTCGCGATGACCAATACGGCGATCATCCAGTCGTCGCCGGTGGTGCCGCGATCGCCGCTGGGGGCGGTGAAGCGCCAGCTGTGATGTTCAAGGACGGGGCGAGCGGGTCGGCAACAGCCACGTAGCCCTATCGCGCGGCGGCAGAGGTCGCAAGGAGCAGAGCCACGAGCCGCAAGACAACGCTTAAGCTCGGGACGCCACACGAAGGGCGCGCAAAGGAAAGTCCGCGTCTACGGCAGCTAGATCATTCACCAGCATAACGGCGGCTTCGCCTTCCGCATCAGGCACTTCTGCAACCATTGCAGCCAACCAAACCACGCGGCCTGGGACTCGGGCGGCCCAGCGCGATGCACCAGACAAATCTTTCATATTGTCCTCGTGGGCCATCAACGGCCGATCGTCGCAATCGCCGTGAAGGGATGTTCGCGCCATGTCACACAGTGTTACCAAGTCACGGGAGATACTGGCCAGGTCCGTTCGCGAGGCCGCTGCCTCTTCAAGCAGCGCCAGGCAGGCGTGCAGAAAAGCAAGGAGAGCCTGATCCCCGCCACCGGGTGCCGCCACGCGGCGGCGAAGCGCAGCCAGAACGGCCGTCAACTCACTGATGCTGTGTTTGCTGAAATGCCGGCTCCGGAAGAAGTCAAGTCGATCTGCGATCGCCACCGCCCATGTCGGCAACCCTGCTTCGATCTCAGACAGCGAGCCATTCGCCATCCCGCATCCCCATTACGATCCGCCAGCAATCCATATCGGCAGGGAGTAGGCAATGCAATTCACCGACGCTGTACCGTCGCGGAACGCGTTGGCGCGATGGGGAGAAGTGCACGGCGTGGCAAGGGGCGGCGCAAAATACAAATGCAAACCGGACGGCCGGTCTGTTTCTTCCCCCACCGTTCAGGCGTGGCCGCGTTTCATCCGCGCCTGCTTCAGGATGGCGCGCCAGCGGATCATGGCGAAGGGGATCGGCTCGTTGTTGTTGGCGATGTGGAAGATCTCGTTGTTGAGGTTCTTCAGCGAGCGCCAGAAATCATAGTCGGTGATGCGTGGATCAGCCGCCAGCCTGTCCGCCTCGACCTTGATATCGGTTTTCATGCACGTTCCCCGAACCGCTGCTGCTCCGCCGCCCGTATCGCAATTCGATGCGGACGGTTTTCCAACGCCGCGCTGAGTCGTTCAACGTCTCAATTCGGCTTGTTCACGTTAAAACCTCGGTAAGGTTAACGGCGGTTGGACCGTGGTTCAAGCCGGCTTACGACGAATACCGATCGAGCGGCCGGCGCGCTCCGGCATCGGCAGGGCGGCATGGGCGGCGCGCATCGCTTCCACCCTGGCCAGGACGTCGGCGGGGAAGGGCGCCACCTTCGGGCCAGCCATGTCGACATGCAGCGACAGCGTTTCGGATGTGGCGGCAAGCCAGCCGTCGAGATGGCGGATTTCCTGATAGGCCCTCAGGCGCTTCTCGTCATGGTCGAGGAGTTGGAACGAGACCGTGACCTTGTGGTCGAGATGCAGCTCCTGGACGTAGCAGACATGGACTTCCGCGGTGTAGATGGTCAGCCGCCGTTCTTTCACATAATCCGGCCCCATCCCCATCATCTCGAAGGCCTCGTCGGAGCACCGGTCGAACAGTACGTTGTAATAGGCCATGTTGAGATGGCCGTTGTAGTCGATCCAGGCCTCCTCGATGTCCATGGCGCGAGAGACGAAAGGGGCGGGGATGGGCATCGGAAACTTCCTTCTCGTCATGCCGGGGTGAGCGTGGACTGGACAGAGCGTGGTTGGTGAGACTACGCATCCCTAGATGCAGAACAAGGGTGGACGCTGGTTCATTCGCGGAGGAATCGATGGCTCTAAGCGACCTCAATCCGGTCGAGCGCAACGAAGAAGGCATCGCCGCCGTGCTCGGCATCCTCAAGCAGCGGCTCGGCGAGCGATTCCAGACCGGCCAGGCGATCCGCGCCCAGCACGCGCACACCACGACCTATATCCCGACGCAGGCGCCGGACGGCGTCGCCTTTGCCGAGACGACGGAGGAGGTGCAGGAGATCGTGCGCGCATGCGCGGCGCATCGCGTGCCGGTGATCGCCTTCGGCGTCGGCTCTTCGCTGGAAGGCCACACCAATGCGCCGGGCGGCGGCATCTCGCTCGATACGTCACGTATGAACCGCATCATTGCGGTCAATCCGCAGGACCTCGACTGCACCGTCGAGCCCGGCGTGACGCGCGAGGATCTCAACCGGCACCTGCGCGACACCGGCCTGTTCTTTCCGATCGACCCCGGCGCCAACGCTTCGCTCGGCGGCATGGCGGCGACGCGGGCGTCGGGCACCAACGCCGTGCGCTACGGGACGATGCGCGAGAACGTCCTGTCGCTGACGGCGGTGATGGCCGACGGCGAGGCAGTGACGACCGGCAAGCGCGCCAAGAAAAGCTCGGCCGGCTATGACCTGACGCGGCTGCTGATCGGTTCGGAAGGCACGCTTGGCATCATCACACAGCTGACCTTGAAGCTGCAGGGCATTCCGCAGGCGATTTCAGGCGGCGTTTGTCCGTTCCCCAGCCTCGAGGCGGCGTGCAACGCGGTGATCGCGACCATCCAGATGGGCATTCCGGTGGCGCGCATAGAATTGGTCAACGCACTGCAGATGCGGGCGATGAAGACCTATTCGAAGCTCGACTATCCGGAGAGTCCCTGCCTGTTCGTCGAATTCCACGGCAGCGATGCCAGCGTCGCCGAGCAGGCCGAGACCTTCGGCATGATCGCCGAGGAAAATGGCGGCGGTCCGTTCCTGTGGACCAGCGTCGCCGAAGAGCGAACGAAATTGTGGAAGGCCAGGCACGATGCCTACTGGTCGTCGCTGACACTGCGGCCGGGCGCCAAGGGCCTGTCGACCGATGTCTGCGTGCCGATCTCGCGCTTTGCCGAATGTGTCACGGAGACCGAAGCGGATATCGCGGAGATGGGGCTGATCGCGCCGATCGTCGGCCATGCCGGCGACGGCAATTTCCATGTGCTGGTGCTGATGGACGTGGACGATCCGAAGGAGATCGCACTGGCGGAAGAATTCGTGGCGCGGCTCAATATGCGCGCCATCGCCATGGACGGCACCTGCACTGGCGAGCACGGCATAGGGCAAGGCAAGATCGGCTTCCTGCGGCATGAGCTCGGCCATGGCGTCGACATCATGCGCACGATCAAGCAGGCGCTCGATCCGCTGAACATCATGAACCCGGGCAAGATATTGCCGGGAAAGGACTGACATCAGGCCGCTGCCGTACCCCTATTTGCCTCTTTATCGACACGCTGATGCGGGTAGAGTGCCACTGACTTTACTATCAACTGTCTAGGAGTTCATGCTCGCACGCCTGTTCGTGATCTTCGGTGGGCTTCTTGTGCTGGTGCTGTGTGCGGCGCTGGTGGTGCCGTACTTTGTCGACTGGACAGGTTACCGTGCCGATTTCGAGCGCGAGGCGAGTGCCGTCCTGGGTCGCAAGGTGACCGTGCGAGGCGATGCAACGGCAAGGCTGTTGCCGTTCCCCTCGGTGACCTTTTCCAACGTCGCCGTTGCCGGTGGCCCCAACGGCCAGCCGGCGATGACCGTCGAAACTTTTTCGATGGATGCAGAACTCGCGCCATTCCTGCGCGGCGAGGTGCTGATCTTCGACATGCGGCTGGTGCGGCCGAAGGCGACGATCGACATCGCCGCCGACGGCACGGTCGACTGGACGATACGGCCGTCCTCGCCCTTCGATCCCGGCCAGATCTCCATCGAGAAGCTGACGGTGACGGAAGGACAGATCGCACTCAGCCACGCCGCAGGCGGGCGCAGCCATCTCATTTCCGAGATCAACTCGACGATCTCGGCCAAGTCGCTGGCCGGCCCCTGGCGGCTGGACGGCTCGCTGTTGCTGGACGGGTTGCGGACCACGATCGCCGCTTCCACCGGCAAGACCGAACCGGACGGGCAAATGCGGCTCAGGCTCAAGGCCGATCCGGATGCCTATCCGCTGGTCGTCGAGACCGACGGCAATGTGGGCCTCGTCGAGGGCGCCGCCGTCTATTCGGGCCAGTTCAAGATATCAGGCGCAGACCAGACCGCGGCGCGGCCGCGCGGCACCGACGGTGAAGCGCTGAAAGTCAACGCCGGCAAACCGGATCCGGGCTTCAGGCTGAACGGCAAGTTTTCGCTCGACCACCAGAAGCTCGGCGTCGACGAATTCCGCTTCGAGACGGGACCACTCGACAATCCCTACACCGCCGACGGTAAGGCTACGGTCGACCTTGGGCTGAAGCCGCATTTCTCGATCGAGACCAATGGCGCGCAGGTGCAGTTCGACGAGGCCGTGGGGGCGGCGGCCGGTGCCGGATTGACGCTATCCGAGCGGGTGGCGGCGCTGGAGCAGGCGCTGCTCGGTCTACCGAAGCCGACCATACCGGGTACGGTCGAGGTGAAACTGCCGGCCGTGGTTGCAGGCGACACCACCGTTCGCGACGTGCATCTGTCCGCCGAACCGGCCGAGGGCGGCTGGGCGGTAAAATCGCTGGCCGCCACGCTGCCCGGCCGCGCCAAGCTGGAAGCCAATGGCTTGGTCAGCGTCGAGGACCATTTCGGTTTCACCGGATCGCTGCTTCTGGCGGTGGCGCAGCCCTCCGGCTTCGCCGCATGGCTGTCGAAGGACGTCGACGAGGCGATCCGCCGCTTGCCGGCCGCCGGCTTCAAGGCCAAGGTGGATTTGAGCGAGAAGCACCAGGCCTTCAGCGATCTCGAACTCATCCTCGGCAAGGCGAAGTTCTCCGGCCGCATCGATTCCAGCCAGCCCGACGACACCCGGCCATCGGTGCTGATGCAACTGGAAGGTGGCGAACTCGATGTCGATGGGCTCGCCGCCTTCGCCTCGATCTTCGTCAGCGACAAGGGCGCCAACCGCTTTTCCGACCGCGACCTCGATTTCCAGATCAAGGCCGGGCCGGTCAGCGCCGGCGGGTTGACCGCCGATAGCGTCGATACTGCGCTTAGATTGCGCGAGGGGCTGCTTGAGATCGACCGACTGTCGGTCGGCGGACTTGCCGGCGCCTCGATCAGCGCCACCGGTCGAATCAAGGATTTCCCGGCGAGCCCGACCGGCAAGCTCGACGCCTCGGTGGTCGCCGTCGACCTCAAGCCGCTGATCGACGTCGCCGTCCAGCATTATCCCGGCAATGCAGTGCTGAAGGGCCTGGCGGAGCGTGCTGCTGCCTATCCCGAGCTGTTCCAGGATGCGCGCATCGACGCGGTCACGAGTGCCGCAGACAATGGCGACGGTACGACCGGACTGGCAATGAGCGCACAGGGCAAGGCCGGTGGCTCGGCCTTTTCGGCGTCGTTGTCCGGCAAAGGGGCGCTCGACCGGCCTCTCGAAGCGCCGGTGACGCTGACCTTCAACGCAAGGAACGCCGACGCCACCGCGCTTCTGGCGCTTTACGGTTTGCCGGCGCTGCCACTCGGCATGCTCGGCGAGGCGACCGCCGACGTCTCGGCCAAAGGCACGCTTGGCGGCGGCCTGGCGACACGATTCAGCCTGGCCGGCAATGACTTCAAAGCTGGTTTCGACGGGACAATTGCCGACACGTCTCAGGGCGCGGCCGCCAAGGGCAAGGTCAGCCTTGAAACGGCCGACATCGAGCCATGGCTGATGACGACCGGCGTCGGCCTGCCCGGCATGGGCACCGGCATGTCGACGTCGCTTGCAGCCGATGCCGATTACGGCAATGGTCTCCTGGTGCTGAGCGGCCTCAGCGGCGCCGTCAACGAAGCGGCGGTTTCCGGTGACGTAAATATCGACATCAAAGAGGGGCTGCCGCATCTTGCCGGCGCGCTGTCGCTGGACGAGCTGGACCTCGATCCGATCGCGGTGATGCTGTTCGGTGACCAGGCCTTCCTTGTCAATGACAGGACCTGGCCGACGGCACCGTTCAGCCAGAAATCCAGTCTGCCATTTACCGCCGATCTCGATCTGACGGCGGCGTCGCTTGCCGCCGGCCCGCTTGCCACCGCCTATGACGCTGCGCTGTCGCTGCAGCTCGACCAGGAGGGCATCCGCGTTTCCGACCTCAAGGCAAAGTTCCTCGGCGGCGCGTTGAGTGGCCTGTTCGAGATCAAGAACAATGACGGCACCGGGCTTTTCTCCGGTCAGATGAAACTCGCCGGCGCCGATCTGGCAGCCGTGCTGCCGGAGGCCGGCATCAGCGGAAGCGGCGAGTTCTCGACGGCGCTTTCGACCAGCGGCAAATCGGTCGACGCGATGGTTGCGGCGCTGTCCGGTTCCGGCACGGCAACGCTCAAGGGCATGACTATTGCCGGCTTCAATCCCGATGCCTTTGGCGCATTCATCGCCAAGGCCGATGCGATAGGGCGCGATATCGACGCGTCGAAGACTGCCGGCTTCGTGCCGCAGATCGCCGCGGCGGGCAGTTTTCCGGCGCAGGACACCGATATTGCCTTAACCATCGCCGGCGGCACGCTGAGGGCGCCGCCGGTCAAATTCGAAAGCCCGGGCGCGACGCTGTCCGCCGACATCACCGCCGATCTGAACACCAGCACCGTCGACGCCAAGGGCGAGATCGCTTACCGGCCCGGCGACGAGGCACTGGTCGGCTCCGAACCGATTTTGAATTTCAGCGTCGACGGGCCGTTCGGCGCCACCAAACGGCAGTTCGACAGCGAGCCGCTGGCACAGTTCCTGACCCAGCGTGCGCTGGAAAAGGAGCAGCAGCGGGTCGAAGCCATGCAAGCCGCACTGCTCGAGAAACAAAGGCTGCGGCGGGAGGTGCGCTACTACGCTGCGCTGCAAACCGAGCGTGAAAGAGCGGCGGAGGAACTGCGCAGACAACAGGAAGCAGCGCGGCTGAAGGCCGAGGCCGACGCCAAGGCAAAGGCCGAAGCCGAGGCGAGGGCGCAGGCTGAAGCCAAAGCGAAGGCTGAAGCGGACGCCAAGGCACAGGCGGATGCGGAGGCGCAGGACCAAGCCGAAGCGGAGGCCAGGGCGCAGGCTGAAGCCAAGGCGAAGGCGGATGCAGCGGCGAAGGCCGAAGCCGAGGCCAGGGCGAAAGCCGAGGCGGCTGCAAAGGCCGAAGCGGATGCCGAAGCCAAAGCCAAGGCGGCGCAACAGGCTGCCGAGGAAGCAGCGCAGGCCGAAGAACAGCAACGCCAGAGGGCGGAAGAGGCGTTGCGGATCGCCTCGGAAGAGAAGGCAAGGCTCGACGCCGAACGCAAGGCCGCGGCGGAGCGAGCGGAACGGGCGCCACCGGCCGCAAATAACGTGCCACCGCCAGTGCAGCCCCCGCCAAAGCTCAAGTTCGATCCCTCGTCGATCGACGATCTGCTGAAATCGTTGAATGGCGGGTGACGGCGCATCCCTTAGTGTCGCGTCCAGCAAGCAAGCGCTTCAGCATCGGCTCGATCCGCCCGAGTTCGTCGAGATGAGCGGCTGACAGATCGGTGAGACTGTCGTCGGCGCGCTCGGTCAGCCGCAGCGGCACGCGGCGGTGGTCCTCCTCGTCGTGGTCCCTCGCGACCAGCCCGGCTTCGCAAAGACGGTTGACCAATTCCACTGCGCTGTGATGGCGGATGCGCAGGCGCTCCGCGTGGTCGCCAATGGTCACCGGCCCTCCGCCGGGGAACCCTTTGATTGCAAGCAGGGCCTGATGCTGGCGTGGTGTCACCAACATCGCTCGTGCCCGCCATCTTCGGTGGCACGGCCGGCGACCTATCCGCAAGTCGGCACGCCGCCAGAAAGCAAGGTCTGCAAATGAAGTCCGATCACGCCAACCCCGGCCATCTGCGCGATTTTACCACCGACGCCCGGGTGCTGCTCATTGCCAGCATAGCGGTGGTGGTTGCGACGGCGGGGTTGTTGCCGGCATTGCCCTCTTGAAGCTGATCCGGCTTGCCACGAACATCGCCTATTTTGGCCAGTTCACGCTCGCCGACCTGAAACGGCAGGATACGCTGCTTGGCAGGCCGAAGAACGCGACCGCTCGGCTTTGCTGGGCTTCCGTATCCGGCGCAGGAAACAGGATAGCGTTGCCTGAAGGCTACAATTTGCCGCGCTTGGCCCAATCCAGCACATAGAGCCGGAGCGCCGAGGAGAGATTGGCATCCCGCGGGCGGCTCTCGTCGATTTCGGCGACAAGGGCGGCGAGCGTCAGTTTTCGCACGGCCGCGATGGCGACCAGGTCGTCGTAAAAAGGCTTTTCGAGCGAATAGCTGGTGCGGTGGCCGCGAATGGTGACCGAGCGCTTTTCCACCGGGCTCACGAGACGATCCTACTCACACTTCAAGCATCGGATTTGTCCGAATCGCCCGAATTTTCGCGGCGATGGCCGGCGACGAATTTATCGGCCTTGTCGGCGATCAGGCGGTCGCGATCCCGGCTGGGTTTGGAACGGCCATGCAGCGCCCAGTTCTGTTCGGCCAGGCGCTCCTTCTCGGCTCGCGCCTTCTGCTTGCGTGCCTGACGGAGATTGACGATCTCGGCCATGTCACGCCGCCCGTCGGGTCACTTCTTGCGGAAGGCGTCAAGCGACACGACGTCGGCGCCCTTGGCGACGGCGTCGGCCGCTGCAGGCTTCTTTTCCGCCTCGGCGGTTTTCTTCTTCGTCTCGGGCTTTTTCTCGGCGACGATGGCCAGCGGTTCGGGAGCAGGCTTGGCCTTTGTCTCCTGTTCCGCCGGGGTATCGGTCTTGACGTCGAATTCGAGCTCGAAGTTGACGGACGGGTCGTAAAAGCCGCGTACGGCCGAGAACGGGATTTCCAGTTTCTCCGGCACGTCGGAAAACGACAGCCCAACCTCAAAGCCGGTGTCGCTCACCTTCAGGTCCCAATACTGGAACTGGATGACGATGGTCATCTGTTCGGGATAGCGCTCGCGCAGCCGCGACGACACGCGCACGCCCGGCGCGCCGGTGAGAAAGGTGATGAAGAAATGATGGTTGCCCGGGAGACCGGTGCGCGCGACCTCGGCCAGGACCTTGCGCATGACGCCGCGCAACGCCTCCTGGGCCAGAATGTCGTAGCGGATGTGGTCGTCGGCCATGTGGCTGTCGGGTTCCGTTGAATCGTCCTGATAGCTGTAATCAAGCTTGAGCGCGGCGTAAACCGGATATAGATCGCCGGCGTGCGGAAGCGAAGCCCATTGGCGACGATTTGATCGTCAAACGGCTTTGATCGTCAAGCGCTGGCGAGCGCGCCCTGTTTGCTCGCCCGGGCCACAGGCTGCCGCTTGCCGAAGGCGCGCAGGAAGGTGCGCACGCCATTTGTCGCCGATTGCACCACCTCGTCCTCGGTCGGTGTGCCGCCGAGCATGAACGTCGTCTGCAACTCGGCATTGGCAAGCGCCATGAACTGGCGCGCTGCGACATCGGGATCGTCGATGTCAAGGAAGCCGGCATGAGCGAGGCGGGCGAAGCGGGCGGCGATCGCCGGCCATGTCCTGCCCGGTCCTTCTTCGCGCCATTCGGCGAACAACTCGGGATAGCGCCCGCCCTCGGTCTGGATCAGCTTGCGCAGGAATTTGCCGTCGCGGTTGCAGATGCAGTTATGGTTCATCCGCACAGCAAAGGCGATGAGGTCGGCCTCGAGATCCTTCGGCTGATCGGGAAAAGTGGAAATCGTGGCAAAGATGCCGGCATTGCAACGTTCGGTGAGGTCGCGGACGATGGCAACGAACAGTTTTTCCTTGTCGCCGTGATGATTGTAGATGGTCTGGCGGGAGACGCCGGCCTCGGCGGCAATCATGTCGATATTGGCACCGGCAAAGCTTTCGCGGCAGAAGACCGAGGCGGCGGCATCGACAATCGACATCCGCTTGGCCTCATGGCCCCGCGGCGGGAAAATGTCAGGAGAAACGTTGGCCTTCATGCAAAACTATATAGAGGTGGTTGACGAATTAGACAAGCCTGTCTAAATTTGTGGACTGCACGAAGGGGGTTTCGTTCCGCAGAAGAGTCGGAACTCCACGGGATGGAACGTCCTAGGGTTACGCGCCGGTCCTCGGCGGCAACCAGAATTCGAAAGAGCCTGCTATCATGAACGCCAAATTCCTCCGCATTGCGGTCGTGCTCGGCCTATTGTCCGCGATCGGCCCGTTTGCCATCGACATGTATCTTCCGGCCCTGCCTTCAATCGGCGAGGATCTGCATGCCGGCACTGCCGCGGTGCAGATGAGCCTGCTGATCTTCTTTCTTTCCATGGGCTTCGGCCAGATCGTCGTCGGACCGATCTCCGACATGGTCGGCCGCAAGCTGCCACTCTACGGCGGCCTGGCGCTGTTCATGGTCGGCGGCGTCGGCTCGGCGCTGGCTCCCTCGATCGAATGGCTGATCGCCTTCCGCTTCCTGCAAGGGCTCGGCGCCAGCGCCGGCATGGCCGTGCCGCGCGCGATCGTGCGCGATCTGCATACCGGCACCGAGGCCGCCAAGCTGATGTCGCTGCTGATGCTTGTGTTTTCGGTGTCGCCGATCCTGGCACCGCTGACCGGTAGCCAGATCATCGAGAATTTCGGCTGGCGCGCCGTGTTCTGGACGGTGACGGGCGCGGCCGTGCTCGCCACCATCCTGCTGGCGACCTCGCTCAAGGAGACACGGCCGGTCGAGGAGCGCGCCGGGTCGTCCTTCGGGACGGCACTTTCCGGCTACCGCTTCCTGATGGGCGACCGCAACTTCCTTGGCCTGACGGCCATCGCCGGCTTCGGCATTGCGAGCTTCTTCGTCTATCTGTCGAGCTCGTCCTTCATCCTGATCGACCATTATGGCCTGTCGCCTTCGGTCTACAGCGTGTTCTTCTCGATCAATGCGGTTGCCTTTATCGGCATGTCGCAGCTGACCGGGTTGCTGTCGGAGCGGTTCGGGCTGCAGCGCGTGGTGCGTGTCGCGGTGACCGGCTATGCGACGACGATGGTGGTGCTGTTCGCGGTGATGGCATCGGGTGTCGACCGGCTCGACGTGATGGCGGCGCTGCTGTTCATCGGCTACGGCTTTCTCGGCCTGGTCATCCCGACGACGTCGGTGCTGGCCATGGAAGAGCATGGCGAGATCGCCGGTACCGCGTCGGCGCTGATGGGCACGCTGCACTTCGCCATCGGCGCGGTCGCCATGGGCGTCGCCGGCGTGTTTTTCGACGGCACGCCGCTGCCGATGGTGGCGGGCATCACGCTCTGCGCGGCGATCTCCTTCACACTGGCCAAAATAACGCTCGGCCGCAGCCGGGACGTCGCGGAGGCGCCGGCGGAGTAAACTTCGCCTATCGAGACAAAAAGGCCGGGCGATGTTCCCGGCCTTTTCACGTTTGCGGTCCCGGTTCAAAGCAGCCTATGCCTATATGACGGGTTCAGGACATGCAGCTTCGACATCTCAAAACCTTCGTGGCGGTCGCCACCGCCTTGAATATCACGCGCGCTTCCGAGCGGGTTCATCTTGCCCAATCGAGCGTGACCGAACAGATCCAGGCGCTGGAAAGCGATCTAGGCACGTCGCTGTTCGACAGATCACGGCGTGGCTTGAAGCTGACGGCGGCGGGACAACGCCTGCTGGACTACGCAAACGATCTCCTCGACCTCGCGGACGAAGCCCGTTCCGCAGTCGCCGACGCGAGCGGCACCGTTGCCGGTCGCCTGACTGTCGGCGGCCTGGAAACGCTTTGCTCGACACGCTTGCCAGCTCTGCTGGCGGAATTCCGTCGGCGCCATCCCGATGTGGAACTGAACCTCAGGGCGGACGATAGCAGTGGGTTGCGTGCCGGCGTGACAAGCGGGGCGCTGGACGTATCTTTCCATTTCGGAGCCGTCCCGGCGGCGGCGCCGGAGCTGCGAAGCGAGCAAGTGGCAGTGGAAGAGCTCGTCACCATAATGCCGGCAAATCACCGGTTGGCCGGATATTCTGCCATAACGCCCGACGATCTGGCTGACGAGGCCTTCCTCGTGACCCAGCCCGGTTGCGTCTATAGGCGGATGTTCGACGAAACGTTTGCCGCAATGTTGCCTGACCGTCCAAAACTCGTCGGCGAGTTCGCCAGCATGGGTGCGATACGGGGCCTTGTCGCAGCCGGTCTTGGCTGCGCGCTGGTTCCGCGTCTCGTGGCTTCCGCGGCTGACGCCAATATTGTCGTGTTGCCTTGGGTCGCAAGCAGCCCGGTGACGCCGGTCATCATGGTATGGCGCCACCGGCGCATTCAAGCGCCGGTCATGCGGCTGTTCCTCCCAATAGTTCGTGAAATCTGGCCGTCACTAGACCAGCCGCTGGCCACCATCGACATGAAGCACGGTTCCGGTGATGAAGCCGTTGTGCATGAGGGACGTGATGGCTTGGGCAATGTCGGTTGCCTGGCCGATCCGGCCGACGAGCAGACGCTTTGCCATGGCCTCCAGCGCAGCCATCTTTCCGCTGCCGACGACGGCATCCCAAATCGGCGTGTCGACCCAGCCCGGCGAGACGACGTTGACGCGGATCGGCGCCAGTTCGACGGCAAGCGCGTAGGCGAGTGAGCCAAGTGCCCCATTAACGGCTGCCACCACCGAGCCTTTCGCCGCCGGACGATAGGCGGCGATGCCCGAGGTCAGCGTGATTGATCCCCTAGGCGTCAGACGAGGCGCGCCATGTTTGGCAAGAAGAAGCGGTCCGACGACTTTGGAATCCATCACTTTGCGCGCCACCGAGATATCCATCTCGGGAAGCAACACATAGACGCCGGTAACGTCGGCGGCGGTCGAGACGATGTGGTCGAGCGTGCCGACATCCTGGAACAGGCGCTGGACCTCGTCCTCGCTTGTGACGTCGGCTGCGATCGTCCTCAGCCTTTCGGGGTGAGGCACGCGCTGCCGTGCGGCCGACAACCGGTCCTCGGAGCGGCCGACGATCGTAACCTCGGCGCCGTTGGCAAGCTGCTGTTCGGCCAGCGACAGCCCCATGCCGGAACTGCCGCCAACGATCAGGATGCGTTCGGGTGCTGGTGTGGTTTCCTGGTTCATCTTATCTCCATCAGATAGCTCGCCGGGGCCTGACCGATATGCGGCGAGAAACTGAGGCCTTGTCCCGCAAGGCATGAGAGAAGGGAAACGGGAAGAAACGAATGCTGCCATCGGAGGTTCCGATGATGGGAGGCCCTTGGACTTTCGCAAAACCGTCGCTTGCGGTGCTTCGCTACGACGCTGTCTCGGAGAGGACGAACCGCAGCCGCGTTTCGACGGGCGCCAAGGGCAGCGGCACCAGCTCGTAGCCTAGTTCCGCGTAAACGGCGACGAGTGCGTGAAAGGTGCGTTCAGCCTCGTCCATCGTTTGCTTGCGTTCGTTGTCCTGCCGAAAGATTTCCGGCCATAGCGGTGCGACGAAGACGCCTGGCATAGCGGAAGCGTCGGGCGGCATTCGTGGCGTGATCGGGAACCGGCACCCCGGTCAGGCGCAGATAGCCAAGAGTGTCCGGCACGCCGCGATCGAAGAAGACCGGGCCGGATTGCTCGCCCGCGATCCGGTAGGAGCGCAACTCCCAAGACAGCATCAACTCGGCGAACAGAGCCGCCAGGGCAGGCGTTGCCGCCTATCGCCAATTCGTCGTGATGATGCTGCGCCCGGCTTCGCCCGAGGTTGCGAGGTCTGCCACCTTAAGAGCCTCGATCAACGTTGTCTTGCCTGAGCCCGGACCGCCGGTCAGCACGAAAAACCGATTGGAATCGTTGCGCATTTCTGATCCATGGATCGGATGGGGGAAGTGTGAAGACGGGCGTTTTTTGGACCCGTCAGGACGCATGAAAGCCCGGCCGGCGGGGCCTGCTTCTGCATATGTCGAGAGGGAGAAATGGAGGTTTCTGTTGCCAGGTACCTCCGAACCCCGCCTAGAAGTGCGAACCACTAGGGCTTGAATTGAAGCTATCGCACCGCTTACGCGGCGAGACGTGCTTCCGCATAGTTGTCGTTGGCAACTATAAGTTTAGCCCGATAACGGTGGTACAATGCCGGGCAAAAGTACGATCTTTACACCTTCGTCGATCCTATTTCGCCCCCAGCAAAAGCCGCTCCTGAGCAGCGGTTTTTGGTGGAGGCGCCGGGTACCGCCCCCGGGTCCGAACGGCTTATTTCATCGCCTGTTTATCGCCATAGTCGGTCGAGCCGACGAAACGAATATAGGGACTGGCGGTGGAAAATGAAAGGCCGGAATGCCACTTTCGTCCGTGCCAAAGTGGATCATCAAGGGGTTGACTTGCAGCCGGTCTCAACCGAAGCTTTGTGGCGGTGAGGAGACCTAGCGCATACTTGCGGCAGCGCGCCACAATCCTCATCGACCGGATCCCGTGGCGCCGACGAGGGGAAATTCGATGGCCGATTATCTCGCAGACGTAAAGAAGTATGATGCGGCGGCCGATGCCGACGCGGTCGCCAAGATCGTCAAGCATCTGGGCATCGCGCTCAGGAACCGCGATTCCTCGCTGGTGTCCTGCACCGACCCGGAGGAACTGAAGCGCGTCAGGAACAGCTGGGTCGCTGGCAAGCTCGGCGTCACCGACGGTGCCAAGGCGGATGCGGCTATCGAAAAGACCTGCAAGGCTATGGCGGCCGACAACAGCAAGAGCCGGGTGACGTTCTATTACCTCGTCGCCAAGGATCTGGGCATGCTCGGCTCGCTCTGAGCAACCTCGCCGCCGGTGCTGGTGAGGCTTCTGCTGGAATCGTCTCGCTTTGCTGTGTTCGGCCGACGGTCATTCGGCTATGATGGCTGACAACCCGAATCGGACCGGAGCCGATGCGCCAGTATCTCGACCTTCTGAAGCATGTGCTGGAAAACGGCGCCGATCGCGGCGACCGCACCGGCACCGGAACGCGCTCGGTATTCGGCTACCAGATGCGCTTCGACCTGGCCCGCGGCTTTCCGGTCACCACCACCAAGAAGCTGCACCTGAAGTCGATTATCCACGAGCTTTTGTGGTTCCTGGCCGGCGACACCAACATCAAATATCTCAACGATCACGGCGTCTCGATCTGGGATGAGTGGGCCGACGAGAACGGCGATCTCGGCCCGGTCTATGGCAAACAATGGCGGTCGTGGCCGGACGGCCATGGCGGCGCCATCGACCAGATTGCGAATCTTCTGAAGGAAATACGCAAAAATCCTAATTCGCGGCGGCTGATCGTTTCGGCGTGGAACCCGGCCGAGGTGGAGGCCATGGCGTTGCCGCCCTGCCATTGCCTGTTCCAGTTTTATGTTTCTGAAGGCAAGCTTTCCTGCCAGCTCTATCAGCGGTCGGGCGATATCTTTCTCGGTGTGCCGTTCAACATCGCTTCCTATGCGTTGCTGACGCTGATGGTGGCGCAGGTGACCGGATTGAAACCCGGCGATTTCATCCACACGCTCGGCGACGCGCATCTTTACTCGAACCATTTCGAGCAGGCGCGCGAACAATTGCGGCGCACGCCCAAGGCGTTGCCGACGCTGTGGATCAATCCCGAGGTGAAGGATCTCTTTGCCTTCCGCTTCGAGGATTTCCGGCTCGAGAACTATTTCGCCGACGCGACGATCAAGGCGCCGATCGCGGTCTAGCACCATAGCTGACTGTGCCTATCGACATTGCCTACTGCGGCTGCGGCCTCGGGCGTTGTCAGCATCCATCTTGATTGGCCGACGTCGACTTGACGCGCAATCCCTGGTCGCTGATTTTCATGTGAATATTTCCTTCGGCCTCGGTACCGCTGTATCCAACGAAGATTATCGCAGGCCGGGAAAACCTCAGCTCAGAATGCCGTCGGCGGTAAAGAGCCTTTCCTTGTTATGTTCACATGGATATATCGATGGGCGGCTTCGGGCGTTCCGAGACGAGGAGAGTTTCATGCTGGCGCGCAAAGGTTCGACGACGATTGCCATCGCGGGTCTCGCCGCCATGCTGATGGCCGCGGTGCCGTCGGCCCATGCCGATGACAAGGTGGTCGTGTTTGCCGCGGCGAGCCTGAAGGATGGGCTCGATGCCGTCAACAGGGCCTGCGAGGCCGATGTCGGCGAGGCGGCAACCATTTCCTACGCGGCGAGCTCGGCGCTGGCCAGGCAGATTGAAAGCGGCGCGCCGGCAGACCTGTTCATCTCGGCCGATCTCGACTGGATGAAATATCTTGCCGACAGGAAGCTGACCAAGCCCGGCACCGAAGTGAAATTGCTCGGTAACCAGATCGTGCTGATTGCTCCGCAGGATTCCAAGGTCGAGACCAGGATCGAGAAGGGGTTCGATCTTGCCGGGCTGGTCGGTAACGGCAAACTTGCCATGGGCGATGTCAAGGCGGTGCCAGCCGGCAAATACGGCAAGGCAGCCCTCGAATCGCTCGGTGCCTGGTCTTCGGTCGAAGGCAAGGTGGCGCAGGCCGAGAATGTCCGCGCCGCTCTAAAACTGGTATCGACCGGCGAGGCAGCACTCGGCATCGTCTACGCCACGGATGCGCATGCGGAGCCTGGCGTGAAGGTGGTCGGCACTTTCCCCGCGGGTACCCATCCGCCGATCATCTATCCAGTCGCCCAGCTTGCGGATTCGAAGAGCAGGGATACTCCGGCATTCCTGAAATGCCTGCAATCCGCCAAGGCTGGCGAACTCTTCAAGGCGCAAGGTTTTACAATCCTCGCGCCGAGCAACTGACGTACGGCACCGCACATGAACTGGCTGCTGGATCTCGCTCCCGACGAATGGAATGCGGTCCGGCTGTCGATCAAGGTTGCGACCGTGGCGATGATTGCCAGCCTGCCGCCGGGCATTCTGATCGCTCTTGTGCTTGCCCGCGGCCAGTTCTGGGGCAAGACGCTGCTCAATGGTCTGGTGCATCTGCCGCTGATCCTGCCGCCGGTGGTGACCGGCTATTTGCTGCTGTTGACTTTCGGCAAGCGTGGTCCGGCCGGCGCTTTCCTGGCCGAACATTTCGGCATCGTTTTTTCCTTCCGCTGGACTGGCGCCGCGCTCGCCTGCGGCGTGATGGGCTTTCCGCTGATGGTGCGGGCCATCCGGCTGTCGATCGAGGCCGTCGACCGCAAAATCGAGGCGGCCGCCGGCACGCTCGGCGCCAATCCGCTATGGGTATTCGGCACGATCACGCTGCCGCTGATCCTGCCCGGGCTGATCGCCGGTGCGATCCTCTCCTTCGCCAAGGCGATGGGCGAATTCGGCGCGACGATCACCTTTGTCTCCAACATTCCGAACGAGACGCAGACGCTACCGTCGGCGATCTACACTTTCACGCAGGTTCCCGGCGGCGACGCCGGCGCGCTCAGGCTGACGCTGATCTCGATCGTCATCTCGATGGCGGCACTTGTTGCCTCGGAAGTGCTGGCGCGGCGCGTCGGCCGGCGGATGGACATCGAATGACGGTTCAGGTCGACATCAGCCACCGGCTTGGCGGTTTCACCGTCAATGCCCGCTTCGAAAGCGCCGGGCGGCTGACTGCGCTGTTCGGGCCTTCCGGCTCAGGAAAGACGACGCTGATCAATTTGATTGCCGGGCTGATCCGCCCCGACAAAGGTCGTATCGCGGCCGAGGGCCGCGTGCTGGTTGATAGCGATGCCGGTCTGTTCGTGCCGAAGCACAAACGGCGGATCGGCATGGTGTTCCAGGATGCGCGGCTGTTTCCGCATATGAGCGTGGCGAGCAATCTGCGCTACGGCCGCTGGTTCACGCCGGCTGCTGAGCGTTACGCGGATATCAATGGCGTGGTCGAACTGCTCGGGATCGGCCATTTGCTCGACCGGCGGCCGGCAAAACTCTCCGGTGGCGAGAAGCAGCGTGTGGCAATCGGGCGCGCGCTGCTTGCCAGTCCGAAATTGCTGCTGATGGACGAGCCGCTGGCTTCGCTCGACGAGGGGCGCAAGGCCGAGATCTTGCCTTACATCGAGCGGCTGCGCGACGAGACGAAAATCCCGATCGTCTATGTCAGCCACTCGATCGCCGAAGTGGCGCGGCTGGCGAGCGACGTCGTGGTGCTGATGCAAGGAAAGGTCGCCGCTTCCGGTCCGACCGGAGCGATCATGCAGCGTCTGGATCTATTGCCGGCCGAAGAGCGCGGCGAGGGCGGTGCCGTGCTGGATACCGCGGTTCTGGGCCACGACGAAGCCTTTGGCATGACGGTGCTAGGCTCATTGGCGGGCGAGATCCGGGTGCCGCTTCTGGCAACGCCAGTCGGTGCGCCGGTGCGCGTCCGCATCCGTGCCCGCGACGTGATGATCGCCACCGAGCAGCCGGTTGGCCTCAGCGCGCTCAACATATTGCCGGGCACGATCGTGGCGATAGAGCCGGGCGAAGGGCCTACGGTCGAGATTGGCCTCGACTGCAATGGCGCAACCGTGCTTGCCCGCATCACCGAACAGTCGCGGCAGACACTGGGGCTTCGGCTTGGTCGACAGGTCTTCGCCGTGGTCAAGACGGTGAGCTTCGACCGGGCGAATACCGGCGCCGGCCTGCCCGCCGAGGCGGATGAGTGAACGGCCGATGATTCGCTATATCGTTTTGGAATAGCGGTATCGCTGCAGAACCTGTAGAATGGCGTGACCGCGGAGGAGCAAATGCCGTCGCTGAGTTTGCGGATAAATCTCGATCCAGATGGCCGCATCGGACCGGGCAAGATCGAGCTTCTGGAACAGATCGCCGCCTTCGGCTCGATTTCGGCCGCGGCGCGCGGCATGGAGATGTCCTACAAGCACGCCTGGGACCTGGTCGAGGACATGAACCGGGTGTTCGGCAAGCCGCTGGTTGCGGCACAGACGGGCGGCAAAAAAGGCGGTGGCGCCCAGTTGACGTCGGTCGGGCTTGCTGTGGTCAGCCGCTTCCGCGCGATCGAGCGGGCTGCGTCTTCAGCAGCGGCGGCGCATATGGAGGCGCTGCAGGCCGAGATCGACGCAGCGTGACGCCGGCGGAATTCATGCCGCGTGTGATCCCTGTTACTTCTTAGGCTCGCCCGGCTTGCGCAGCAGATAGGTGTCCATGATCCAGCCTTTTTTCCGGCGGGCCTGCTCACGGGTGCTCACGATCTTGTCGCCGACGTCGCCAATCCGGCCCGAGATGACGATCTCGTCGGGCGTCCCGAGATAGGCGCCCCAGTGGACGGTGACGTCGTTGTCGTCCAGCGTGTTGAAGGCGCATTTGCCGTCCAGCATGACGATGGTGCTGCCGGCGTTTTCGGGCAGACCTTCCTCGGCGAGCCGGCGGCCGGTGGTGATCAAAATGGCGTCGCCGATCCGGTTCAATGCCATTTTGTGGCTGGCTGCGAGTGCCTGGATGGCGGTGATGCCAGGGATGACCTCCAACTCGAACGCTATATTGCCTCTGAGGCGCACGCGCTCGAGGATGCGCAGCGCACTGTCGTAGAGCGACGGATCGCCCCAGATCAGGAAGGCGCCGCAGCCATCTTCAGGGAGTTCGTCGCGGATCAGGCCTTCGTAGATCGCGGCGATCGCCTCGTGCCAGTCGTCGACGGTCGAGCGGTAGGAAGGCGCCGGCTCGGCGCGCACCGGCACGTCGAATTCGACACGGCGCGAGTTCGGATTAATGACGAAGCGGTCGCAGATCTGGCGGCGCAATTCGGCGAGATCGTTCTTCTTGGCGCCCTTGTCAGGAATGAACAGCACGTCGGCCCGATTGAGACCGTTAATGGCCTGGACCGTCATGTGTTCCGGATTGCCGGCGCCGATGCCGATGACGAGAAGCTTGCGCATGGGCGAACTCCTGCCCGATCGGGACCGGCGTGTCCAGACCGACACGACATGCCGGCAGGCGCCGGCGCATTTGCCGAAAGGCTTTGAAACGCCACATTGAACAGCTAGAGTCATGTTGGCATTCTCGCCGGGGGAGTTTCCATGTTCCGTTACGTCCTGACCGCAGCCTTGGCGCTCTCGGCTACGCCTGCGCTCGCCAATGATTCGGTCGCCGAACTCGGCACCGGTGGGCTGATCCTTTCGCGCAGCGATGCGGTGGCGATGGAAAGCGAGGATCTCTACATCTCGCCGGAAAAAGTGATGGTCGGTTACGTCTTCCGCAACAACACCGACAAGGATGTCGATGCGATCGTCGCCTTTCCGATGCCCGACATCGAAGGCGACCCCGAAGAAATACCGGCGATTCCGGAGGCGCAGAGCGACAATTTCCTCGGCTTCGAAGTGACGATCGACGGGGTGCCGGCAAAGCCGCAGCTCGAGCAGAAGGTGTTCGCGCTCGGCATCGACATCGGCGCTGACCTGAAGGCGCAGGGCGTGCCGTTCTATCCGTTCGGCGATGCGGCCAAGGCAGCGCTGGCAAAGCTGCCGCAAGCGGTCGCCGACGACTGGGTCAACCGCGGCATCATCATCGAGGACACTGCCGACGACGGTTCGGGCATGAAGACCGTCTATACGCCGTTCTGGCAATTGCGCTCGACCTATTGGTGGCGCTCGACGTTTCCGGCCAACAAGGCGGTCCATGTCTCGCATCGCTACAAGCCGAGCGTCGGCGGCACCTCCTCGGTCAGCTTCTTCTATGACGGCCAGTTCCAGGCTCAGTATGCCGCCTACAAGACACGCTACTGCATGGACGATGCCTTCGAGAATGCCGTGCGCAAGGCAGCCAAGGACGATCCCGACGGCTACCCCAAATATTTCGAGAACCGCATCGCCTATATCCTGACCACGGGTGGCAACTGGGCGTCGGGAAACATCGGCACGTTCAAGCTGACCGTCGACAAGGGCGATGCGAAGAACCTGGTCTCGTTTTGCGGCGAAAACGTCAGGAAGGTCGGACCGACGACGTTCGAGATGAAGGCGCAGAACTTCTACCCCGAGCACGACATCGACATATTGCTGCTGGAGCCATCCGATGGCGGAAACGGCGGCTGATGGACCTCGCGATTTATGTCGCCATCGCCGAGAACGGCGTGATCGGGCGCGAGGGTGGGTTGCCGTGGCGGCTGTCCACCGATCTCAGGCGGTTCAAAGCCGATACGATGGGCAAGCCCATCATTATGGGCCGCAAGACCTATGAAGGCATCGGCCGCCCATTGCCGGGCAGGCTCAATATCGTGGTGACACGAGACAGGGCATGGCGCGCCGAGGGCGTCGAAGTCGCGCACTCGATCGAGGACGCAATCGCGCTGGCGACGGTGCGCGGGCGCTGCATGGCCGGCGCCGACGAGATCTGCGTCATCGGCGGCGGCGAGATCTACGCTCAGGCGCTGCCGTTGGCCGATCGGCTGCACGTGACCCATGTTCTGGCCGCGGTCGACGGCGATGCCCATTTCCCGCCGATCGATCCGACGCTGTGGCGGATCGTCCGCTCGCAGGAGGTGGAGGCTGGCGAAAAGGACAGCCATGCGACACGCTATTCGGTTTACGAGCGGCGCCGCGACGTGCATTGAAGGCGACAAAGGGGTCGCGACAGGTCTAGATGGACCCAAAAGCGGACAGTGGCGGCAGCCGATCGCGTTGAAAGCGTGCCGTTGCATCCCTATAGAAGAATAATATTGGATTTTGCGCCGGTGAGCCGGCGCTTGAGGGAATTCCAAGCGAAAGGACATTTATGCCCTGGAACGACAAGAGCGGCGGCGGCGGCCCGTGGGGCGGCGGCAACAATCAGGGGCCTTGGGGTCAGGGACCAAAAGGACCCAGCGGCCCGCAGGGCTCGCCTCCCGATCTCGAGGATATCATCCGGCGCGGGCAGGACAGGTTGCGGCGCGCGCTGCCGGGCGGCGGTGGCGCGAGCCCTGCCGTGTTCGGGCTGATTGCCGCGGCGCTGGTGGTGCTATGGGCGTTCAAGGCGGTCTACACGGTGCAGCCCGACGAAGTTGCGGTGGAACTCAGGTTCGGCAAGCCGAAGGCGGAGCTGTCGCAGCCTGGCCTGCATTTCCATTGGTGGCCCATCGAAACGGTCGAGACCGCCAACATCGCCGAGCAGCTTGTCAGTATCGGCGGCGGCAGTTCCAGCGGCAATGGCCTGATGCTTTCCGGCGACCAGAACATCGTCAATGTGCAGTTCTCTGTGGCCTATCAGGTCTCCGACCCTAAGGCCTATCTGTTCGACGTGTCCGACCCGGACGGCATGCTGCAGCAGGTCGCCGAAAGCGCGATGCGCGAAGCGGTCGGCCGGCGCCCGGCGCAAGACATTTTCCGCGACGACCGGCAAGGCATCGCGGCGTCGGTGCGTGAGATCATCCAGACGACGCTGGACGGTTACAAGGCCGGCCTCAACGTCAACGCCATTTCGATCGAGGACGCCGCGCCACCGCGCGAGGTGGCAGACGCGTTCGACGAGGTGCAGCGCGCCGAGCAGGACGAGGACAAGTTCGTCGAGCAGGCCAATCAGTATTCCAATCAGAAGCTCGGCCAGGCGCGCGGTGCGGCCGCACAGATCCGCGAAGACGCGGCCGCCTACAAAAACCGGGTCGTGCAGGAGGCCGAAGGCGAGGCGCAGCGCTTCATCTCGGTTTATGACGAATATGCCAAGGCGCCGGAGGTGACGCGCAAGCGACTCTACCTGGAAACGATGGAGAGGGTGCTGAAGGATTCGAGCAAGGTCATCGTCGAGCAAGGCAACGGGCAAGGGGTCGTTCCCTACCTGCCGCTGCCGGCATTGCAGCAGAAGGCGCCGGCACCGGCCACCGGAGGAAACCAGTGATGGCCAACCGTCTTCCCGTCATTGCGGTCATCGCCGCGGTCATCCTGTTCCTGCTCTATTCGTCGGTCTTCGTCGTCAATGCGCGCCAGCAGGCGCTGGTGCTCAGGTTCGGCGAAATCGTCGACGTCAAGAACCAGCCGGGCATCTATTTCAAGGCGCCATTCTCCTTCTTCGATGCCGACACCGTCCAGCTGATCGAAAACAGGGTCCTGCGCTTCGACCTCGACAACATCCGTGTCCAGGTTTCGGGCGGCAAATTCTATGAGGTCGATGCCTTTATCGCCTATCGTATCTCGGACCCGCGTGTGTTCCGCGCCGCGGTCTCCGGCCAGATCGAACTGGCCGAGGCCCGGCTGAGGACGCGTCTCGACGCTGCCTTGCGCCGCGTCTACGGCCTGCGCGACTTCGAGGCGGCACTCTCGGAAGAGCGCGCGGTGATGATGCGCGAGGTGCGCGATCAACTGAGGCCCGATGCCACCTCGCTTGGCCTGCAGATCGAGGATGTCCGCATCCGCCGCACCGATCTCACGGCCGAAGTCTCGCAGCAGACCTTCGACCGCATGAAGGCCGAACGTCTCGCCGAAGCCGAGCGGCTGAGAGCGCGCGGCAACGAGGCAGCGCAGCGGATCAGGGCTCGCGCCGATCGCGAAGTGGTCGAAATCGTCGCCGAAGCGCAAAAAGAGTCTGAAATCCTGCGCGGTGAAGGTGAAGCCCAGCGCAGTGCCACGTTTGCCGGGGCCTATCAGCGCGATCCGGCCTTCTTCGATTTCTATCGGTCGATGAATGCCTATGGCACGGCGCTGAACAGCGCCGGAACGACGATGGTGCTGTCGCCGAATTCCGAGTTCTTCCGCTTCTTCCGCGACCCGGACAGCAAGGAAACGCCTGTGGCACCGGCGGCACCAGCGCCAGCACCTGCCGCTCCCGCCCCACCGGCAGCGCAGCCAAGCACCGGCCAGTAGGGCCGGTGCAGGGATAGCCGGCGTAACGGAGGATTTATCCTCTGGCGGTAGCCATAGCCGCAAACGTGCCTTATTTCTTGCCAACATGACGCGGACCGGCATTTTTGCCGAAGCGGTTTTTTTTCAGAACACCCGGAGGCCTTTCGATGACATCCACCACCCTTCTGCGTGCAGCGAGGCGGACGTTCATCGCCGGGGCCGCTGCGCTTCTGGTCGGCGCCGTTGCCGTTCCGTCGTTCGTGGCGCCGACGATGGCAGCCGACGGGCCGCCCTCGGTTGCCGATCTCGCCGCCGGCCTGCTTGGCGCCGTGGTCAACATCTCGACGTCGCAGACTGTTAAAGGCACTGAGGGGCCGGGCGCAGTGCCGATGCCGCAGCTGCCGGAGGGCTCGCCCTTCCAGGACTTCTTCGACGATTTCTTCAAGAACCGTGGCGGCGACAAGGGCGGCGGCGGGCAAAAGGTGCAGTCGCTGGGCTCCGGCTTCGTGGTCGACGCCGAGCAGGGCATCGTGGTGACCAACAACCACGTCATTGCCGATGCCGACGACATCGAGGTGAATTTCTCCGATGGGGTGACGCTCAAGGCGACGCTGGTCGGCACCGACACCAAGACCGATGTCGCGGTGCTGAAGGTCGATCCGAAAGGGCACAAGCTGACGGCGGTGAAGTTCGGCGATTCCAACACGATGCGTGTCGGCGACTGGGTGATGGCGATCGGCAATCCGTTCGGTCTCGGCGGCACGGTGACGGTCGGCATCGTCTCGGCACGCAATCGCGACATCAATTCCGGCCCGTATGACGACTTCATCCAGACCGATGCCGCGATCAACCGCGGCAATTCCGGCGGACCGCTGTTCAACAGCAGCGGCGAAGTCATCGGCATCAACACGGCAATCATCTCGCCATCGGGCGGCTCGATCGGCATCGGCTTCTCGATCCCGTCGCAGCTTGCCTCGGGCGTCGTCGACCAGCTTCGCCAGTTCGGCGAGACGCGGCGCGGCTGGCTCGGCGTGCGCATCCAGCCGGTGACCGACGACATTGCCGAAAGCCTGGGCATGGCGACCGCCAAGGGCGCGCTGGTCGCCGGCGTCATCAAGGGCGGGCCGGTCGACAACGGCACAATCCAGGCCGGCGACGTCATCATCAAATTCGACGGCAAGGACATCCATGAAATGCGCGACCTGCCGCGCGTCGTGGCGGAGAGCCCGGTCGGCAAGGCGGTCGACGTGATCATCGTGCGCAAAGGGGTCGAGCAGACCGTCAAGGTGACGCTCGGCCGGCTCGAGGACGGCGAAAAGCTTGCCAGCGGCGGTGAAAACGGCAACACCGACCAGGACGATGCCGACAAGGCGCCTGCGGTTTCGACGGCTGCCGTGCTCGGCATGACGATCGGCGAGCTCAATGAGGAGACGCGCACGAAGTTCGGCATTGCCGCCGACGTCTCCGGCGTCGTCGTGACCGACGTCGCCAAGGATTCGGCGGCTGCCGAACGCGGCATCCAGCCGGGCGAAGTGATCACCGAGATCGCGCAGGAATCGGTCGCAACGCCCAAGGACGTCATGGACCGGATCGGCGCGCTGAAGGAGCAGGGGCGCAAGAACGCGCTTTTGATGCTGGCGTCGAAGACCGGCGAGCTGAGGTTTGTGACAATCCGGATGGATTGAGTCCGGAAGAGCCTGCCACACTCTGATCTTGAAACGAAAAAGGGCGGCTAGCGGGCCGCCCTTTTTCTTGCCTGCCAGTCTGTGCGTGGCAGCCTGTAGAAGACATGTCGCCTGAGTGCGGTGTGGCTGTCCGGAACACCGGGATGGTCGAAGTCGGAGGCCGGGTCGGCGATCATGCCCAGGCGCTCCATGACGGCAGTGGACCGGCTGTTATCCTTGACTGCGAAGGACACGATTTCGTCGAGGCCAAGTCTTTCAAAGCCATAGGTCAGCCAGGCTTCGGCTGCTTCGGTGACATAGCCGCGGCCCCAGAATTCGGGTGCCAGCCGCCAGCCGATCTCGATCGTGCCGGGCGGCAGGAATGGCAAATGATCGGTTCGGGTTATGCCGACGAAGCCGATGCATTCACCTGTGGCTGCGATCTCAGCGGCCGCGAAGCCGAAGCCGTCGCGATCGATAGCCGCGCGCAACTCCTCCATCTTGGCGTCCGACTGGGCACGGTCGCGCCGAAACGGAAAGAATTCCATGACGCGCTCGTCGGAATTGATGCGATGGAAGAGCTCGCGGTCACGATCTCCCCAGTTGCGCAGGATCAGGCGCTCGGTGCGGATCGGCGTCATTCGACAAATTCCTCCCGGCGATAACCCTGCAGATAAAGCAAGGCGGTGAGGTCGCCGTGGTCGATGCGGATCTTTGCCTCGGCTGCCACGGCCGGCTTGGCATGCAAGGCGACGCCGATGCCGGCAAGACGGATCATGTCGAGATCGTTGGCGCCGTCGCCGACGGCAATGGCATCGGCAGGCGTCAGGCCGAGGCGGGCGGAAATCTCGATAAGGGCTTCGGCCTTGGCGGCGCGGCCGAGGATCGGTTCGGCGACCAAGCCGGTGAAGCGGCGATCCTGCTCGATCAGGCGGTTGGCGCGATTTTCGTGAAAGCCGAGCAATGCTGCGATGCGGGTGGTGAAGATGTCGAAACCACCGGAGATCAGCGCCGTCCAGGCGCCATTGGCCGCCATTGTCTGGACGAGCGTGCGGCCGCCGGAGGCTAGCGTCAGGCGATTGTCGATGATGCGGTCGATGATTGCGGCATCGAGACCCTTGAGCAGCGCAACACGCTCGCGCAAGGCCGGCTCGAATGCGATCTCGCCGTTCATGGATAGCGCCGTGATGGCGGCGACCCGATCCTTGACGCCGATCTCGTCGGCAAGCTCGTCGATGCATTCCTGGTCGATCATCGTCGAATCCATGTCGGCGATCAGGATCTTCTTGCGCCTGTTCTCAGCCGGCTGGACGGCCACGTCGATCGGTTCGGAAGCAAGCGCGGCCTGCAGGCGCGCCGTTATTTCGGAAGCGTCGGCGGTCTCCGGCAAGTCGAGTTCGCAGGCGATGCCTTCGGCCAGCCAGCGAACAGCGCTTGCGCCGACCGACCGCGAGGCCATATTCGCTAGCGTCGGCGTCAATGCGCGGCCGGCGGGATGGGATAGAAGCGTGGCGATCAGCGGCATCGAAAATTCCAGCGGACAGGCGGGCGAAGGCCGCGTGAAGAACGCGATCCTGATAGCCGGGCCGACCGCCAGCGGCAAGTCGGCGCTCGCACTCGACCTCGCCGAGCGCAATGGCGGTGTCATCGTCAACACCGATTCCATGCAAGGCTATTCGGTGCTCGACGTGCTGACGGCGCGGCCTGGTCCTGCCGAACTCGCCCGCGTCCCCCACTTTCTTTATGGACACGTCGATCCGTCCACCGCCTATTCCACCGGCGCCTGGTTGCGTGATGTCACGAAGCTGATCGACGACGGCACGCTCTCGGAGCGGCCAGTGATTTTCGTCGGCGGTACCGGGCTTTATTTCCGGGCGCTCACGGAAGGTATCTCGGAGATGCCCGACATTCCGAAGTCGATCCGCGATCGCTGGCGCTACGAGCTCCAGGAACAGGGCGCAGTGAGATTGCACCGCATCCTGCTGCGCGAGGATTCTGCGGCCGGCATGATGCTGAAGCCGACGGATGGCCAGCGCATCGTGCGGGCGCTGGAGGTGCTCGACGCGTCGGGGCGTTCCATCCTGGACTGGCAGGCCGCGCGTGGCCGGCCGTTGATCGACAGGAGCAGCGCGCGCTTTTTCGTCATCGAGCCGGAGCGAGCGGCGCTGGTGGAGCGGATCGATGCTCGCTTCGACCGCATGCTGGACAAGGGGGCACTGGACGAGGTGAAACAGCTTTCAGCGCTCGGCCTCGATCCCGACCTGCCGGCGATGAAAGCAATCGGTGTTCGCGAGCTTCAGGCCGCGCTGGCCGGCGCCTTCAGTTTTCCCGAGGCCATCGAGCGCGCGAAAATCGCGACGCGGCAATATGCCAAACGGCAGGCGACCTGGTTCAGGCACCAATTGGGCCCGGAATGGCAGAGATTGCGTCCTGGTGAGGGGATCGACTCGATGCACTCACTCCCTCATTCGAGCGCAACCTGAAAAGTCGACACCGAGGGGACATTTCGCGTTGAAGTTGTCCAGGTTAACTGTCCGTAAGTTCCCGCATGCCATAAGATCGTTACGAACTTTCCAACGGGGAGCAGATGCGTTTCCACAAGGCGGAATCAGCCTTTTTCGTCTTTATTTTTGTGATCCTGGCCGCCGGCCTGGTGACGCTTTACGCCTATGGGCTCCTGCAAACCCTGGCCGCCGACATTAGCAATACGCCTTCGGAACTCGATGAAATCGTCTATCTCAACAAGCTGCTGTTTGCGACGGGCGTGCTGCTGGCGACTGCGCTGTTCTTCGGCATTTTCTTCATCTACCCGCTGATCCGAAAGCAGGCGACGGAAGAAGGCAAGCTGCGCGCCATGACCGTTTCGCTCAGCGCGCGTTCGGAGACGCTAGAGCATGCGGCGCTCACCGACAGCCTCACCGGCATGCAGAACCGGCGTTATTTCGACGATGCGCTGAAGGAATATCTCGAAGAGTTCCGTCGCATCGAGAAACCAGTAGGGCTGATGATCCTCGACCTCGACCATTTCAAGCAGGTCAACGACAGCCACGGCCACGATGTCGGCGACGAGGTGTTGCGGGCGGTCGCCAACTGTCTCAAGGACATGACACGCTATCACGACGTGGTGGCGCGCCTGGGCGGCGAGGAGTTCGCGGTGGTCACGCCCAATATGGACGCCGAGCTGCTATCCAAATTCGCGGAGCGCATCCGCAAGGCGATCGCCAACATGTCGGTGCTGACGGGCAATGTCCGACTGAAAATCACCACCAGCGTCGGGCTTGCCGTCTGGGATCGCAAGGAAACCGCCGAGGAGTTCTATCGCCGCGCCGATCGCCAGCTCTATGAGGCGAAGAGGCAAGGGCGCAACCGCGTCTGTGCCTGAAATTCCGTCATTGAATTCCTGATGCCGGCCGTCTGGTATCGTTTTCTGCGTTTCCGGTGCACGCAGACCGACGTCACCCAGTCAAGCTGAGATGCTGCTGCCTTTGCGGGGCTTGCCGGAAATAGAGGTGTTGCCGTGACTAAATCCGATCTCTCCGGTCTTTACCGAGGCTATATTGCATGCCTGAACAAGCAGGATTGGCCAAATCTGGGGCGGTTTGTTCATGATGAAGTGACCCACAACGGTCGCAAGCTCGGATTGTCCGGCTATCTCGAAATGTTGGTGAGAGACTTCGACGAAATTCCGGACCTTTACTTCGACATTCAGCTATTGGTTGCCGATCCGCCTTATGTAGCGAGCCGGCTAAGCTTCGACTGCGCGCCAAGGGGAACGTTCCTTGGGCTCGATGTAAGCGGGAAGAGAATTTCGTTTGCCGAGAACGTATTTTATGAGTTTCAGAGAGGGAAAATTCGCCAGGTGTGGTCAGTTATAGACAAGACAGCCATCGAAACTCAGCTTTGATATCTGCGAGCGCTGCCTAAAAGTCGCTCGGCTCAATCATTCTGGGGGACGCAGGCCGAAGGTCGCCGGCTTGAGGCCGTAGCGCAAGTCGAAATCGTCGTTTCGCTGGGTGCGTGCGGCCGACGGCTTGCGATAGTCCGAATCGCCGGCCTGCCGGCCCGAATCGACGACTTCCGCGAAAGGCATTGCCTGTCGTGATTTCGGCACGTTGCGCAGCCGTTCGACGATCGCCACGAGGTCGACCTCGTCGCCGGTTTCGGACGGCAAGGCGTCCTCGCGCTTGGCCGTGCCGGGGATCAAATCCTCGGAGAGCTTTTCAAACTTCATCCGCATCGTCGTCGCCACGCCTTCCCCGAAGGCGATGGCCTCGCGCTGGCCCATGGAAGACAGGAACGCCAGCGTCGAAGCCGAGGAATCGGCAATCGCCGACCGGATGATCGCCTGGTCCTGATCGTTGGCGAGCCGCATAGCAAAGAACGTCGAGCACTGCGACAGGATGGTCGGGTCGAGTTCGCCCGGGCGCTGGGTGACGACGCCGAGATAGCAGCCATATTTGCGGCCTTCCTTGGCGATGCGCGACAGCGCGTGCCGCGTCGGCGCGAAACCGAGGCGCGGATCGGCCGGCATATAGCGATGCGCTTCCTCGCACAGGAAGAGCAGGCGCAGGCGGCCTTCGCTCCACAACGCCAGGTCGAAGGCCAGCCGCGCCAGCACCGAGCATACGGAATTGACCACCTCGGACGGCATGCCGGCCATTTCGAAGCAGGTCACAGGGCGGCCGTGATGTGGCACGCGGAAGATGTTGCCGATCGTCTCGTGGATGGTGTCCTCGATCAGGCGCGAGTTGAACATGAAACGGTAGCGCGGATCGGATGCCGCCGATTCGATACGTGTCTTCAGTGACCTGAGGGTCGGGCGATCGTTCTTGCTTTCCAGCAATCCCATGCGTTCGTCGACCAGCTTGATGAGGTCGGCAATGCGATAGGGCACCGGCGCGTCGGCGGTCAGCGCATCGGTGCTGCGCCGTAGATAGTTGCCGGAGTTGGGATTGCGGTAGAGATTCTTGGCCGCGGGAATGAGATCGCGCAAGGCGTCGACCTCTTCCGGAACCGTCTCGCGGCCGCGAAACAGCACCTCAGCAAATTCCTCTAGCTTGAACATCCAGAAGGGCAGGTCGAGCGTCGTCGAATCGACCCTGACGCAATATTCGGCCAACGACGCGGCGAACTCGTTGTGTGGATCGAGGATGAGCACGCGCAGGTCGGGCCGGGCGGCGATCGACTTGCGCAAGAGCAGCGACACGGCGGTCGATTTGCCAACCCCGGTGGTGCCGACAATGGCGAAATGGCGCGCCAGCGTATCGTCGATGGCGATATTGGCGTCGATGGCCTCGTCCTGCGACAGCGTGCCGATGGTGATCGAATGACGACCGGCGAGATCGTAGACGGCCTGCAGGTCGCGGCTGCGGATACGATGGGCAATGGCGCCGATATGCGGATAGGTCGTGATGCCACGGTCGAAGATCGGCTTCGCGCCGGGTTCGGCACCGTCGCGCACCTCGCCGATCAATTCGATGCTGACCTCGATCGGATTCTGGCCCTCGCTGCTCCAGGCACGATCCGACTTGGCGATTTCATAGACCAGGCCGACGGTTCGCGATGTACCGAGATTGATCGAGATCATCTTGCCGACGCTCCACAGGCCGGTGACCGTGCCTTCGATATCGTCGGCATAGGCGCTGATGGTGGCGCGCGCGCCGTCGCATTGCACGACATTGCCCAGAATGCGCTTGTCGTTCTGCTCCGCCCTGCGGCGCTCCAGCAAAGTCGGTTCCCCAATGGAGGCTTCGCGTTCAACGAGCATGGACACGCCGATCCCTTTTTCCAAGCGATGAGCCTAGGCGAACGGGGTTAAGGTGGGATGAGGCCGGATGGTTTAGCGGACATTAAGGAGTTTGCGAAAACTGGATGAAACGGCCGTTGCTCCGTAGAAAAATTTCGATATATTGGATTAATGGATGATATAGCGAACGACATCTCCTCGACCATCGGCAGAAGAATACATGCCGAAAGAGTGGCTCGAGGGTGGTCCCTGGCAGCGCTGGCGGAGCGGTCCGATGTTTCGAAAGCCATGCTGAGCACGGTAGAACGCGGCATGACCAGCCCGACGGCGGCGCTCCTTGTGCGCATTGCGGCCGCCTTCGGCATGACGCTGTCCACATTGATCGCAAGGGCGGAATTGCAGGGCGGTGGCCTGCTTCGCGAACGTGACCAGCCGCTCTGGCGCGATCCGGCTACGGGTTATGTGCGTCGGCATCTTTCGCCGGTCTCCGACATACCCCTCGAACTGATCCGGATCCAGTTGCCGGCCGGCGCCAAGGTAAGTTTCCCGGCGGCGTCCTATGCCTTCATCAGGCAACAGATATGGCTGATCTCCGGGGGGCTGGAATTCACCGAGGGGGACATCGTTCACCGGCTCGAACCGGGCGACTGCCTGGCGCTCGGCGCGCCATCCGATTGCGTCTTTCACGCTCCGGGGCCGGACGCCGCCGACTATCTGGTTGCGTTGGCCAGGAGCTGAGGTGAAGGCGCGCCGTCCAAAACGCTCCGACAATGGGGGTCCGCCGCTCGACGACTATGACGGTCCGCCCTGGGGCAAGGGTGAGCCCTATGTGTTTCTTGCCTGGCGGACCGCCCATGCCCAGGCATGGAAAGTGTCGAGCCGCGAGATCATGCTGATGCGGCTGGACAAGGCCGAGCGGCTGGGCCTGACCTATGAGGAATACACGCTCGAACTGCTGGAACGCGGGCGACATCTGCAAGAGGAAGACGCCGATCGCATCGCGGAAATCCGGCGGGCCAGGAAGCGGAAGCGGATCAGTCATTTCGATTGACGGACGGCGCAGGGGAACCACATGAGTTCGACCGAAATCAGGCCACTCACCAGGACTGACGGAACGCAAAAAATGCTGGCGGATCTGCTGATCGGGACAGTCGCTGCCGGCGGCTCGGTCAGCTTCATGCATCCGCTGGTGCCGGAGATGGCCGCGGCCTTCTGGAACAGGTCGCTTCAGGCGGCCGCCAGAGGCGAAAGGGCCGTGCTTGGGGCCTGGAACGGTGAGGCTCTGGTCGGCACCGTCACCTTGCTGCTCGACTGCCCTCCCAACCAGCCGCACCGGGCCGAGATCGCCAAGCTGATGACCCGCCTCGATTATCGCGGCAAGGGCATCGCAACCCGCCTGATGGAGGCGGCGGAAGCCGTTGCCGTGGAGAAAGGCCGCACGCTGTTGGTCCTCGACACGGCAAAAGAGGAGGGGGCTTCCGGCCTCTATGAAAAGCTCGGCTTCACGC
The DNA here is from genome assembly GCF_040322715.1 of Mesorhizobium sp. M0106. Lineage (NCBI taxonomy): Bacteria > Pseudomonadati > Pseudomonadota > Alphaproteobacteria > Hyphomicrobiales > Phyllobacteriaceae > Mesorhizobium > Mesorhizobium sp. M0106. The sequence goes on along the minus strand of NZ_JAMYUA010000009.1, from coordinate 129,957 downwards.
TGGTCGGCGAAATACCGGATTATGCGCTGAAGCCGCATGGCGGGCTCACAGGCACCCTCATCTACTGGAAATGCGTCGGCCGGACACGGTGATGGCGACAACGATGCACCTTTGCAACACCCGTCAGACCATCGCGGGCATGGAAAGAATAGCTCTTGCGTCAAATTGGCGGCGAGCTTAGAGAAGCCGCCCATTCTGATCCGTCGTCCTGAAAGGAGACCTGTCAATGACCCGGCGATCCAGATCGACACATTCCGTGCCGACGCTGGAATTGCGTGCGGCTGACAGGGTTCCAATCAGGAAGAACGCCCATGGCAAAGTCCATGATCCAGCGCAGGCAGGATGCCGAGCGCGAACGCATTGAAGCATATGCCGTAACGCTGCGGCGGGTTTTTCCCGTCCCGCGTCCCGCTCCGGATTTCGAGCGGGCGCTCGACGAGGCACGTCGGGGCTTTGCCGGCATGGCGATCCGCGACGGCGCGCTGTGGCGTCCAAAGCTGAAGACGCGCGACCCCGCGCGGCTGCGGCTGGCCGCGGCGCGTCATCTCTATGCGCGCTACCCGGTTACAGCCGCGCTCGAGGGGATCTGGCTGGACAGCTCGGGGTTGCATGCCGGCGAGATTGCGCTTCGCAAGGCTTGGTATATCGCAGTGGCGCGTGGTGACTCGCTCTACAAGGCGGGCGCCTGTGCGTGGCTGTCTCGCAAGGAGGTGCATTGCTTCTTGAACTTGCCCGGCGATTTCACGTTCGACGAGGCGTTTTGGGTGGCGATCGCCCGGTCCTACACGGATGATTCCGGGTTGGCGGCCCGACTTGCCAAGTCGAAAATTGCGCGCACGCCACGTAACGATCTGGGCTTCTGGCGCGAGGTGACACGGTTCTTCTGCGGGCAACCCGCGTCGAAGGAGGAGATCGACGATCTATGCGACTATATCGGCGCCGTGCACCAGCGCGATGCGGCGTACAGCCTGAAGGGTCGCACGCTCGCCTCGCTGCGTCGGCAGATGCTGGAATGGCATCGAGACATTGCCGCGATCGAACGCATCGAGGCAATGCGCCGCCGCGCTGCCGGGCGGGCCACGCGTACTGCCGGGACGCAGTCGCAGGGTCGCGCCTGGGACGGCTCGCGCCTCGACGACTGGGACTGGCAGCCGTCGACCAAAGAGGCAAGGGCGCATGGCGAGCGTTTCTTCATCCGTCAGTTGAAGACAGCCGAGGATCTGGTCGCCGAGAGCCGGGCGATGCATCATTGCGTCTCGATATACGCGGCCAAATGCATCGCCGGCAATGCCTCGATCTGGGTGCTGCGGCGCTCGGCGCTCGGCAAGATCGAGCGGTTGCTGACGATCGAACTCGACCCGCAAAACCGTGCGGTGCAGGTGCGCGGTTTCGGCAACCGTCTCGCCTCGCTCGAGGAGCGCAAGATCATCGAGCGCTGGGCCAAGGCGAGGGGTGTGGTGCTCTGCGCCTGAAACGGAAGACCCGCGCGGCGGAAAGGCCGCGCGGGTGCACAATGGACGGATGTGCCGACGTCAGGCCAAGTGCACATTCGCCGTTGACAGCGGCGTCAAACCAATTCTATTGTCCGCCACCATGAAAAAGGCACTCATTCTCGTAGGAAAGCGCGTGGGCAAGGCGGTGTAACCGCCGGGCGATGACCTCCCATGCGCAAGACACAGGCTCCCTCGGGGGCCTTTTTTATTGCCCGAAATACGACTAAACGACCAGCAATCGCCAGATGGCGAACAGTACGGGACCAGACCGATGAGCAGTGGACAGAATGAGCGGCGCGAAATGCCAAGAACTGAAATGCCAAGGAGCGAAATGACGGGCGCCGAAATGGTGGTGCAGGCGCTGAAGGACAACGGCGTCAAGCATGTTTTCGGCTATCCGGGCGGCGCGGTTCTGCCAATCTACGATGAAATCTTCCAGCAGGACGAGGTCGAGCACATCCTCGTCCGCCATGAGCAGGGCGCGGGCCATGCGGCGGAAGGCTATGCGCGCTCGACCGGCAAGGCCGGCGTCATGCTGGTGACCTCAGGGCCGGGCGCCACCAATGCGGTGACGCCATTGCAGGACGCGCTGATGGATTCGATCCCGCTGGTCTGCCTGACCGGCCAGGTGCCGACTTCGCTGATCGGCTCGGATGCGTTCCAGGAGTGCGACACGGTCGGCATCACGCGGCCCTGCACCAAGCACAACTGGCTGGTGAAGGACGTCAACGAGCTCGCGGCAACGATCCACGAGGCCTTCCATGTGGCAACTACAGGGCGCCCCGGTCCGGTCGTCGTCGACATTCCGAAGGACGTGCAGTTCGCCAAGGGTATCTATGTCCCGCCGCAGACGGCGCCGCGCACCAGCTACCAACCGAAGGTCAAGGGCGATCTGGAAAAGATCAAGGCGGCGGTCGAGCTGATGGCCGGCGCCAGGAAGCCGATCATCTATTCGGGCGGCGGCGTCATCAATTCCGGCCCGGAGGCGAGCCATTTGCTGCGCGAGCTGGTCGACCTCACCGGCTTTCCCATCACCTCGACGCTGATGGGCCTCGGCGCCTATCCGGCGTCGGGCAAGAACTGGATGGGCATGCTCGGCATGCACGGCACGTATGAAGCGAACATGGCGATGCACGATTGCGACGTCATGCTCTGCATCGGCGCGCGCTTCGACGACCGCATCACCGGGCGGCTGACGGCGTTTTCGCCGAATTCGAAGAAGATCCACATCGACATCGACCCGTCGTCGATCAACAAGAACGTCCACACCGACGTGCCGATCATCGGCGATGTCGGGCGTGTGCTGGAGGATCTGGTGCGGCTGTGGCGGGCAACCGCCAAGGCCGACAAGAAAGCGCTTCACCCGTGGTGGGAGCAGATTGCCAAATGGCGCGCGCGCGATTCGCTCGCCTACAAGATGAACCACGAGGTGATCATGCCGCAATATGCCGTCCAGCGGCTCTATGCGCTGACCAAGGACCTCGACACCTACATCACCACCGAGGTCGGCCAGCATCAGATGTGGGCGGCACAGCACTATCATTTCGAGAAGCCGAACCGCTGGATGACCTCCGGCGGACTGGGCACGATGGGCTACGGCCTGCCGGCCGCGCTCGGCGTGCAGATCGCGCACCCGGATGCGCTGGTCATCGATATCGCCGGCGACGCCTCGGTGCAGATGACGATGCAGGAGATGAGCGCCGCGGTGCAGCACGAGGCGCCGATCAAGATCTTCATCCTCAACAACCAATATATGGGCATGGTGCGGCAGTGGCAGCAGCTGCTGCACGGCAACCGGCTGTCGCACTCCTATACCGAGGCGATGCCGGATTTCGTCAAGCTCGCCGAAGCCTATGGCGGCCACGGCATTCGCTGCGACAAGCCGGACGAGCTCGACGACGCCATCAAGGAGATGATAGCGGTCAAGAAGCCCGTCCTGTTCGACTGCCGCGTGGCGACGCTCGCCAACTGCTTCCCGATGATCCCGTCCGGCAAGGCGCATAACGAGATGCTGTTGCCGGACGAGGCGACGGACGAAGCTGTGGCCAACGCGATCGACGCCAAGGGCAGGGAACTGGTGTAGTCTGGTTGGAGGAAGCTGTGCGGAAACAGCAGATTAGCGCAAAAGTTTGAAATCGAGATTTATGTCATGAACGCACAGTTGCAACCGACCGGCTCCGCCTATTTCATCGCCAAGGAGACGGAAAAACCAGAGAACCACACGCTTTCGGTCCTGGTCGACAACGAGCCGGGCGTGCTTGCGCGGGTCATCGGCCTGTTTTCCGGACGTGGCTACAACATCGAGAGCCTGACGGTCTCGGAAACCGAGCACGAAAAGCACCTGTCGCGCATCACCATCGTGACGCGCGGCACGCCGCACGTGCTGGAGCAGATCAAGCACCAGCTCGAGCGCATCGTGCCGGTGCACCGCGTCGTCGATCTCACCGTGCGGTCGCAGGAATTCGGACAAGAGCGGCCACTGGAGCGGGAACTTGCGCTGGTCAAGGTCGCCGGCACCGGCGAAGCCCGCGTCGAGGCGCTCCGGCTCGCCGATGCATTCCGCGCCAGCGTCATCGATGCCAACACCGAGCATTTCATCTTCGAGATCACCGGCAAGGGCTCCAAGCTCGATCAGTTCATCGCCATCATGAAACCGCTCGGGCTAGTTGAAATCTGCCGTACCGGAGTGGCGGCGATGAACCGCGGCCCACAAGGGATGTGATCATGATGCTCGCGGCGGCAATTCTAGCAGGCGCCGGCGCAATCGTTCTTGCGGTCACGACGGCGGCGGCCAGCCAGGAGCCGGTATTCGACAAGTCAGTGCTGCCGAAATTGTTTGAAGAAATCGACCGCAGGGGCACACCGAGCTATTATTTCCAACAATGCCCGGCCGATATTTGGCGCAGGGCGTCGGGCGTCGATGACGCGCTCTTTTCCACGCCGGGAATAGATTACCAAGGTTGTGAGAAAGACGTCTTGGCCTGTGCCAAGCGGTGTTTCGACGGACGCAGGGGCGAAGCCTGTTTCGAGACGGCCAGGGTCATCCAGGAGCACTCGCCAGAAGACAAGCAATGGACCGAGGAGATGTTCGCCCAGGCCTGCGCTATTGGCAGTATCGGCGGCTGCACAAATCGCGGCGCGGGAATTCTCTTGGGTCGGCTTGGGCTAAACAAACTGCTTGCCGCCGGCAGTGCCAATGAATCTTGCCCTTATCGCACATTCAAGCTGAGCTGCAATGAGGGCGATGCCTGGGGTTGCACCATGTATGGCAGCGCCCTTCAGCATGGTGAAGGCGTCTCTGTGGACGAAGCCGAGGCGATGGCCGCTTACAAAAAGTCTTGCGAGATCGCTATGGAATTTGACGCCTGCCGATACGCCAAGGCGCTCATGAAAACGATGCAAAGCCGCTAGGGCTTTTCAGATTTGCGCAAGTGCGATCTTTGCGCTGCCTCGCCTCGACCAAGTACTTTGCTTTCTCTCTTGATAGGGCGCGATACCGGGCAGACATCCTGAACAAATCCATTCAGCGTGTTCACAAGATTGTTCTGGACCAGAGAGTAGTGGATGAACTGTCCGTGCCGCTCCTTGGCGATGAGCCCGGCCGTCTCGAGAATGCTCAAATGCTGCGAGATCGACGGTTTCGACATCTCGAAGCGCGCCGCGATCTCGCCCGCCGTTAGGGAAGAGTGCGCAAGATAGGCGAGGATCTTGCGCCGGGGCGCTGAAGATAGCGCTTCAAACACGCGCTGTATCGCGCCATTTGCGTGAGCAGCCGTTTCGGCATCCGCTGCGTGCTCTGCATCTTCGATCACTGTCTGCCACCTTGTGATGCCGAGGCGTTGGCTGCGCCTCGGTCCGCTTTTCTCATTTTAATTTAGACTATTGCCTAAATACCTAATTCGTAGTAGTAGACGATTAGCTTACTGCCTAAGTAACGGAAGACGCGCCAGAAGGCAAGCCTGTGGTCCGGAAATGTTCATGCAGGAGGAGGGGTACCGATGAAAACCATATCCACGGGCAGAATGATTTCCCAACAGGACAGTGACGCCGAAGACGGCAAAGTCGTGTGGGTGCCGGCAAAGTCGATCTGGGTCGGGGCGATGACGATAGCCGCCATTGTGTTGGGACCGATGACATTTAGCTGGAGTGCCTTCGCCTTATTCGTTGCGACAACGGCGGCGACAATCTGCGCCGGACACTCGGTGGGGATGCACCGTCTGCTCATCCACCGGTCGTTCAAGGTTCATATCTGGATCGAGCATGCGCTGGTCTACCTTGGCGTGCTCGTCGGCATGGCCGGTCCTTTTGGGATGATCTATGCTCACGATATTCGTGACTGGGCTCAGCGCCAGACCGCATGTCACGATCTCCATGCCCATCGTCGGCCATTTTTCACCGATGCCTTCTGGCAGATGCATTGCGCGGTCGCTTTGCGCAATCCACCCACCTTCGTCATCGAACCCTCGATCAGGAATGACCGGTTCTACAAGTTCGTCGAACGCACCTGGATGCTGCAACAACTGCCCTGGGCGATCCTCTTTTTCGCACTTGGCGGCTGGGATTGGGTGGTATGGGGAATCGCGGTGCGCGTTTCAGTGTCGCTTACCGGGCATTGGTTGGTTGGGCATTTTGCGCACCGGGATGGGGAGCAAGGATGGCGCGTCGACGACGTTGCCGTGCAAGGATACAATTTGCCGCGTTTCGGGCTGGTAACGTTCGGCGAGAGTTTCCACGGCAACCATCACGCGTTTCCCGAGTCTGCACGGCTTGGTCTGGAACACGGACAGATCGATCTCGGCTGGCTATTCATTCAGGTTCTGGCGATCCTGGGTCTGGCGCACAGCGTCAAGATTCCGGAGAATACGCCGAGACGCAAAGGGCTGCGACGCGTGCGCCGTCAGCGCGAAACTGCCCCGGATTCAGATCTATGGTCGGTGCAGCCCTACCGCAGATAGATGTTCTCAGCGGATATTGGCCTAAGATATGAAGGAACGCTTGGGGCGCGTGGACCAACGAATTGCATTTGCACTCAGCATTTCATCGATTTAAGTCAGTATTTTAGTATTATTGATCTTTGCGATTCCTCCATGACATTCGACGCATTCTTCGCCCTGCTGGTTTATGCCTTCGTGACCTCGATCACGCCGGGTCCGAACAATTTCATGCTTTTGGCCTCGGGCGTGAATTTCGGCTTGGTCAAGACCGTGCCACACATGCTCGGCATCGGCATCGGCTTCCTCGTGCTGTTGCTTGCCGTAGGCTTCGGGCTTGGCGCCGTGTTGACGGCCTTTCCGGTCCTGCATACCGGGTTGAAGATCGCCGGCGGCCTCTACCTGCTTTATCTCGCCTGGAAGATCGCCATGTCGCGCTCGCTCGGCGGCGAAGGCGAGGCGAAGGGCCAGCCGATGCGCTTCATCGAGGCTGCGGCTTTCCAGTGGGTCAATCCCAAGGCCTGGGTGATGGCGATTACAGCCATGGCCGTCTATACCAATCCGGAACGCCCGTTTGTGTCGGTGGTGCTGATCGGAGCCGCTTTCGCCGTCGTCATGCTGCCGAGCATTTCGACCTGGGCCGGTTTCGGCATGGCGCTGCGCGGCTTTCTGGCGGATGCGGTGCGGCTCAAATGGTTCAACATCGCCATGGGTGTGATGCTTGCGGCGACGCTGTGGCCGATGCTGCGTTAGCTGCCGTTCTATTGTGCACTGCACATTAAATCTTCGTAATGACGGGTTTTGGCCCTTTTTCGCCGTCGGCATCCTCTATTATCTGGCAAAAGCGCGGCAAGAGGCTGCGAGTTGAGCTAGACTACGGCCACCGGATAGCGGCGTGTCGGATCGAGAGGTCTTTTGTCGATGCGCGGAAAGATCGTATTAGCGGTGATCGCTGCAGCCTGCGTTGCCGCGGCGTGGCTCTATCTTTCGCCCAGCGCAATGAGCGGTCTTCAGCAGATGCTGTCGGCGAAGCAGACGGCGACGGCGGACAAGCCCGCTGCAGCGGCAAATGCCGCGCGTACGACTTCGGTGGTTGCCGCCACCGCTACGACGGCCGATTTCCCGGTCCGGCGCTATGCCATCGGCTTTGTGTCCTCTCCAGCCGTGGTCAGCATCAACGCGCGGGTCTCGAGCCAGATCGTCGCAATCGCGGTCAAGGACGGACAGATGGTGAAGGCCGGCGACCTTCTTTTCTCGCTGGACGATCGCTCGTTGAAGGCGCAACTGGCACGCGATCAGGCGACGCTCGCGAAAGACCAGGCGCTGCTTGCCAGCGCCACGGCCGATCTTCAGCGCGCCAAAAATCTCGTCGCCAGGCAGGCCGGAACACAGCAGACCTACGATCAGGCCGTCGCGGCGCAGAAATCCGCCGCGGCCACCGTCGACGCCGACAAGGCAACGATCGATGCGGACCAAATCCAGCTTGGCTTCGCCACGATCAGGGCGCCGATCTCCGGCAGGCTTGGCGCAGTCAGCGTCGCCGTCGGCGATCTCGTCACCACCAGCAACGGCAGCAGCACGTCGACTCCACTGGTGACGATCACGCAGGTCGACCCGCTGCAGGTGAACTTCAATCTCCCCGAAAGCGATCTTGCCTTGCTGCACAAGGCGCTGGCAGCGCCGCAGCAAGGTGCGGTGACGCTGACCAAGGACGGCGACCCGAAGCAGATCGGCAAGGGAACGCTGGATTTCGTCGATTCCAGCGTAGACACGGCGTCCGGCACGATCGCAACGCGGGCCAGTGTGCCCAACGCCGATCTTTCGCTATGGCCGGGCCAATACGTCAACGTCGTGCTCGATGCCGGCATCATGCCACAAATGACCTCCGTTCCGACGGTCGCCGTCCAGCCCAGCCAGAAGGGCCCGTTCGTCTATGTGATCAAGCCGGACAACACCGTTGAAATGCGGCCCGTGCAGGTCGCGCTGACAGAAGGCACCAACACCGCAATTAGCCAAGGATTGAAAAGCGGCGAGCGTGTCGTCGTCGAGGGTCAGACCAAACTGAAGAACGGCGCGGCGGTGCGCGAAGGCAAGGCTTCGACCGGCACCGGCGATCAGGCGGCTCCGAAGGTTGCCGAGGCTGACCGGACAGCCGGAACACAGCCATGATTTCCGAATTCTGCATCCGCAGGCCCGTCGCCACGCTGCTCATGTCGTTCGCTCTGGTTCTGGGCGGGCTATTTGCTTACAAATTCCTGCCGGTGGCGGCACTGCCAAGCGCCGAATTTCCGGTGGTCAACGTCTCGGCCTCGCTGCCCGGGGCCTCGCCGGAAACCATGGCGACCTCGGTGGCAACGCCGCTCATCAAGCAGTTTGCCACCATCGCCGGCATCGATTCGATTTCGACGACCAACTCGCTCGGCTCGACCTCGATCGCCATTCAGTTCGTGCTCAACCGCGACATAGACGCCGCCGCGGCCGACGTGCAGGCAGCGATCGCACGCACGCAACGACAATTGCCGCCGGAGATGACCAGCCCGCCGAGCTATCGCAAGGTCAATCCAGCCGACGCGCCGATCCTGCTGATGTCGCTGGTCAGCGACACCATTCCGCTGACCGATCTCGACGCCTTTGCCGAGAATGTGATTTCGCCATCGCTGTCGACGATCGATGGCGTTGCGCAGGTTTCGATCTACGGTCAGCAGAAATATGCCGTGCGCGTCCAGATCGATCCGACGGCGCTCGCCGCACGGGGCATCTCGATCGACCAGCTGCAGACGGCCATTGCCTCGGCCAACAGCAACACGCCGCTCGGCGTGCTCAAGAACAACAAACAGCAGCTGACGATCACCGCGAACACGCAGCTGACCGATGCGGCGGGATTCTCCAACATCATCATCGCCACCAAGAACGGCCATCCGGTGCGGCTCGGCGAGGTGACCCGCGTCATCGATTCGGTCGAGACCACGACGACGGCAAGCTGGTATGACGGCACGCGCGCCATCATCATGGCGGTGCAGCGCCAGCCGGATGCCAATACCGTCGACGTCGTCGACCGCGTCAAGGCGATGCTACCTTCCTTCGACGATCAGATGCCGGCAGCGGCGAGCATCCAGTTGCTCAACGACCGCTCGACATCGATCCGCGAGGCGGTCGATGACGTGCAGTTCACGCTGCTGCTCACCATCGCGCTGGTGGTGATGGTGATCTTCCTGTTCCTGCGCCGGGTAACGGCGACGGTCATCCCGGCTGTGGCGGTGCCGATTTCGCTCATCGCCACGCTAGGCGTGATGTACCTGTTCGGCTTTTCCATCGACAACGTCTCATTGATGGGGCTGACATTGGCGGTCGGCCTTGTCGTCGACGATGCCATCGTCATGCTGGAAAATATTTTCCGCCATATGGAGGAGGACGGGTTCTCGGCCCTCGAGGCGTCGCTCAAGGGCGCGCGCGAGATCGGCTTCACCATCATCTCGATCTCGATCTCGCTGGTCGCCGTGTTCATTCCGGTGCTTTTGATGGGCGGCGTGATCGGGCGCATCTTCAACGAATTCGCGGTGGTGGTGACGGTCGCCATCCTGGCGTCGATGTTCGTCTCGCTGACACTGACGCCGATGCTGTGTTCGCGGCTGTTGTCATTATCGAAAGCCGAGCAGAAGGCAGCGCACGGCGAGGACCATAGACAAAACGTCTTCATGCGGGGCTATGACTGGTTGCTGACATTCTGTCTGCGCCACAATTTCCTGGTCTGCCTTGTCTTCCTCGTGACCGCCGGGCTGTCGGTGTGGCTGATCCAGATCTCGCCGAAGGGCTTCTTCCCGCAGGAGGATATCGGCCAGGTCTCGGTGACGACCATCGCGCGCCAGGACATTTCGTTTGACGCGATGGTGAAGCTGCAGGGGCAAGTGGCGGATGTCTTCACCCATTCGCCCTACGTGGCGCATGTCGGCTGGTCGGCGGGCAGTGGAAACAATGCGCTCAACCAGGGCCAGCTGTTTGTGCAGCTGAAAGACAAGGACCACCGACCGAACATCGACAAGGTGCTTTCGGATCTACGGCGCCAGCTTGCCAATGTGCCCGGCATCGAAACCTACATGCAACCGGTGCAGAACCTGCGGCTCGGCGCGCGTTCTTCGGCGAGTGCCTACCAGCTTGCCGTGCAGGGCCTCGATACCGGCCTGACGAACGTCTGGGCGCAAAGGCTGACGGACGCGATGGCTGCCGATCATGCCGCCTTCACCGACGTCACCAATGACCTGCAGAACAACGCGCTACAGGCGACGCTGGTGATCGACCGCGACAAGGCGGCGAACCTCGGTGTCGATACCGACACGTTGCGCTCCAGCCTCTATGGCGGTTTCGGCACCCAGCAGGTGTCGACCATCTTCGGTTCGGCCGACAGCTACGACGTGATCATGGAGCTCGATCCGAAGATCGAGTGGTCGCCCGAGCGGATGCTGGCCATCAAGGTGAGAACGGCGAGCGGCAGCCTGGTGCCGCTCGGTGCGTTCGCCCGCGTCGATCGGACCGCCGGTGCTTTGACCGTCAACCAGCTCGGCCAGCTTCCGGCAGTGACCATCTCCTACAATCTGCCGCAAGGCGTGGCCCTCGGCGACAGCGTGAGCCACATCAACGCGCTGAAGGACAAGATCGGCATGCCGCCGACGATCTCGACCGCCTTCTCGGGCACGGCCAAGACGTTCCAGGATTCGCTTTCCAACCAGGGGCTGCTGATCGGCGGCGCGATCCTGACCATCTATATCGTGCTCGGCATGCTTTATGAGAGCTTCATCCATCCGCTTACCATCCTGACCGGGCTTCCGTCGGCGGTGCTGGGCGCGCTGGTGGCACTGCGGCTGGCGGGGATGGATCTGTCGGTGATCGCGGTGATCGGCATCCTGATGCTGATCGGCATCGTCAAGAAGAACGGCATCATGATGATCGACGTGGCGCTGGAACTCAGGCGCGAGGGGATGTCGCCCGTCGAATCCATCCACAAGGCCTGCCTGATGCGCTTCCGGCCGATCATGATGACCACGCTTGCCGCGCTGATGGGTACCATCCCGATCGCGCTCGGCACCGGCGCCAGCGCGGAACTGCGCCAGCCTCTCGGCGTGGCCGTGGTCGGCGGTCTTGTCGCCTCGCAGGCACTGACGCTGTTCGTCACGCCCGTCATCTACGTCTACATGGAGCATTTTTCCGGCTGGCTGGTCAGGCTGTGGGCGCGGCGCCGGGGCGAGCCGAGGCCGGTCGAAGCGGTCGACCAGCCGTCACTGTTCGACGAGGAGGAAGAACCAGTGCCGCAGAAGGCGGCAGCCGAATAGCGCTGGCCCAAGCCGTGGTGCTTGCGGCCGGAGGTCCGCGATCGTAATTTGACGCCATGCCGCACAATCACGACCACGACAACGAGCTTGATCCTTTTGCGGCGCGGGTGCGCGCGCTGGAGACGATTCTCACCCGCAAAGGCCTGATCGATCCGGCGGCGATCGATGTCATTGTCGACACCTATGAGACCAAGATCGGGCCGCGCAACGGCGCAAAGGTGGTGGCGAAAGCCTGGGTTGATCCCGCGTTTGCCGCATGGCTGAAGCGTGATGCGACGGCGGCCATCGAATCGCTCGGCTACACCGGCCGGCAAGGCGAGCACATGCAGGCGGTCTTCAATACGGCCGACACGCACAACCTCGTCGTCTGCACGCTATGTTCCTGCTATCCGTGGTCGGTGCTCGGCTTGCCGCCGGTCTGGTACAAGGCGCCGCCCTACCGTTCGCGCGCAGTGATCGATCCGCGCGGCGTGCTCGAGGAATTCGGTCTGACCTTGCCGGCGAGGACGACAATCCGGGTGTGGGATTCGACCGCCGAGCTGCGCTATCTGGTGGTGCCTATGCAGCCAAGGGGCACCGAGGGCTGGGATGAGGCACTGCTCGCCGATCTGGTGACGCGCGATGCCATGATCGGCACCGCGTTGGCGCGGGAGCCGGCATGAACGGGCCGCAGGATCTCGGCGGCCAGATGGGTTTCGGGCCGGTCGCGCCCGAACCGGACGAACCCTATTTCCATGCCGATTGGGAAAGGCGGGCGCTGGGCGTGACGTTGTGCGCCGGCGCCATGGGCGCCTGGACCATCGACGAGAGTCGGCACGCGCGGGAATCGCTGCATCCAGCGGATTATTATGCCTCCAGCTACTACCAGATATGGATCAAGGCGCTGGAGGTGCTGCTCAAACGCCATGGTTTCGTCAGCGACCGCGACCTGGCTACGGGCGACGCAGTCGACCCGGCAGCGACACCCAAACGGGTGCTGAAGGCTAAGGACGTTCCGGCGGTGCTGGCCAAGGGCGGGCACTGCGACCGGCCTGTCGCCGTGCCTGCGCGGTTCAAGGCGGGCGACCCCGTGCGAACCAGGAACTTTCATCCGACCGGCCACACCAGACTGCCGCGCTATGCACGCGGCAAGCGAGGTGTCGTCGAGGCTGTGCGCGACGGCTTTGTCTTTCCCGACACCAATGCGCACGGCCAGGGCGAAAACCCGCAATGGGTCTATACGGTGGCCTTCACCGGCGGCGAAATCTGGGGCGAGCGCGCCGATCCGACACTCGTCGTGTCGATCGATGCCTGGGAGAGCTACCTTGAGCCGGCGTGAGACGGGCTCAGTCGCCGCCATGCTGCCCGCCGGTGTCGAGGCGCCTGTGTTTGCCGAGCCGTGGCAAGCAGAGGCCTTTGCCATGACGGTAGCACTGCACGACAACGGGCTGTTTTCGTGGAGCGAATGGGCGGATGCTTTGTCGGCAGAGGTGAAGCGGCCGGGCGCCGCGCGCGACGGTCACGATTACTACGAGCACTGGCTGGCAGCGCTGGAAAAGCTGCTTTTGGCCAAGGGCGTTGCCGGAAAGCGCGACGTCGATGCGCTCGCCGCTGCCTGGGAACGCGCCGCGCATGCAACGCCGCATGGCAAGCCGATCCAGCTGGAGAACGATCCACAGCGGGCCGGGTAAGCTGCGGTCGCCTGGCCTTGTTCTCTTTACGTTCCTGTTCGTCACTGATAGCCTGACCCTGTCGCAGCGGCGTGATTGCCGGCGATGAAAATTGATGGTGACGGCAGTCACCTTGTCTTTCCCTCGCGAATCCGGTCTGTCGCGCTGATGGAATTCTCCCCTCAACAGGACGAAGCGCTGAAGGCGGTGGCCGGCTGGCTGAAAGCCGGCAAGCCGCAGCTGTTCCGGCTGTTCGGCTATGCCGGCACCGGTAAGACGACGCTGGCGCGCTATTTCGCCGAGCATGTCGACGGCCAGGTGCAGTTCGCCGCGTTTACGGGTAAGGCGGCGCAGGTGCTGCGTTCCAAGGGCGCGGTCAATGCCCGCACCATCCATTCGCTGATCTACCGGCCGAAGGGCGAAGAATCGGTAGCGGACGAGGTAACCGGCAAGACATCGATGTCGCCGACATTTTCGCTCAACCGGCAGAGCCCGATCTCGCGCGCCAAGCTCGTCGTCATCGACGAATGCTCAATGGTCGACGAGCAACTCGGCCGTGACCTGATGAGCTTCGGCACGCCGATCCTGGTGCTCGGCGATCCCGGCCAGTTGCCGCCAATTTCCGGCGGCGGCTTCTTCACGGACCATGAGCCGGACATTCTGCTCACCGAAATCCATCGCCAGGCGCGAGACAACCCGATCATCCGGCTTGCGCTCGACGTGCGCGAGGGCCGCGAGTTCATGCGCGGCGACTATGGCGCGGCGCAGGTGATCGGCAAGGAAGACGTCACCCAGGAACTGGTGCTGAAGGCGGACCAGGTGCTGGTCGGTACCAACCGCACGCGCCGCCGTTATAACCAGCGGCTGCGCGAGCTGAAGGGGTTCAACGCCGATTATCCGCAAGCCGGCGACAAGCTGGTCTGTCTGCGCAACGATCCGGCCAAGGGACTGCTCAACGGCTCGCTGTGGAAGGTGATGACCTCGTCGCGCGAGACGGTCAAGCCCGGCATCAATCTGCTGGTCTCACCGGAGGAAGATGACCCGGATCGCGGCGTCGCCAAGATCAAGCTGCTCAAGGCCGCATTCGAGGATCCCGACGCCGACATTCCCTGGCAGCAGAAGAAGCGCTTCGACGATTTCGATTACGGTTACGCGCTGACCGTGCACAAGGCGCAAGGGTCGCAATGGAACGAGATCGTGCTTTTCGACGAAAGCTGGGCATTCAAGGAAACTCGCCAGCGTTGGCTCTACACCGCGATCACGCGCGCGGCCGAACGGTTGACGATCGTCCGATAGGGCTGTCAGGTCCGTCGTATCAGCGCTGGGCGATCGGTCTGGCGTCAAGCCATTCCCAGGCGGCGGCTTCGTCCTTGGCCTCGAAATGCCGGAGTTCGATAGGCAAAGAGGCAGGCAAAAAGGCTCTTGCCTCCGGTATCCAGTTCGGCTCACCGATCGCCGCGCAGCGGCCGATATGCTCCACGGCATGAGCTATGCCCTGTTCGATCGTCTCGTCCGATACGTCGGCCCAGTCGACACCCTCATGGTCGATCAGGCGCACCAGCACGTCGATCTTCGGATGCAGCGCATAGGCCGCCTCCAGCAATCCGAACAGGTTTTCGGCGTCAGCCGCTGCGACATGGCCGACGACATCGATGGCGAAAAGATCTTCGCGATCGGTGTCGATGCGGCGAACCGCCGGCACGGCCTCGAGAAAATTCAACAGGGAACTCCTTGCGCTCGATTTTCTTCGCACACCTTGGAACACCTGAAACCCTCTGTCTGTTCCCGTTAAAGGCGGTATAGATGCGCGCCAAGATCAGCCTGGAGCCGTGCAAATGCCTGCAAAGCTTTCCGTCAACCTTAATGCCATCGCCATGCTGCGCAACCGACGCGACCTGCCGTGGCCAAGCGTGACCGGGCTTGGACGCATCGCGCTTGCTGCCGGCGCGCATGGGCTGACGGTGCACCCGCGACCCGACGAGCGGCACACCAGGCATTCCGATCTGCCTGAGATCAGGGCGCTGATCGACGACGAGTTCCCGAATGCGGAATTCAACATCGAGGGCTATCCGAGCGAGGATTTCCTGGCGCTTGTGGAAAAGCACCAGCCGGAGCAGGTGACGCTGGTGCCCGACGACCCGGCGCAGGCGACTTCCGACCATGGCTGGAACTTCGCCGCCGAGGCTGCGTTCCTGAGACCGGTCGTCAAGCGCCTGAAGAAGGGAGGCTTTCGCGTATCGCTGTTTTCCGATCCGGATCCCGCTGGCGTGAACGCCGCTCGCGACACCGGCGCCGACCGGATCGAACTCTATACGGGTCCATACGGCAGCTATCATTCCGATTCGGCAAAAGCGGCGAAGGAATTGGAGAAATTGGGAAAAACGGCGGATGCCGCACTGGCTGCAGGGCTCCAGGTCAATGCCGGGCACGACCTTGTGGTGAGCAATTTGCCGGCACTGGCCAGGCGCATCCCGGCATTGGCCGAAGTGTCGATCGGACATGGGTTGACAGCCGATGCGTTGGAGTATGGCATGGCCGCAACGGTCAGGCGGTTTCTGAAGGCTTGTGGCTGGTAGAGAAAGGCGAGCCGATAGGCCATGCGTTCCCGGCACGGCAGCGCGTCCTTTCCATCCCGCAGCATAGAGCGCCGCACGTCTATGGGAGTGTCGTCCATGGCCCTTGCCCACGCTGGTAGCGAGGCAGAACCCATCGAACAATCCAGCCACTCCAAGGCCGAGCAGCACAGCACCAGAGTTTTGATGCTGGGCGCGTTGGGCGTGGTTTACGGCGATATCGGCACGAGCCCAATCTACGCGTTTCGGGAAGCGCTGCACGCATCGTCGGGACCGGTAGCGCGCAACGACGTCCTTGGCGTGCTGTCGCTTATCGTCTGGGCGCTGACGATCATCGTCACGATAAAGTACGTCGCTTTCGTGCTCAGAGCCGACAACAAGGGTGAGGGCGGCACGCTGTCGCTGATGGCGCTTGCGCGCAACGCTTATCCAAAGGGAGCCCGGTTCATTCTGGGGATCGGACTTTGCGGCGCGGCGCTGTTTTTCGGCGACGCCATCATAACGCCGGCCATCTCCGTGCTTTCGGCGGTCGAGGGCCTGGAAGTGGTGACCCCGACGCTGGAAACTTATGTTGTTCCGATCACGCTGATCATCCTGGCAATACTTTTTGCCGTGCAACGCTTTGGCACCGGCAGGGTGGCGGCCGTGTTCGGACCGGTGACGGCAGCGTGGTTCCTGGCGATCGGCGCCGCCGGGGTCTACCATCTGCTGGACGACCCGTCGGTCCTGCTGGCGATCAATCCCTATTACGCGGTCGCTTATCTGGCCAATACGCCCACCGGTGCGTTCGTCACGGTCGGGGCGGTGTTCCTGGCGGTCACCGGGGCCGAAGCCCTTTATGTCGATCTCGGCCATTTCGGCCGCAGGCCGATCGTGCTGGCGTGGTTCTCCGTGGTGTTCCCTTGTCTGCTCCTCAACTATTTCGGACAAGGCGCGTTCGTTCTGGCCAACGGCGGCAAACCCACCAATCCATTCTTCCAGATGCTGCCGGATTGGGCGCTAATGCCCATGGTTGGGCTGGCCACGGCAGCGACGGTGATCGCAAGTCAGGCGGTGATCTCCGGCGCTTTCTCGCTGACGCGGCAGGCGGTGCAGCTCAATCTGCTGCCACGTATCGAGGTGCAGCATACTTCCGAGATGCAGTCCGGCCAGATCTACATGCCGCGGGTCAATCTGGTGGTCGCGCTGGGCGTGATGTTGCTGGTGGTCGGCTTTGGCAGCTCGAGTTCGCTGGCTTCCGCATATGGCATTTCGGTGACTGGCGAAATGCTGATGACAACCATCCTGCTGTTCGTGGTGATGCGGTTCCGGTGGAAATGGCAGCTTGCACTGGCAGCCGCGCTCACACTGCTGTTCGGCACGATCGATACCGGATTTTTCCTCGCAAACGTCGTTAAGATCCTCGAAGGCGGGTGGGTGTCGATCACGGTCGCTTGCGGCATGGGGCTGATCATGTCCACATGGATACGCGGCACCCGCTATTTGTTCGACAAGACGCGCCGGAACGAGATCCCGCTGGATTTCCTCGCCGGCAATCTGCTGAAGAAGAAGCCGCATCTGGTGTCGGGCACCGCGGTGTTCCTGACCAGCGACCCGCTGAGCGCGCCGACGGCGCTGATGCACAGCCTCAAGCACTACAAGGTGCTGCACGAGCAGAACGTCATCCTTTCGGTGGTGACGGCGCCGCAGCCTGTCGTGCCCGACAGCGAGCGCGTCAAGATGGAGACCGTCAACGAGCTGTTCATGCGGGTGACGCTGACCTTCGGCTATATGGAGCAGCCCAATATCCCGCGTGCGCTGGCGATCTGCCGCAAGCAGGGCTGGAAGTTCGACATCATGACGACGTCCTTCTTCCTGTCGCGGCGCTCACTCAAGGCGTCGCCCAATTCCGGCATGCCGGTCTGGCAGGACAAGCTGTTCATCGGGCTGGCGCGCTCGGCGGCCGATGCAACGGAATATTTCCAGATCCCGACCGGACGGGTGGTCGAGATCGGGACGCAGGTGGCTATTTAAAAACGTGTCCGTTGCGACATTCCAGGTGGTCTGCCGATCGGACTGAGTCTGCCAAGTCGTGGAGGACTCGCAATATCGGGACGGAGCCATTACGTCACGGCACTTGATATTGCAGCGCAGCAAGCGTAGAGCACCGCCCGCTTACCGGAGTGTCGTCCATGGCCCTTACCAATGCTGGTAACGAGGCAGAACCTGTCGAACAATCCAGCCATTCTGAGGTCGAGCAGCACAGCACCAAGGTGCTGATGCTGGGCGCGCTCGGCGTGGTTTACGGCGATATTGGTACCAGCCCGATCTATGCATTTCGCGAGGCGTTGCATGCATCGGCCGGTGGCAACGTCGCCAACCGTGGCGACATCCTCGGCGTGTTATCGCTGATCATCTGGTCGCTGACGATCACCGTCACCATCAAATACATCATGTTCGTGCTCCGCGCCGACAATCGAGGCGAGGGAGGGGTGCTGTCGCTGATGGCGCTGGCGCGCAACAGTTTCCCGACGCGCTCGGCGGTGATCCTCGGCATCGGCATCGTCGGCGCGGCGCTTTTTTTCGGCGACGCAGTCATTACGCCGGCGATCTCGGTGCTATCGGCGGTCGAAGGTATGAATGTCGTCACGCCGACATTCCAGCCCTATGTGGTGCCGCTGACACTGGCCATCCTGGCGATCCTGTTTGCGGTACAGCGATTCGGCACCGGCGGCGTAGGTTTGGTGTTCGGGCCAGTCACGGCTCTGTGGTTCCTGGCCATCGGCCTTTCCGGCATTAACCACATCATCGCCGATCCGGAAATCCTGCTGGCGATCAGCCCGCATTACATCGTGTCGTTCCTGGTCAACTCGCCCGATGTCGCGTTCGTCACGGTTGGTGCGGTCTTCCTCGCCGTCACCGGCGCCGAGGCGCTCTATGCCGACCTCGGCCATTTCGGCCGCAAGCCGATCGTACTCGCCTGGCTGGCAATCGTGTTCCCTTGTCTGTTGCTCAACTATGTCGGGCAAGGCGCCTTCGTGCTGGCAAATGGCGGCGTTGTCGGTCATCCATTCTTCGAGATGAACCAGGGCTGGACGCTTATTCCGATGGTCGTGCTGGCGACGGCGGCGACCGTCATCGCCAGCCAGGCGGTGATCTCCGGCGCTTTTTCGCTGACCAGACAGGCGGTGCAGCTCAATATGCTGCCGCGTTTCGTTATCCAGCATACGTCGGAAAAACAGTCGGGCCAGATCTATCTGCCGCGCATCAACCTGATGCTGGCGCTGGTGGTGATGTTGCTGGTGGTCGGCTTCGGCGAATCCAGCCGCCTGGCCTCGGCCTACGGTATTTCGGTGACCGGCAACATGCTGGTGACGAATGTGCTGCTTTTTGTTGTGATGACGCGCATCTGGAAATGGCCGCTCGGCGTCGCGATCGCCTTGATGGCCGTGTTCGCCTTCGTCGATACCGGCTTCTTTGCCGCCAACATAGTCAAGGTGTTTGAAGGTGGCTGGGCATCGCTTGCCATCGCCGCAGTTATCGTGATGACTATGTGGACCTGGATCCGCGGCAGCCGCTATTTGTTCGACAAGACGCGCCGGAACGAGATCCCGCTCGATTTCCTTGCCGGCAATCTGCTGAAGAAGAAACCGCATCTGGTGTCGGGCACCGCGGTGTTCCTGACCAGCGACCCGCTGAGCGCGCCGACCGCGCTGATGCACAGCCTGAAGCACTACAAGGTGCTGCACGAGCAGAACGTCATCCTTTCGGTGGTGACGGCACCGCAGCCGGTTGTGCCCGACAGCGAGCGCGTCAAGATGGAAATGGTCAACGAGCTGTTCATGCGGGTGACGCTGACCTTCGGCTACATGGAGCAGCCCAACATCCCGCGTGCGCTGGCGATCTGCCGCAAACAGGGCTGGAAGTTCGACATCATGACGACCTCCTTCTTCCTGTCGCGGCGCTCTCTCAAGGCCTCGCCCAATTCCGGCATGCCGGTCTGGCAGGACAAGCTGTTCATCGGGCTGGCGCGCACGGCGGCCGATGCGACGGAATATTTCCAGATCCCGACCGGACGGGTGGTCGAGATCGGGACGCAGGTGGCTATCTGAACAAATGGCCGTGCCCTTTGAGTGCACGGCCATTGTGAGGCTCAGCTCACCAGAGCCGCCTTGTTTGCTTCAAGAAATTGCTTCAGCGGCTGCGGCTTCCTGCCGGACAGCGTCTCGACCGCGTCGGTCACCATGCCGATCCGGCCGGAGCGGGTGTTGGTGTCGAAGGAAACGATGACAGGCGCAAAAGCTTCGGGAACGCCGGCTGCCTTCAATCCCTCGGTCAGCGCTTCATCCGAAAGCTGGACGACTTCGATCGGGTTGCCGGTGACCTCGGTGACGAGGGCCGCAATCTCGGCCATCGTGTGGGCCTTGGGGCCGGTCAGTGTGTATGTCGTGCTTTCGGTTGCACTCGAAGCGAGGCCGGCGGCGATTGCCGCGGCCATATCGTCGCGCGCGCCGTGTGCAATGCGGCCGTCTCCAGCGGATGTGTACCAGTGCCCCGAGGCGATGGCGTGCGGCAGCGCCATGAACAGGTTCTCCTGATACCAGCCGTTGCGGAAGATGGTGTAGGGGATACCGCTCGCCTTGATCGCCTGCTCGGTGCCGTGGTGATCGGGCGCAAACAGTACCGGCGATCCTGGCTCCGGATTGGGCATCGACGTGTAGAGCAGATGCGAAACGCCGGCGCTTTTTGCGGCGGCGACCGCGGCCTCATGTTGCTTCAGGCGCTTGCCCGGAACGGCGAGCTCGTTTGTCGAAATGATCAGAACCCTGTCGGCGCCGGTAAATGCACTGGCCAACGACGCGGTGTCGTCAAAGTCAACCGCCCGGATGGTGACGCCTCGGGCTGCCAGATCGGCCAGATTTTCCGGATTGCGGGTGGCGGCGATGATGCGCTGAGGGGAGACCTTGAGCGTGTCAAGAAGATGATTGATGACGCCGCGGCCAAGCTGGCCGGAGGCGCCGGTGACGAGAAGGGTGTCGGTCATGAGATGTCCTGACGTTGCGCCGGAGCGGCGGGTGCATATGTTAGTCTCAAAAAGAGACCAACACTAAAATAGGAATTGACCCATCCTCGTAAAGAAGGCAGTTTTGCGGGAGGTAGGCACATCCAGGGAACCAGCCATGGACGGCAAGATCGTCAATCTGAGATCGAAGCTCGAGATATACAAAGCAGGCAGCGGTGGCGGAAACCTTGCGGATTGCCCGGTTCGCGACGTGATCCAGGGCATAAGCAATAAATGGAGTTCACTGCTGATGGAGGCCTTGGCCGAGAAGCCGTACCGGTTCGGCGAATTGCGGCGGCTGGTGCCCGATATTTCACAGCGAATGCTCACCCAGACGCTGCACGATCTGCAGCGCGACGGCTATGTGCATCGCCAGGTGTTTCCGACCAAACCGCCGAGCGTCGAATACAGCCTCACCGATCTCGGGCGCTCGATGTTTGGACCCTTGCATCAGCTGATCCAATGGGCCGAGCTCAATCACGGCGCTGTACGCGAGGCGCGGAAGATTTTCGATGCTGCCGAGGGCTGAGCCTCAAGGCCGAGACAGCGGCTTCCATGGTTACAGGAACGGTGCTCAATCCATTCAAGCCGATCGGGCTTGCGGAAGCGCTGTGGCCGGATCGTTTTGGCGGATGATTTCCGAAAGGTGCGAACCCTTAGCCTGCAAGAATGCGTGGAGGCGTTCCGGATAATCGGGAGCGACCGCGTCCTTCACGGATGGGCGTTCGTGCAATGCCTTGCGCCACGCCTGGATATGCGGTTTTCCGTCCAGGATGCCGAAATCGCCGATCCGGTCAAAGACCTCGAAATAACGGAAAATCGGCCCGTAGACCGCGTCGAGCAGTGAAAAGCGCTCGCCGTCGAACCGTGGCCCAGCCGCGCCGTTCGCCAGTTCCACGTCCAGGCGATCGAACATTGCTGCCAGAGCCCCGCGTTCGGCGATGAAGGCGGCTTCGGTGAGTGCTGAATAGAAGCGGCCGATGGCATTGAGGATTGCCGAGCCGAACTCGATCCAGGCGCGATGCCGGGCACGGGCATAGGGGTCGGTGGGATGCAGCGGATTGGGCTGGGTTTCCTCGAGGAATTCGAGGATGACGAGCGATTCGAAGATCACCGTTTCCTGGCCGTCATGCTCAACGCGGAGCAGCGGCACCTTGCCGAGCGGCGATATCGCCTTGAACCAGGCAGGCTTGTTGGCGAGATCGACCGTGATGCGCTCGAATGGCACGTCCTTTTCGCGAAGTGAAATCGCCGCGCGCTGCACATAGGGACAAAGATGGTGGCTGACGAGGATGAGCTTGTCGATCATCTCACTCTCCCAGACATAGTTCAATGCGCCGTCCTCGACGCGGGTGGAGAGGAACATCAGGCGGGAGCCCTTCGGCGCCGGGCCTTCGAGGCGATCACCGTTGGCCATGTCGAACGAGGCGCCGTGCCATTGGCAGACGAGCTTGCCGTCCTTGCAGTCGAGCGGGCCACCGAAATGCAGGCAGACGTTGGCGGCGGCGCGGATACGCTCGCCGCTGCGATAGACATGGACCTCGCGGCCGAAGAACGGAGCGATCAGGCTGCCTGTTTCCGGAATGTCGGCGATCTTGCAGATTTCATGCTTCATCGGAATTGCCTCTCATGATTGATGCGATTGCATCTATATAGATGCATTTGCATCGATCGTCAAGCTTGATGCAATTGCATCTATCGCCTACGATGCAATCATGACCGGGATTCCTTCACCTCCAGCCATCAAGGCCTGGGCCCGCCTGATGCGGGTTTCGCGCCAGTTGTTGGAACGAGCCGAGGACGCGCTGAAGGACAGTGGCCTGCCGCCGCTTGCCTGGTACGACGTCCTGCATGAGCTTGCCGAGGCGGGCGAGGCCGGATTGCGGCCGTTCCAACTCACCGAGCGCACCCTGTTTGCGCAGTACAACATCTCCCGGCTGCTGGCGCGGCTCGAAGCCGACGGGCAGGTCGAGAAGCTTCCAGTTGCCGATGACGGCCGCGGGCAAACGGTCCGCGTCACAGACAAGGGACGCGAGACGCGCCGCCGCATGTGGGCTGTCTACGGCCGGTCGATCGCGGAGTTGGTCGGCTCCCGGCTTTCCAATGATGAGCTCGATGTGCTGTCAGCTCTGCTTGGGCGCCTGCGAGATCCGCCCGCCCTGGAGTGACACGCCTTCATGACGAAGATGGCACCGATTGGCGAGGTCAGGCACTGCCCAAGAGGAATGCCAACGTCGCCAGAA
Organism: Mesorhizobium sp. M0106; assembly: GCF_040322715.1. NCBI lineage: Bacteria > Pseudomonadati > Pseudomonadota > Alphaproteobacteria > Hyphomicrobiales > Phyllobacteriaceae > Mesorhizobium > Mesorhizobium sp. M0106. Next base: position 106,703 of record NZ_JAMYUA010000009.1, on the reverse strand, counting down.
CGCCAAGCCCGACGCGGACCAGATGCAGATTGCCCCATTTGGCGATCAATGTCCGAGCTTCAGGATTGACGGAGTTCGCGTCCATCGCCTCCAGCAACCTATTTGCCGGCATCATCACCAGCAGCGTCCATGGCCAAGGCAGGATGATCAGCACGGCGCCGGCCAGATGAGCGAGATTGCCGGTCAGCCACCAGGCGACGAGGCCCAGAATACAGGCGATGACGGCGATCGAGGCTTGCATGGCGGCGCCGCGTTTGTACGAAGGCTGCCATTCCTGCAGCAATGCCTTGTCATCGAGGCGAAGCCGCGCCGGCTGCTCGGCGACGCTGACGTAGATAGCCGCGCCGGCGAACACTGCGGCAACGGTCAAGGCAAGCAATCCGGCGAGCATGATCCGTGTCTCCCGTGATGCCCCGCATGGAGCAAACAGAAATAAAGGCTTGCGTCGGGTCGGGCAATACGCCATAAAGCCGAACCGTAACGTACGGTACGCCATCGAGCTCGTATCTGAACTGCGGGTGAGTTTGCCTCCTGAGGAAAAACTGTATTGCACGCTGTGACCGACATCGACACCAGCGAGGCGCTGACGGAGCGGCAGAAGGACGTGCTCGACGCCGCCCTTCGCCTGCTGGTCGAAGAGGGCGATCAGTTGACCATGACCGCCGTGGCGCGGCGGGCGAGCTGCTCGAAGGAGACGCTCTACAAATGGTTCGGCGATCGCGACGGGCTGTTGACGGCAACGGTACAATGGCAGGCGTCCAAGGTGCGGGTAGTGCCGGTCGACCGCAAGGGGCTCGACCTCCCTTCGCTGACGGCGAGCCTCGAACGCTTCGCTTCGGACTGGCTCAAGGTAATTTCGAGCGACACCTCGATCGCGCTGAACAGGGTGGCGGTCGGCCATGCTAGTTCGGGGAAGGACGATCTCGGCGCCATCGTGCTGGAGAACGGTCGATTTGCGCTGGCCAAGCGCCTCAAGCCGGTGCTGGAGGCCGGGAGACAGGCCGGGTTCCTTGAATTTTCGGACGCGGAGACGGCGTTCCGCACCTTTTTCGGGCTGGTCGCCCGTGACGTGCAGATCCGCTTGCTGCTTGGCGACCGGCTGGAATTGACTGATGTGGCGATCGGCGGCGATGCCGTCCGGGCGACGCAGCAGTTTCTCGCTCTTTTCGGGGCAAAAACCGGGCCGCAGGGCCCATAGAGCCGGATGATTTCAGGTCAAATCGACCTGAAATCTGAATCCGGCTCTACGCTAAAAGATGGAGCATGATGTCGTCCGAAAACCGCTTCACACTTTCGGCATCATGCTCTGGTTCAAAACGGGAAGGAAGAAAAATGCGTGTCTATTACGATCGCGACGCCGATCTCAACCTGATCAAGGGCAAGAAGGTCGCTATCATCGGCTATGGCAGCCAGGGCAGGGCGCATGCGCTCAACCTCAAGGATTCCGGCGTCAAGGACATCGCCATCGGCCTCAAGGCTGGCTCGGCGACCGCCAAGAAGGTCGAGGCCGACGGGCTCAAGGTGATGAGCGTAGCCGATGCCGCTAAGTGGGCCGACCTGATGATGATGGCGACGCCGGATGAGCTGCAGGCCGACATCTACAAATCCGAGATCGCGCCGAACATCCGCGATGGCGCAGCGATCGCCTTTGCCCACGGCCTCAACGTGCATTTTGGCCTGATCGAGCCTAAAGCTTCGGTCGACGTCGTGATGATCGCGCCGAAGGGGCCTGGCCATACGGTGCGCGGCGAATACCAGAAGGGCGGTGGCGTGCCGTGCCTGGTCGCGGTCAACCAGGACGCTTCGGGCAATGCGCTCGACCTGGCGCTCTCCTACGCCTGCGGCGTTGGCGGCGGCCGCTCGGGCATTATCGAGACCAATTTCCGCGAGGAGTGCGAGACCGACCTGTTCGGCGAGCAGGTGGTGCTGTGCGGCGGCCTGGTCGAATTGATCCGCGCCGGCTTCGAGACACTGGTGGAAGCCGGATACGCGCCGGAAATGGCCTATTTCGAGTGCCTGCACGAGGTCAAATTGATCGTCGACCTGATCTATGAAGGCGGCATTTCCAACATGAACTACTCGATCTCGAACACCGCCGAATGGGGCGAATATGTCTCGGGCCCGCGCATCATCACCGCCGAGACCAAGGCCGAGATGAAGCGCGTGCTGAAGGATATCCAGACCGGCAAGTTCACCTCGGAATGGATGCAGGAATACCGCGCCGGCATGTCGCGCTTCAAGGGCATCCGCCGCAACAACGACAGCCACCAGATCGAGGAAGTCGGCGCCAAGCTGCGCGCGATGATGCCGTGGATTTCGAAGAACAAGCTGGTTGACAAGGCCAAGAACTGAAGGACATCCACGTTCGTTTCGTTACCCGTCCTCGGGCTTCGCGCTGCGGGCGCGTGGGAATTTCCATGAACAAGCTGGTCGACAAGGCCAAGAACCGATCGCAATTTCATTGCCGATCAAGAAAGGCCGGCGGAGCGATCCGCCGGCCTTTTCGCATCAAGATTGTGTGGTTTCCAGGCTTCTGGACAGGCGCACTATCCTCATCACCGTGATATGCCTGTGCGGGGCATGGCACAAAAGTGCCAAGGGGGTGAGAGTTGGAACTCAAATTTCTGTTGGTCGGGTTTGCCTGCGCGGTTGCCGGCATGCTCTCCCTCGTCACCTTGCTGAAGTGGTGGGAGGTGAGGGCGGTCAGCCGCTGGTCTCCGACGCCGGGAAAGATCATCTCGTCGCGGGTCGAGGCTCGCGAGGTGACCAGTTCGGGATCCGGTTCGGACAGCAGAGGGTCGACCGAAATCCGCAACTTCCCGGCAATCACCTTCGAATACAAGGTGAACGGCAAGACATTTCGCAGTTCGCACTACAGCGTGCAGGAGAACCTTGGAAACTTTGCCGTGGCGGAAACCCTTGCGAAATTTCCAAACGGAGCCGGCGTAACCGTCTTCTACAATCCGGCCGATCCAGCCAAGGCCGTGATCGAACGCACCATGCCCGACGGCTCCTTCAAGTTCATGGTCCAGCTTTCGGCCGGGCTGGTGGTCGGCGCGCTTGTATTGGTCCTCTCCGTCGGCGGCGTCCTCGAAGCGATCCGGCCGTTTTTGCCCAGACCGCAGAACCTCGGCGCCGCTGCCCTGCTGCTTTTCATGGGATTGTTTGTCCTGCGCATGGGCTTTGCCCAGAAGTCACTTGCGGAACAGGCGGCCAAATGGCCGATCACGGCAGGACGCATCGATGCTTCGGGCCTGCAGAAATTCGAGACCCGCGACAGGTCCGGAGGCGGCTATCGGCCCTGGCGAACAGTCTTCAAATCCCGCATCGTCTACAGCTATAGCGTCGCCGGCCAGCGCTATGCCGCCGATCGCATCGCTTTCGGCGCAAACGTGACGGCTTCGCTGCCGAGCCTCGTCAGCGGTCAATCACAGCGCTATCTTCAGGGCGACAAGGTTGAGGTCCACTACGATCCCGACAACCCAGTTGCAGCGGTTCTCGAATGCAGGGTGAGCGGGCTTTGGCTCCTGTGGGTCTGCGCCGTTGGCTTGATAGGTGGAGCCGCGCTGCTTGTCGGGGTGATCTAATGCTGAAGCTGCCGTCCTAGACGCTGTAGATCCAGAGGAAGAGGACACTTGTCGTCAGCACCTGACAAGAACTCCGCTGTCGAAGCCCGGCCATGTCAGTCTCAACGTCGCCCCGTCGACCACAATATGGATGACACGGGAGAACGGCTCTTCGGCCGACGGGTCGGATCCGTAACATTGGCTGGCCCGCGCCACCCAGCCCGTGGGCGTCTTGAGGAACGTTGCGTGTTCGCAGCCGAGAGCAGGGACCGACAGCGCGTCGCGGTACAATGTGTAGACAGTCTGGCGTTGAACATCCGCAACGGCGGTACAGTTCGATCTGTCCCCGGACCATGTGCCCACATAGGGTTCCGTGGCAAAGGCGTGGCCGCACGAAAATGCTAGGATCGAAATGAGCATCAAGAGATTTCGCATCATCGATTCTTTCTTTTCGACGTGGCCTTGGGCCATGCTAAAGCATCGATGCTCAGACTTCACAATGATGCTGCTCCAAGGGACTTAAATGATCATCCGCAAAGCAGCAGCTATTTTTCTGAGCATGCTGAGCCTGTTGCAAGCAGCGAACGCAACAGAATGTCCGCTCAGCCATGCGACCTATCGCGAGCCGCGTTCGGGAGCAACGATACAGTTCCGGCCAACCAACAACGAGCCGGCCGCGCTGACGACCGAGGTCTTTTCGCTGATCGTGCCGAACACCGACCTTCGCCTGCCGTCGGACATTACCTGGACCAATGGCAAGTACTCGTTTCCTGTGGGCACGATCCGGCACACCTGCACCGACGACGATCGTGAGGCGGGTCTCGAGGACGGCACCGGGCTGTGCAGAGTGTGGGATGGGCAGGTCTATGCGTTCAATGCAGGCGGTGCCGAGCAGTTGAGCTCCCGCCAAGCCTCGCCGGCACCGGCAGGGTTGCTGTTGCCTGACTTCGGCGCGATTTTTACCGAATGGCCCGATTTCGCCAATGCCAATCCCGATGGTTCAGCCTGGGATGCCTTTACCTTGTCGGGTTGCAGCGATGAATAGCAAGAGACTGCCGGCCTGCATCTGCGCCCTGCCGGTCCTTATGGCCATGGCTACGGGCGCTCGTGCCGACCAAGGCAAGCCGTCGCGTCCGCCTGTCGACAAATGCAGCTGGGAACGGCTGGCGGACAAGGATGTCGGGCTGGCTGCCTGGGTGCAGCGCTGCGATTTCGGTTTTCGCCGGATTCATTTCGAGCTTGGCGGCAATGCGCTTGCCATCAAATACAGCGACGGCGGGCCGGCCGATCCCGTCGTCGAAGTCTTCGATATGCTGCCGGGCGAAGCCGCCGACGCTGCGTTGCAGCGCATTTTTACAGAGAAGACCGAGAAAGCCATCAGCACACGTTGCGTGCTCACGCCTTACACCGACGCGGCGACGCCCGCGCGCATCCTCCGGTATGTTTTCAGGCCCGATGCCGCCTATCGTGAGCAATTGAAGACCGTCGCTAACCCTGACGAGGTCGGCGAACCGCCTTGCGGCGAATGGGGCGAAGCCCCGGACGGCATTCAGTATTTCGAGGTGCAATCACTCGACCTGCGAAAGCTTCTGTTCGTTCGCGTCGGCCAGGAAGAGCCGCTGTTTGACGAGCAGACACTGCAAGTCCTGCCACCCGGATAGCGCAGGTGAGATCTCAGCCGTAATGCCAACTGGGCTTTGGCTGGGTGCCGGTGAACATCACGCCGATTCGGTCCTCGCGGCGCCAGCGGACCACCGCTTTGTAGGCAACGCCGTCGGTCGGAACATAGAGCAGGAACTCATCGGGCACGCGCGCATCGATCGAGACCTTCAATTCGGCGCCGCCGGCATGCATGTTGCGCAGCGTGCAGGTGACCTCGGAATTGCTCATGCCGGTCAGGATCGTCGCGCCCTTGAAGACGCGCTGCCGGCGTTTGTCCCTCTGTTCGTCCTCGGCCATCGCACGCAATCCAGCCATTTTTCGCGTCTCGGGCGTTCTGATCGGGAGGATTATTAGACCTGCCTGATAAAAATAGCGTTATCAGCAGTCGGGACTGGGCGATGTTCGCGGTTCCTGGCTGGAAGAAAAAGGCGCCGCGAAGCACGGCGCCGAATGATGCTTGTTGTCAGCCTGCTTACCTATAGGGCGAGTAGCATTGCTGGCGCGGCCCGTAATAGGGCTGGAAGGTGTTGTCCCAGGCGCGGTACGACCGGTAGCGATTGTAACACCATTGGACATGTGCACTGGAAAGCCGCCCTGCGCGATAATAGCGGCGCGGTGGCGGCGCGTCGTAGTAGTTGTAGCTGTTGTACAGGCTGCCAAGGCCGAGCCCCAGGCCCAAGCCAAGAATCGCGGCACCCGCACCATCATCATAGTAGCCGCCGCGGTAATGGCGGCGATGGTGGCGCCAGCGCCAGCTGTCGTCCCAGCCGCCATTGTCCCAGTGTCTCGAAAAATGACGGCCGCGGAAATTGTGGGACCGCCATCTCCAATCGTCGCCGCCGTGCCATTGCCGAAAGCCGTGGTTGCGCCAACGCCATATCTGCCTGTCGTTGCCGCCGGCCCAATCTTCACGAATTTGCACGATGTCGGCGGCATTGCCCGCCACCGGCAGCAGAGGTTTGGGCATCGGCCCGGCAAGCGACGGGGCCGAGAGGCCGGCGATCAGACCGAGGGCCATCAGCCCGGATCTGGCGGAAGATAAAAAGAGCGGTTTCATCGCACTCTCCGAAGATTCAGGCCCCACGCCCAGAATACCCCGGGGAAGGGCCTATTGATGGAACTTTCCATCTGAACGGAAGATGAACAAAAAGGTTCCGTCAACCATAGGGCGCGCGCGATCAATCAGAGCCGCCTGGTTTCTGCGCCCTTGTTTTCGGGCGCGCTTGCGGGCAAAGGTCAAAGCCATGTCGCTGCGCCTTGCCACCTTCAACGTCGAAAACCTGATGAACAGGTTTGATTATTCCGGATACCGCAATCAGCTCAACGAAGATCGCACGTTGGCGCTTTTCGACATTCAGAGCGAGGCCGAATACAAGATGCTCGAGCAGGCGCGGGCCATCGCCCAATCCGACGACACGCGGCAGTTGACGGCGCTGGCGATCGCGGCCACCCGCGCCGACATCATCTGCATGCAGGAGGTCGACAATATCGAGGCGCTGAGGGCCTTCGAATATGGCTATCTGTTCAAGATGGTGGGGCAAGGCTACCGCCAGAAATACACCACCGCCGGCAATGATTCGCGCGGCATCGACGTCGCCGTGATGATGCGCAACGAGACCGCGCAGGGCCAGCCAATCGAATTCGTGCGCATGACCAGCTACGCCTATGTCACGTTCGAGCAATTCGGCCTGCACACGCCGGAATTGGCAGCGCTTGGGTATCAGGCCAATGAGCGCATCTTCCGGCGCGACTGCCTGGAAATCGATCTGACGGTGGCTGGCGCGCCGTTGACGCTCTATCTCGTGCATTTCAAATCGATGGGCTCGCCCCGCAACGGCCTCGACGGCCGTGAAGCAACAATGCCGCTGCGCATCGCCGAGGCGCAAGCGGTTCGCCTGATCATCGAGGAGCGCTTCGGCAAGGACCATGCCGCCGACAAGCGCTGGGCAATCTGCGGCGACATGAACGACTACCGGCAGCGCGTGAAGATTACCGGCGATGCCGTCGACGGCTACCGTTTCGAGGTCATCGACGAGAGCCGGTCCTGCATCGATGTGCTCACTGCCGGCGGCTTTTGTGAAAACGCGGTCGAGCGGCGGCCGGAAATGGACCGCTGGACTTTCTATCACACACGCGGACCGGAAGAGCGGCATCTCTGCCAGCTCGACTACATCCTTTTGTCGAGGGCGCTGGCCAGGCAGAACGCCACCGCGGTTCCCGATATCATCCGCAACGGCCAGCCTTGGCGCACCATATTTCCAGCGGGCCAGGAGGTCGAGCGCTTCCCACGTGCCGGATGGGACCGGCCGAAGGCATCCGACCATTGCCCGGTAGCAATTGCCCTCGACATGGTGTGAGACAGGCGTGAGTTTCGACCTGCCGCGCAATGTCATCCTGCCGGTCGATGCCATCGACGTCAGGCTCGATTCCGGCCCGCATCCGTTCGAGCGCGATCATGCCGACGCGATCGCCGAGAACTGGCGGCGTGAGACCGCGGCCAAGCCGGCGCTTTTCGACGGCACCGTGGTGCTGCTTTCCGCTCTCAGCTATCGCGACAATCGCCTAGTCGGCCGTTGCCATGCGGTGCGTTATTCGACCTTCATGCTTTGGCGCAGCAATCGACAGGTGCCTGGCGCCGAACATGCCTACGCTCACGCCATGCTGGTCGCCGGCGACAACGCGTTGGTGGCGATCCGCATGGCGCCGCATACGGTCAACGCCGGGCGCATCTACTTCGCCGCCGGCTCGTTCGAGCCAACCGATTTCCGCGACGGCCTTGTCGACGTGGACTTCAACATGATCCGCGAGGTGCGGGAAGAGACCGGCCTCGATCTATCCGGCGCGACACGCGGCAGGCGCCATTACGCCCTGTCGACGGCAAGCGGCACGGTGATCTTTCGCCGCTACCGCGAGACGGCGTCCGCCGACGACCTGGCACAGCGGATCAGCGCTTTCGTCGCGGCCGAGTCAGAGCCTGAAATCGAAGGCCCCGTCATCATCCGCAATGCAGCCGACCTGCCGGACGGGCTGATGCCGCATATGAGACCGCTGATCGAATGGCACTTTGCGAGCGAGCAAGGTTCCAACTCTAACGTCGTAGCCTACCTTCAATAGCCTTGCGGTCGTTGCGGGCGGCAACAAAATACAACAGCACGCCGAGACCCAGGAGCGCGCCCATCGCCGTTCCCATCGTCTGCCCAATTACCTGCTGGAAGTCAGCGGTGACGCGATCGGGATTCTCCATCCCATAAAGGATCAAATTCCACCAAAGCCCTGCCAAGGCGGCTTCGACGATTACAATCGCCAGAGCCAGTCGCGCTTTCTTGCTCATCCATTGTTCCCCCCTTAGTCCCCAACAGCATTGTTATCATTGCAGAATGTGCAGCGACAAGGGCAGGTTGCATAAAAAATTGGCAGCGTCTGGAGGCGACACTTGCTGCAATGCCTATTCATGCCTCAGCGCGTCGATCGGGTTAAGCCGCGCGCCGCGCAGCGCCGGGAAGAAGCCGAACACCATGCCGATCAGCGCGGAAAAGCCGACCGCAAGCAGGATGACCGCCGGGCTTGGCGCAAACGGGATCGTCAGCGTCAGCGAGGCGAGGCCGGCAAGGGCCAGGCCGATCAGGATGCCGATGATGCCGCCAAGCAGCGACAGCACGGTTGCCTCGACCAGGAACTGGATGAGGATATGCTTTTCATGGGCGCCGATAGCGAGCCTGATGCCGATCTCGCGCGTGCGCTCGGTTACCGACACCAGCATGATGTTCATAATGCCGATGCCGCCGACGAGCAGGCTGACGCCGGCGACGGCACCGAGCATGCCAGTCATGGTGGTGGTCGCGCTGGCCATAGCATCGGCGATTTGGGTCATGTCGCGGATCGAGAAATCATCGTCGCGGTCGGGCGTGATGCGGCGTGTGTCGCGCAAGATGTCCTCGACGCGCTGCTGCAGCACCGTGGTTGGCGTACGGTCGTCGGCGGCGACATAGATCGAGTCGATGTCGCGATTGCCGGCAATGCGACGCTGATAGGCGGCGAGCGGCATCAGCACGACATTGTCCTGGTCCTGGCCGAAACCGGTATAGCCCTTCGGTTCGAGCAGGCCGATGATCTTGCAGGACGTGCGGTTGACGCGGATGATCTCGCCTTCAGGGTCGCCGGCGCCGAAGAACTGCTGGCGCACCGTCTCGCCGATGAGGCAGACGCCGGTCCCCGAGCGGGTTTCCGAATCGCTGAACGGGCGGCCCGAAACCAGCTTCCAGTCGCGGGCATCGAGATAGGCGCTGTCGGTGCCGGTGACGCCCGAGGTCAGGCTTTCGGTGCCGAAAATGACGCGCACCTGCTTTTGCGACGCCGGCGAGATGGCACGCGAGCCGTCCAGATGCGCGGCAAGCGCTGTGAGGTCCTTGTAGGCAAGAGGCCGGACCACCTGGTCGAGCCCTCCCGGGCCGCCGGGCCCGGCCGGTCGGCCGGAACGAATGACAAGCAGGTTGCTGCCGAGCTTGGAAATGTCGGACTTGACCTTCTCGGTGGTCCCCGAGCCGATGGTCAGCATGGCGATCACGGCGGCAACACCGATGACGATGCCGAGCAGCGTCAGGAACGAGCGCAGCACGTTGCGGCGGATGGAGCGGAGCGAGAGGCGAACGGTTTCCCAGATCATGGCTAGGCCATCTCGAGATTGGCTGTGTCTAAGGCAACATGGCCATCGAGGAAACGGATCGTGCGCTGCGCATAGCCGGCAACATCGGCTTCGTGCGTGACCATGGCGATAGTCAGCCCGAGCTCGCTGTTCAGCTGCGTCAGGAGTTCCATGATCTCGTGCGTGCGGGCGGTGTCGAGATTGCCGGTCGGCTCGTCGGCGACGAGCAGCGTCGGCCTGGTGACGATGGCGCGGGCGATCGCCACGCGCTGCTGCTGGCCACCGGAGAGCTCCGCCGGGGTATGATGCTCACGGCCGACAAGGCCGACCTCGGCAAGTGCCTGCATGGCAAGGCCGCGACGCTCGCGGGCGCCAACGCCGCGATAGATCAGCGGCAGTTCGACATTCTCCGCCGCCGTGGTGCGCGGCAAGAGATTATAGCCTTGGAAGACAAAGCCGACATAGAGGTTGCGCAGCACGGCGCGGCGGTTGCGGTCGAGGCGGCCGGCATCGATGCCCTGAAAGCTGTAGGTCCCGGCCGTCGGCGTGTCGAGGCAGCCAATGATGTTCATGGCCGTCGATTTGCCTGAGCCCGACGGACCCATGATGGCGACGAATTCGCCGCGCCTGATGGCGAGGTCGACGCCGGCCAGCGCATGCACCCGGGCTTCGCCCTGGCCATAGCTTTTCCAGACCTTGTCGAAGCCTATGAGGGTGGTCGCGCCCGATGCCACGATCAGCTCCGCTGCTGCGAGGCGGTAATGACTTGCGCGCCTTCCTCCAGGCCGGAAACGATCTCGGTCAGTTCGCCATCTGTCGAGCCGACCCTGACGTTGACCGGATGCGGCCGGCCATTCTCCAGCACGTAAAGCGTGCGCGAGCCGTCGGTGGGCTTCGTCGCCGCCTGGCGCTGGCGGTTGCCGCCCGGGCGCCCCATGCGGCCGGTGAACACGTCGGTGAGGCTCCAGCCGCGCTCCGCCGTCTGCGCCGGCCGGTAGCGGAAGGCGATCGATGGCACGGTGAGCACGTTCTTGGCCTGCTTGGTGACGACCGAGACGGTGGCTGTCATGCCGGGCCGCAACAGAAGCTCGCTATTGTCGACGTCGAGCCTTGCATCATAGGTAACGACACCGTCGGTGGTGACCGAGGCATAGGAAATGTCCCGGATTTCGGCGTCGAATGGCCGTTCGGGGAACGCGTCAACGGTGAAGCGCGCATGCTGGCCGGTTTTGACGGCGCCGATATCGGCCTCGTCGACCGCAGCTTTCAGTTCCATGTTCTTCAAGTCCGCTGCGATGACGAACAGCACCGGCGCCTGCAGCGACGAGGCGACCGTCTGGCCGGGATCGACCGAGCGCGTCAGTATGATGCCATCGATCGGAGCGTAGATTGTGCTCTTGGCAAGATCCGTCTGCTGCGCCTTGAGATCGGCACTGGCCATGGCGAGGTTGGCTTTGGCAATATCGAGCGCCGCTTTCGAGCGGTCGCGCGTGGCGGTTGCCGCTTCGAGCGACTGGTCCGTCGCCATGCCGCGCTTGGTCAGTTGCGCCGCGCGCACCAGCGCCTTTTCGTTTTCGGCCAGGGTCACGGTGGCGTCCTCGACGCTCGCCGCCGCTGCCTTGGCGGAGGCCTGGGCGCGCTCGATCTGCACCTCCAGCTTTGCGGTGTCGAGCGCGGCCAGCACATCGCCCTTCTTCACCAGCTGGTTCTCGTTGACCGAAACCGAGCGGACGACGCCGGAGAGTTCGCTGGAAATATCGACCTGGGTGAGAGGCTGCAGCGTGCCGGTAGCCGAAACCGCGACGGTAAGGTCGGCCATGGCGGCCAGTGTCGTGGTATACTCGATCTTGGCGGGCGAGCCCGCATACCACTGGTAGCCGACGACAGTCGCGGCGACGGCAAGCAGTGCGAACACTGCGTAAAGCCAACCGCGACGGCGTTTTGTCTTCAGGCCCTGGTGGTCGAGCCCGAGCGCCGTCTCGATGGCGGAAGCGGATTCCGTCTTTGGCAGATTGACAATCTGGTCCACGCCGGACCCCTATGTTCAGTGGTATCCCATCAGTGCACAAATCAGGCCTTATGGTGCAAAATTCAAATTAAATTTCGCTCATGTTGGGAATGAGGCAGAGGACTTACTGAGATGCAGCCGCGGAATTACTTGCTTTACGACGTATTCACCACCAACCGGCTGGCCGGCAATCCGCTGGCCGTCGTGCTCGACTGTGACGGGCTCAACGTTGCGGCGATGCAGGCGGTGGCGCGCGAGTTCAACCTGTCCGAAACCGTCTTCGTGCTGCCGCCGGACAACCCGAAGCACCGGGCCCGCATCCGTATCTTCACGCCCGACTATGAAATGCCGTTCGCCGGCCACCCAACCGTCGGCTCGGCGATAGCGCTCGCCGAAATGGCGGGAGAGGCCGCCGGCATCTTCGTGCTCGAGGAGAATATCGGTCCGGTGCGCTGCGCTGTCAGCAAGCACGACGGTTCGACCTTTGCCGAGTTCGACCTGGCGAAACTGCCGGCGCAGCTGGCATTGTCGGCCGATCCCGAGGCGATCGGCGCGGCCCTTGGCCTTGGGCCGCACGAGATCGGCTTCGAGAACCACCGCGTTTCGTTCTGGTCGGCGGGCGTGCCCTACGTGGCCATCCCCGTCGCCAATCTGGAGGCGGCCGCCCGGATCAGGCTGGACAATCAGGCCTGGTCGGAGCTCGCACCACGCAAGAGCGATTGGGCCTTCGCCAGCCCCTATGTCTATTGCCGCGAGACGGTGCACCACGACAGTGCCTTCCATGTCCGCATGATGGTGCCCGGCAATCCGTCCTACGAAGACCCGGCGACCGGCTCAGCGGCGGCCGCCTTCGCTGGCGCGATCATGCATTTCGACGGCCCGACGGACGGCGTTTCACAACTGTGGATCGAGCAGGGGCTGGAGATGGGCCGGCCTTCGCGCATTCGCCTCGAACTGAATGTCGAAGGTGGCAAACTGACCGCCGCCCGCATCGGCGGCCATGCGGTGAAGGTGGCTGAAGGCAGGCTTTTTGTTTGACGGCTGCGGCACTTCGGCGATTTGTCGGGAAATGAATCCCACGGGGCTGGACATGGCGGATGTCGGCGGCTATATGCCCGCCAACGCCGGTTTTGCCGGCCGAGTGGGTGCGTAGCTCAGTTGGTAGAGCAGCTGACTCTTAATCAGCGGGTCCACAGTTCAATCCTGTGCGCACCCACCAAAAATCTCCGGGATTTGGTGGAAAGACCTTAACGCGGCGCGAGACAGCTTTTGCCCGTCGCACATGTCGGCAAGCGGCTAGCTGACTCGCCCGACTATTGGATAGTGGGCTTCAGATAGGTCAGGATTGCTCGCGTTATGGCTATCACGCCGTCGACGGCATCGAAGTTTGTTTTGCTCTTGCTTGCGATCCATTCGAGTTCAGGATGCCTGGGCAGTCGAAGTGCATGGAATAGCGCCTCGCCCGAGAGACCGCCCAGTTCAAAGGATGTAGGTTCATCGTCTGCGTAGTAAGGAAAGTGAAAATCCAGCCGGATAGGCCCACCATATCCAAGCTTAAAGGTCATTCTGACTGTAACATTGTGACCAAATCTGTCCTCAAAAATTCCGCAGAACCTAAGGTCCTTGGCATCATAGCTATGCCATTGCCTCGCCAATCCCAAAGAACTCCATACCTTCAGGGTATGGGCTTTCAGTTCTTTGCGATTAGGGAATTTCGTCAATTCCGGGGTCAGATGGATGGGCGGATCACTGTAACCTGTCTCTGTTCTCCACTCTTCCGCAGCACTGCGAAGATCTTCAAAAATTTGGATGATTGGCGGATTCGTCGGATTCCCAGAGCGAACCGAAATCCGGCATTGAGAAATCATCTCGCATAGCTCTTCGACCGTATGGACCGATCGCTCTGCCCAATCCTCGGTGGCGAGTATCCACGGCGAATTGTATTTCAGCCCGGCAAAAGCGCCGCTCTTGCTGTCGAAATCTGTGATGATCCGAGCAAGAATATCGCGAAGCCCGTGCTTGGGGTCTCCGAAAATCTGTGAGGGTTTGTTCATCAACGCGATCCGCGCCTGGCTCCGCCTTACTTCTCCGAAACACCAGCCTCGGCAAAGCTTGCCATGCGCGTATGGCATTCTAGGGCTGAACGAACAATGTTGACTGCGAGGCAGGCGCCGGAGCCTTCGCCGAGCCGCATGCCGAGGTCGAGCAAGGGCGGCAGGCCGAGCGCCTCCAACAGACGACGGTGGCCGGATTCGGCCGAGACATGGGCTGCCAGTGTGTGCGCGAGGCCGGCAGGATGCAATCTCGCCAATGGTGCCGCGGCGGCGGTGCCGACGAAGCCGTCGAGCAATACCGGCACGCCGAGATGACGCGCTGCCAGCGTCGCACCAAGGATCGCCGCGAGCTCGCGGCCGCCGAGGGCTGCCGCTACCTTCAGGGGGTCGGCTAGCGCCGGGGCGTGGCGCTTCAGGCCGGCCTCGATGGCGACGATCTTGCGCACGAGGCCGGCGTCGTCGACGCCGGTGCCGCGTCCGGTCCATCTTTCCGCGCCGCCGCCGAACAGCGCGGTCGAGATGGCCGCGGCCGGCGTGGTGTTGCCGATGCCCATTTCGCCGAAGCAGACGAGGTCGAGTTCCCTGCTGACCGCGCCGTAGCCGGCCGAGACGGCGGCAAGGAAGGCCTTGTCGTCCATTGCGGGCTCTTGCGTGAAGTCGCCGGTCGGGCGGTCGAGGTCGAGCGGGATGACGTCGAGTTCGGCGCCGGCCACGCGGGCAAGCTGGTTGATGGCGGCGCCGCCGCCGGCGAAATTCGCCACCATCTGCACGGTGACTTCCGAAGGGAAAGCCGACACGCCTTGCGCGGTGACGCCGTGGTTGCCGGCGAAGACGAAGACCTTGACGCGGTCGAGTTTTGGCACGTCGCGGCCCTGCCAGCGCGCCAGCCAGGCGGCAATTGTCTCCAGCCGGCCGAGGCTGCCTTGCGGCTTGGTCAGCGTGTCCTGGCGCCGGGCGACGGCATTTGCGGCGGCATCGCTGCCACTGGGCAGGTCGAGGCAGGCGGCGCGCAGTTCATCGAGTGATTTGAAAGGCATGGGGGCGAAATCTCCGAAACAGAGTCAGGAAAGGGAAACGGAAGCGACGAGCAGGATTGTGATCTCGCCCAGCTGCTGCAGGGCACCGACGGTGTCGCCGGTCTGGCCGCCGACCTGGTTCAGGCAAAGCGCCCGGAACGCGGCAAACAGAAACGCAAGCAGGACGAGCGCCAAGATGGCAGCGCCGACCCCAAGCGTTAGCAGCGCGATCGCACCGAGCGCGGCACCGAAACCCGCGGTTTCGGTGGTGACTAAGCCTGCATCAGCCGAGAGGCCGTCGGTGCGGGCCGGCGGCAGCAGGTGCATGAAGGCGCCGAGCAGGCCGCGCGAGGCCGCATGCGCGGCAATGAGGGCCCAGAAGACATGAGCCGGGCCGGCGAATCCAGAGAGTACGCTCCAGCGGATCAGCAGCGAGACAGCAAGTGCACAAGCGCCGTAGGCACCGATGCGGCTGTCGCGCATGATCTCCAGCTTTCTGTCGCGCGTCTTGCCGCCGCCAAAACCGTCGGCGACATCCGAAAGCCCGTCCTCATGCAGGCAGCCGGTAGCGAGCAAGATCGCGGCAAGGGCCAACGCTGCAGCAGGACCTGCGGCTAGGCCGAGCCTTGTCCCGATGGCGTAGACCAGCGCACCGGCCAGAGCGACGGCGAGACCGGCAACGGGTGCAGCCCAGATCGCAGCGGCAAGGCTGCGGCCACGGAAGTCGGCTCTCGGCAGCGGCAGCCGGGTAAAGAAGACGAGGCAAAGCGCGATATCATCGAGAATTTGCTGTTGCGAGGCCTTCATCCGCCCCTCGCAATGGCATGGAAGAACGTGCCGCTGACATTGCCGCGCCGGTAGCCCGAGGCGCCGAGCGGATTTCCTTGACCGTCGGCGAGGTCGGCCAGCGGCTCGTCATTGCCGGTCGCAATCATCTGTGCGTAGTGGAATTCGTGGCCGCGGATCAGCGTGCCTTGGCTGCCGAGCGGACAGCCGGACCGCAGCCGCGCCTCGCGGTAGCCGAGATTCATCCTGCGCTTGGCGAAGCTGGTCGAATGGCCGAGGAGGCCAAGCATCCGATGCGTCTCGCCCGACGCGTCCTCGAGCGCTTCGCCCAACACCATGAAGCCGCCGCACTCGCCGTGCACCGACCGCCTGGCGGCGAACCGCGCCATGCCGGCCCTGAAATTCGCCGCGGCCGCGAGGCGGCCGGCATGAAACTCGGGATAGCCGCCGGGCAGCCAGCAGACATCGCAATCGTCGCCTGGCGCCTCATCGGTGAGCGGCGAGAACGGAACGATCTCGGCGCCGGCCTTGCGCCAATGCGCGGCAACGTGCGGATAGAGGAAGGTGAAGGCGGCGTCCTCGGCCAATGCGATGCGCTGGCCGGGCGGCGGCAGCGCGTCGTCGAAATTGCCCGGCGCGGGCGTGAATGGCGCCGCCAGCGCCATAATGGAGTCGAGGTCGAGCGACCGCTCGACCATGTCGGCCAGCCGGTCGAGATGCGCCATCAGATTCTCATATTCGCCGGCCTGGACGAGGCCGAGATGGCGCTCGGGCAGGTTGAGCGAGGGATCGCGCAGGATGGCGCCGACGACAGGCAGGCCGAGTGCTTCGATGGCATCGCCGCATAGCCGGCGGTGGCGCTCGCTGCCCAGCCGGTTGAGCACGACCCCGGCCATGCGCACATCCGGATCGTAGGTGGCAAAACCCTTGGCGACGGCCGCAGCCGTGGTCGATTGGCCGGAAACGTCGAGCACAAGCAGCACCGGCAGACCATAGAGCCGTGCGAGATCGGCCGCCGAGCCGGAACGGCCTGGAGCAGCAGGGATCCCGTCGAACAGGCCCATGGCGCTTTCGAGGAAGATAAAATCGGCATCTTCGGTCGCTTCGCCGGCCAGTGCGTTGAGCAGGGCGGGCGGCATTGCCCAACTGTCGAGATTGACACCGGACAGGCCAGTGGCTGCGGTGTGGAAGCCAGGATCGATATAGTCCGGGCCGGATTTGGCGCCGCGCACTTTCAGGCCGCGCCGGGCAAGTGCGCGCAAAATGCCGATGGTGACGCTGGTCTTGCCCGAGCCCGAGCGCGGCGCGCCGATGATGATGGCGCGGGTCATGGCTCACCCGCCAGTGCCGCGCGCATCCCGACGATGCCGCCGACGACGATCAGCGCCGGCGAGGTCAAGCCGGCTGCGGCCGTTTCCTCCGCAATCGTGGCGAGCGTGGCGACGACGATACGCTCCTGCGGCGTCGTCGCGGCAACGATGACCGCGGCGGGCATCGAAGACGGCAGGCCGCCCTCTAGCAACGAAGCGGCGATCAGCGGCAGATTGGCCATGCCCATATAGATGACCACCGGCTGGCCGGTGCGGGCGATTGCCGCCCAGTCGAGATCGTCATCGGTGCCGGCGGCATGGCCGGTCGCCAGGATCAGCGCCTTGTTGATGCCGCGCATGGTGCCGGGAATGCCGGTCGCGGCCAGCGCGCTGAGGCCGGACGTCAGGCCAGGCAGGATGCGGAAGGGGATAGTTTCCCCGGCCAACGCCAGCGCCTCTTCGCCGCCACGCCCGAAAATATAGGGGTCGCCGCCCTTCAGCCTGACGACGCGCCGGCCCGCGCGCGCCAGCCGGACCAGCAGAGCGGTGGTGTCGTCCTGCTTCATCGACGGCTTGCCGCCGCGTTTGCCGGCATAGAACAGTTCCGCGCGCTCGGCGACAGCGACGACTTCTGGCGAGACCAGCGCGTCATAAACCAGCGCGTCGCACTGTCCGAGGGCGGCCAGCACTTCCAGCGTCAGGCAGCCGGGATCGCCAGGGCCGGCGCCGGCCAGCCAGACATGCCCGGGCTCAAGCTGGCGCGGCTTGAAGTTGAGCCGGGTGAGCGCTTGCTCAACCGTAGTGTTTCTGTTGCTGCCGCTCACAATCCGTCCCGTCCGCGAAAGCGTCGCTGGTAGTGCGCGTCGTACAGTGAACTTTCGCCAAAACCCTCCGCCGCCAGCGAGCGGCCGACGAAGATGATTGCCGTGCGTTCCATCGGATCGGCGGCCAGTTGCGCCTCGATGGTGGCCAGCGTGCCGGTCAGCACGCGCTCGTCCGGCCAGGAAGCACGGAAGACGACCGCCACCGGGCAATCGGCGCCATAGAACGGCGTCAGTTCGGCGACGATGCGGTCGATAGCGTGGATGGCAAGGTGGATGGCCAGCGTGGCGCCGGTGCGGCCGAAGCCGGCCAGCGTTTCGCCCGGCGGCATTTTCGAGGCGCGGCCGGAGATGCGGGTCAGCACCAGGCTTTGCGCGACTTCTGGAATGGTCAGCTCGCGGCGCAGCGCTGCCGCCGCAGCGGCGAAGGACGGCACGCCCGGCGTCAGCGTGTAAGGAATGCCGTGCTTTTCCAGCCGGCGGATCTGCTCGGCAACGGCGCTCCACACCGAAAGATCGCCGGAATGCAGGCGGGCGACATCATTGCCGGCCGCGTGGGCGGCCAGATATTCGGCCTCGATCTCGTCGAGCGACATCGGCGCGGTGTCGATCAACCTCGTTCCGGGCGCGCAGTGCTGCAACAGCTCCGGCGCGACGATCGATCCGGCATAGAGGCAGACGGGACAACTGCCGAGCAGGCGGCTGCCGCGCAAGGTGATGAGGTCGGCAGCACCCGGGCCGGCACCGATGAAGTGAACGGTCATGCCGCATCTCCGCTGATGGCGATGGCGCAAGTGACAGCACCGAGCACGGTGCGCGGCCCGAGCAGTTTTGCGCCTTTGCCGGCGGCGGCAAGCGCCGAGGCTTCGGAAACCGACGGCGTGCCGGCATGCTCCTGCGATAGGTCGGAACGGCTGGTCGTAGATGCGGCTTTGAGTTCATCCTGCTCGACGACGATCACCGGAAGGCGGAGTTCGCGTCCGGCGGCGAAGATTGCCGCTTCATCCTGCTTGAGAGACGCGGTCGCGAGGGCTGAAAGCGCGGGCAGGGCAAGCCCGTGCGCTTCCAGGGCGGTTTCTACCGCGGCAAGCACGTCGCGCGCGCTGACGCCTTTGCGGCTGCCGATGCCCGCGACCATCATGGCTTCACCCAGCTCCATTGAGTGACCGGCATAGCCGGCCGCCACGCCTGCATCGAACCGACCGGCGAAGCACGGGATACAGCGATGCGGGTGAGCTGGCCGCCGAGCGCGGCGTGACGGGAAAGCAGCAGCGCCTCCATCTCCAGGGTCACCGCATTAGCGACAAGGCGGCCGCCGGCAGGCAAGGCATCGATGGCTCCCTCCGGCACGCCGGCATCGCTGCCGCCGCCGCCGATAAAGATCGCCGCGGGCGTCTCCAGCCCGGCAAGAGCTTGCGGTGCCGAACCTTCGACGACGGTAAGACCAGGAACGCCGCAAGCCGCGGCGTTGCGTCGGATGCGCGCGGCGCGGGCCGGATCGGCCTCAACGGCGATCGCACGCATGGAAGGATGGGCCAGCATCCATTCGATGCCGATGGAGCCCGATCCGGCGCCGATGTCCCACAGCAGTTCGCCGCGTCTTGGCGCGAGAGCGGACAGGGTGACGGCGCGCACTTCGCGCTTGGTGATCTGGCCGTCGTGCTCGAACAAATGATCGGCAAGTCCCGCTGTCAGCGGCAGGATGCGTGCTTGCGAAGTCGATTCAACTTCGATCGCGAGCACGTTGAGCGGGTTGATCTTTTCGAGGTCGAAAGTGCCGGCGCTCGCCGAGCGCAGCCTTTCGTTCGGCCCACCCAGCGCCTCCAGCACCGTCAACCGCGAAGCGCCGAAGCCAAGTTCGGTCATGAGACGGGCAATCGCTCCCGGTGCATCGCTGTCTGAGGTCAGCGCGAGAATGCGGGTGCAAGGATGCAGCAACGGCCGGATCAGGTCGAGCGAGCGGCCATGCAGCGAAATGGTCTCGACGTCCTGCAGTGCCAAACCCAGGCGTGAGGCGGCCAGCGAAAAGGCCGAGGGCGCGGGAATCACCCGCATACCCTCTGCCGCGACCTTGCGGGCGAGGGTGACGCCGACACCGTGGTAGAGGGGATCGCCGGAGGCCAGCACGCAGACGCGTCTGCCGGAGAGCGCCAGCACGCCGCGCATCTCGGCATCGAAGGGTGTCGGCCAGGCGCGCGCTTCACCTTTGGCGAGCGACGCGACGAGGGCAAGGTGGCGCTTGCCGCCGAAGACGAATTCGGCCTCCGCGATCAACCGCTTGGCCTCGTCGCCGAGACCCGCTACACCGTCCTCGCCGATGCCGATGATCGTGAGCCACTTTGAGGTGAGCTTAGCGCCGCGCGGAGCTTCAGCAGGCATGATGACCCACCGCATACTGATCCTCGGCGGAACCACCGAAGCCCGGCAAATGGCCGGAAAGCTGGCCGCGCGCGCGGATATTTCGGTCATACTGTCGCTGGCCGGCCGCACCGAAAACCCGGCCGCGCAGGGGGTGCCGGTGCGGGTCGGCGGCTTCGGCGGTGCCGGCGGGCTGGCGGCGTATCTCCGCCAGAACAAGATCGACCTGCTGATCGACGCCACGCATCCCTATGCGGCGCGAATCTCCGCCAATGCGGCGGAAGCAGCGCGCATGACCGGCGTGCCTATCGTTGCGCTCAGGCGTCCCGGATGGGAGGCGGTCGAAGGTGATCGCTGGATGTTGGTCGACACCGTTGCCAGCGCGGTGACGGCTTTGGGATCGGTGCCGCGCCGCGTGTTCCTGGCGCTCGGGCGACAGGAGGTCGCTGCCTTCAAGGCCGCTCCCCAGCATCATTATCTCATCCGCAGTGTCGACCCGGTCGAGCCCAGGCTCGCTGTGCCCGACGCGACCTATCTCTTGGCGCGCGGGCCGTTTCGGGAAGTCGACGAACATGCATTGCTTCTGCAACACCACATCGAAGTCGTTGTTTCCAAAAACAGCGGCGGGGAGGCGACCTACGGCAAGATCGCGGCGGCGCGAGCGCTGGGAATCGAGGTGGTGATGATCCGCAGGCCGGCGCTGCCGGACGTCACGTCGGCTGAGACCGTCGAATGTCTTGCCGCGATGGTCGATCATTTTCTGGTCGGTCATGTTCTTGGGCCTGCTGCCGAACGCGGCGTGTAGACCAGCGCGGCCTTGTCACCCCGTTTGATGATCCTGGTTTCCGGCGAGCCGATGATGATGCAGGTCGACATGTCGGCCTTCGCGGCATCGGCGTCGGCCAGCAGAAAAACCTCGATGCGCTCGTCGGGACGGCCGGCGGCACGGCCGAAGATCACCGGCGTGGTGCCGGGCAGGATCGCAGCAAGGCATTCGAAAGCGCGGCCTAGCTGCCATGGGCGCGCCTTGCTGATCGGATTGTAGAGCGCGATTACGAAGCCGGCGCCGGCTGCCGCCAGCAGGCGTAGCTCGATCAGGTCCCACGGCTTCAGATTGTCGGACAGCGAGATGGCGCAGAAATCATGGCCGAGCGGCGCGCCGATGCGGGCGGCGACGGCGAGCATGGCGGTGATACCGGGCACGATGGCGATGTCGACCGCGCGCCATTCGGGTGGGCCCGCCTCGATCGCCTCGCAGACGGCCGCGGCCATGGCGAAGACGCCGGGATCGCCGCCCGACACGACGGCGACATCGTGGCCTTCCGCAGCCTTGAACAGCGCGTCCCTGGAGCGCGCGAGTTCCTCGCGATTGTCGGAAGCGACGCGAATCTGGTCGGGGCGCAGATCGAGCCGGTCGAGATAGGGTTTATAGCCGTAGAAGAATTTTGCCTCGGCAACGGCGCGGCTTGCCTCTGGCGTCACCTGGTCGGCGTTGCCGGGCCCGAGGCCGATGACAGTGAGGCGGCCGCTCATGCTTCGGCTTTCAATGCGCTTGGCCGGCCCGACCAGCCGGCCACCAGCACGATGGCGAAATAAGGCGCCTGGTCATCCTTTTTGTCGGCAAGCCGCATCGAGACACCGCCCGGCATGGTGCCGCGCTCGACATAGATGGCCCGCGCCAGCTTGTCGGTTGCCTCCAGCGCGCGCTTGATCTTGGGCAGGTTGCGGCCGACCTTCATGATCACCGCAGCGTCGGTATCGGCGAGGCGACGCGTCAGCTCGAATTCGCTCATGGTGCCCGGCAGCACCGTCAGCACGTCGTCGCCTTGGACGATAGGCAGGCCGGTCGCCGACCAGCAGCCGGACATGGCGGTGACGCCGGGAATGACTTCGCTCGGAAAGCGGTGCGCCAGCCGGACATGAAGATGCATGTAGGAGCCGTAGAAAAGCGGGTCGCCCTCCGAGAGCACCGCGACCATCCTGCCGGCGCTGAGGTGCTCGGCGACCTTTTCGGCCGATTGCTCATAGAAATCGGTGATCTGCGAGCGGTAATCGCTGTGATCCTTGTCGATTTCGGTCGTCACCGGATAGAGCAGCGGCAGTTCAATCAAATCGGGGCGAAAATGGGTTTCGACGATGGCCCGGGCGTTGCTGTTGTTGCCGCGCTTGGCGAAATGCGCGACGACATCGGCCTCGGCCAGCGCGCGCACTGCCTTCAGCGTCAAGAGTTCCGGGTCGCCAGGACCGGTGCCGACGCCGACAAGCCTGCCTTTTGCAATCGCATTCATAGGCCCGGCCTCGCCAATGCATTGAGGGCGGCGGCGGTCATGGCGCTGCCGCCCAGCCGGCCGCGCACGATGGCGTAAGGCACGCCATAGGAATTTTCGGCCAGCGCATCCTTCGATTCAGCGGCGCCGACAAACCCGACCGGCATGCCGATGATCGCCGCCGGCTTCGGGGCGCCGTCGCGCAGCTTTTCCAGCAGATAGAAAAGGGCTGTCGGCGCATTGCCGATGGCGACGACCGAACCGGCCATGCGCTCGCCCCACAGGTCGATCGCCGCGGCCGAGCGGGTGTTGCCGATCTTTTTCGCGATGTCGGCTGTCCGCGGATCGCGCAGCGTACAGATCACCTCGTTGCCGGCCGGAAGCCGGGCGCGCGTGACGCCGTGCGAGACCATCTGCGCGTCGCAGAAGATCGGCGCGCCGGCCCCCAACGCCGTGCGCGCGGCGGCGACGAAATCGCTCGAGAAAACGAAATGTCGCGCTGCCTCGACCTGGCCGCAGGCGTGGATCATGCGGATAGCGATTTCGGCCTCGGCTTCGGAAAAGCGCGACAGGTCGGCCTCGGCGCGGATGATGGCGAAGGAGCGCTCGTAGATCGCCGTGCCGTCATGGATGTAGTCGTAGGCGTTCTGGGCGGGCATGCTCATTCCTGTCGGTAGATTTCGGTGATGCCGGCCGCGCCGAGCCTTGCCAGGCAGGCGGCAGCGGTTTCGCCGGGATGTCGTGCGCTGCGGATCACCGCTGCAACGCGGCCGATGCCGTGCGCGGCGTCGTAGCCCGGCCTGTATCCGGCGGGCAATGCCTTTGCCGTCCCGTCCACGACAAGTCCGGCTCCGTTTTCGCCACCGACCAGGGTCAGCGCCGCCGGACCGGGATGGGCACAGCCCTTGGCGCAGCCGGAGATGTGCAGCGTTAAGGAGGAATCGAGGATATCGCGGTTTTCCACGGCGATGGTCTCGGCGATGTCGCGGGTGGCGATGCGGCCGGAGGCGCAGGCGGGTGCGCCGGGGCAGGCGGCGATCCTGGTGCTCGGATCGGCTGCGTCGGTGACAAAGCCGAGGGCTGCGGCTGCGTCTTGAAGGGACGAGCAGGCGGCTGGCGCAAGGCCGAGGAAAAGCAGCGCGCGCTGCGGCGCCGGGCGGACTTCGGTCGCGCCGAGGGCGAGGGCACTCCGCACGAGAGTGACGATGTGGTCCGCCGGCATGCTGCCGAAGGGCAGACCGATGCCGAGGGCGGCACTGCCGGCTGCCAGATCGAAAACTCCGATGGGCCGGCGATCCTTCGCGCCCCCCTCTGTCCTGCCGGACATCTCCCCCTCTAGGGGGGAGATTGCGCCTTCGTCTCCGCTTTCGCCAATCGCCGAAGGTGCTGGGGGGAAGCCGCCGGCGAAGCTGCCGATCTCCCCCCTTGTGGGGGAGATGTCCGGCAGGACAGAGGGGGGCGCGAAGGATCGCCAACTTGCGAGAGATCTCAGCTGCCTCGCCGTCAAATCCCGCGCATGGGCATCGCGGCCCTTTTCGGCAACCATCCTGAGAATGGCGACGGCGATGTCACAAGCCGCATCTTCCTCGGACATCGCCAGCGGCGTGGCACCCTGCGCATCTCCGGCGAGCGATACCCGCCACTTAATTCCGTCGGCGGCCCGCACCCCGACCAGCCTGACATCGGCCGTAACCGCATCCATTGTCAGCTGCCCGCCGCCGTCGACGATCACCGAAACCTTCGGGCCAAGGCGTTGCGTAACACCGGCGTCCTCAATTGCCGCCCGAATCCGCTCCGCCATCGGGCGCGGGTCGGCTATCTCCTCCAGGTCGAGCCCAGCCAGCGGGCCGGTCTCTACCGGCACGCCGGTGCGCACCGCGATGCCCAGCGCATCGACCTCCATCGCCAGCAGCCGCGCGCTTGCCGGCGTCAGGCCGCGGATCTGCAGGCTGCCGCGGGCGGTCACTTCCATGATGCCGTTGCCATGGCGCAAGGCGGATTCGCAGAGTCCGATCAACGATTTCGGCAACAGTCCTCCAGCGACCGGATTGAGCCGCACCAGCAGCCCGTCGCCGGTCTGCATCGGCGCCGACAAAGCGGGGCAGGCGCCACGGCGCGAGAGAGCGTTCATGCCGCCACTCCCAGAGCTTGCGCTTCGGCAATCAGTGCGGCGAGATCGTCATCGATGGAATTGCGCAGCGGATGCCAGAGCCCGCGCCGCCGTGCCGAGAGAAAACGCTCGGCGATGACTTTTGCGGCTGAAGGGTTTTCGCGCAGGATGAAGGCGCGGACCACGGGGTCGCCGAGATAGGCGTCGTGCACGGCCTCGATAAGCGTGCCCGATATGGCATGGGTAGTCTCAGCAAAGCCGACAAGCCGGTCGACCGTCTCGGCGAATTCCGAGGCGCCGCGCGGGCCATGACGCATCTGGCCGGCGATGAAGCGCGGATTGACGGCGCGTGCCCGCACGACGCGCGACACGGCCTCACTGATAGAGCGCGGCTTCGGTCTTTGCGGGTCCGTGGTGTCGAGCACGATTACGTCGGCGTTTTTGCCGAGCGCGGCAAGTGCTGCCGAAAAGCCGCCGATGAAGGCGACGTCGGCCGAGCCTTCGAGGATGTCGCGGCCGGGGTCGTCGCCGGTATGAACCAGAAGGTCGGCCTCGGCGAGGCGATCCTCGAACGCGCCGGGCGCCGAAATGCCTTTGCCCTCGGAGCCGCCATAGGCGTGCGAGGTGGCGCCGAGATAGGTGCGGCCGATCTCTTCGCGCGCGGCCCAGTCGCCGCTCGACAACAAGTCCTCGACGCCCGCGCCGTAAGTGCCCGGCGAGGTGCCGAAAATGCGCGGGCTGATCTTGCCGTCGATGCGGGTCCTAGCGGCGAGCGGGTTTTCCGAATCGTCCTCGTCGCGGGTCGCCACCGCGTTGGCCGCGGCGTCGATCAGCGCGATCTGGGTCGGGAACATGTCGCGGAACAGGCCCGATATGCGCCAGGTGACATCGATGCGCGGACGGCCGAGTGTTGCCGGCGGCAGCACGTCTATGCCGGTGATGCGGCCGGTGGCGGAATCCCATTGCGGCCGGCAGCCCATCAGCGCCAGGCCTTGCGCGATCTCCTCACCGCCGGTGCGCAGCGAGGCCGAGCCCCACAGGTCGATGACCAGCGAGCGCGGCCAGTCGCCATGCGATTGCATGTGGCTGCGGACCACTTCTTCCGCTGCCACCTTGCCCAGATCATAGGCGGTCGGCGTCGGCATGGTGCGTGGGTCGGCGGTGAACAGATTGCGGCCGGTCGGCAGAACATCGCGCCGACCCCGTGCCGGTGCACCGGCGGGACCGGCAGCGACGTGGCGGCCGTCGAGGGCGGCAAGCAGCGCGGTTTTTTCAGCTGCCGCACTTTGCCGGCGCAACGGATCGGTTTCGCCTTCGGGCGAGCGGCCGTAAATGTGCAGGCCGTCCTTGATGGCGAAATCCTTGAGATCGCAGAGCCAGGCGTCGATGCGGCGCAAAGCCTCGTCGGCTGCGTCGGTCCTGGCGACGCCTGCCTCTGAGGCGAGGCCGGTCTTTTCCGCCGTCTCGACGATCAGCTTCGCCAGGCGGTCGCGGCGGCGGCGGTCGAGCCCGTCGGCCTGGGCATATTCGTCAACCAGTCGTTCAAGCCTGTGCTGGTTTTCGTCCAGCCCGGCGCCGGTCAGCGGCGGCGGCAGATGGCCGAGCGTGACGGCGGCAATGCGCCGCTTGGCCTGCGCTGCCTCTCCCGGGTTGGAGACGATGAAGGGATAGATTACGGGCAGGAGACCGGTGACTATCTCGGGAAAGCAGTTTTCGCTGAGCGCCACGGTCTTGCCGGGCAGCCACTCCAGCGTGCCGTGGGCGCCGACATGGACAATTGCATGGATGCCGAGCGACTTGCGCAGCCAGAGGCCAAAGGCGACCAGCGCATGGCGCGGCGGCAGCGTCGGGTCGTGATAGTCGGCGCGGCGGTCGGCTGAGCGCCCGCGGTCAGGTGCGAGTGCCACGGTGACGTTGCCGAAGGTGGCTGCGCGGAAGGCGAATTTTGCGGCGGCAGGCGCTTGAACACCCCCCTCTGTCCTGCCGGACATCTCCGGCAGGACAGAGGGGGGTGCCTCGCACAAACTTGTCTCATCTGCCGCATTCCCCCAAGCCGCCTCTACCGCAGCGATTGCCGCTGCAGGCAATTCCTTCGAAAAGGTCTGATAGTCGTGTAGGGCCAACCCTTGGCTGTCCTTTTCCAACGCATCCAGCAACTCGCGCGGCGTTTGCGGAATCCTTTCAACGGCGTAGCCCTGTTCGCTCAGGTCGTGCAGCATTGCCAGCACGCTGGACGGCACGTCGAGACCAACCGCGTAGCCGGTGCGACCGGGGGCGCTCGGATAGTCGGGGATCAGGATGGCGAGTTTGCGCTCCGCACGCGGCGTCCGCTGCAGGCGCACGAAGGCCTCGACACGGTTCGCCACTTGCGCCACGCGGTCGGGCTCAGGCCGGTTGGCGAAGGCGCGGAAGGCCAGCGCCGGGTCGGTTTCGCTTTCGCCCTTGAATGAAATGGCGCCGGCCAGAATGCGGCCGTCGAGCTCGGGCAGGACGACATGCATGGCAAGGTCGGCGGGCGCCAGGCCGCGCTGATTGGTTTGCCAGATGTCGCGGCGGGTGGTCGCGACGATGACCTGGAACACCGGCACGCCGGCGCGGTCGAACAGGGTTTCAACGCCCGGCTCGGCACCCGAGGCGAAAGCCGTCGCAGTGATGATTGCGGCAGGCTTCAGGGTCGCGAGCGCGGTTTCGACAAAGGCGAGCGAGGCCGGGTCCTTGAGGCTGGAGACGAACATAGGCACGGGAGCCATGCCGCGGTGGCGCAGGGCTTCGAAAAGCGCGTCGATGGGCGCGACATCGGCGGCGAGCAGCATCGAACGGTAGAAGAGAATTGGCACGACGTCCCCCTGCCCCCCGAGGGGAGGGTGGCCCGCAGGGCCGGGTGGGGTCGTCACGGCAGTGCGCGACGCTTTGTGTAGGCGCGCTTCGGAGAGGACCCCACCCCCGGCCTGGGGCGGGACCCTCCCCTCGAGGGGGAGGGGGACGCCGCGTTCTACGACCCCCAGTCCCGGCTCGTAAAATCCCGCCTTTGGCATGCTAACAGGTTCGGCTACCGCCGCACCCGATCCAGCGAGACTTGCCAGCCTCTGCACCAGCGCCGTCATATTTGCCGGCCCGCCCTCGCGGAAATAGCCAAGCAGGGCGTCCAACTCCTCGCGCGGCAGCGTCGAGCATTCGATCAGTCGCAAATCCTCGTCGTGGCTCTCGCCCGGTAGCAGCGCCAGCTTGATACCGCGATTTCGCGCGATAACGGCGAGCTGGTCGCAGCCATAGCGCCACCAGTCATAGCCGCCGAGGATGCGGACCAGAATGACCTTGGCGTGGCGGGCGACGCTGTCGATCCACAGGTCGACGGACATCGGATGGCGCAGGTCGCGCAAGGCGGCGAGCCGCATCGACGGCAGGCGGTGCGCATCTGCCTTCCACGCCGCCGCCAGCCCGGCCAGGTCGCTGTCGGTGAAGGACAGCGCCACGACATCCGCAGGCGTTTGCCTGAGATCGACAGGCTCGGCGAGATCGTCGAGCGAGGCGGATGTGGTGGTGAGGATGTGCATCGCGGCTCGTACCTGGGGTCAGCCGGCGAGGATACGCTCGATGGCCGGGCGGTTCAGCCCTTTCAGGCCGATGACGACCAGGCGCGAGCGGCGGTCGTCGTCAGCGGTCCAGGCGCGGTCGTAATAGTGGTTGACGCGCGGACCGACGGCCTGCAGCAGGAGCCGCATCGGCTTGCCGCCGACTTCGACGAAACCCTTGACGCGCAACACGTTTTCTTCCTCCGCCGCCGTGGCGACCCGTTGTGCGAGCTCGTCCGGGTTGGACACGGACGCGATGTCGATGACGAACGAGTCAAAATCGTCATGTTCGTGGTCGAGCTCGTCGTCGTGGTGGGTCTTGCGGTTCTCGATGTCGTCCTCGACGGCGAGGCCGAGGCCGAGCAGCACCGACGGGTCGACCTTGCCTTGCGAAGTCGGTACGATCTTCACCGCCCGCGCAACGTGCTTGCCGATGACGGCATTGGCACGGGCCGCGCCGGCTGCGTCCATCAGGTCGCTCTTCGACAGGATGATCAGGTCGGCGCAGGCGAGCTGGTCTTCGAACACTTCCTCGACCGGATCGTCATGGTCGAGCGTCTCGTCCTGCGCGCGCTGCGCCTGCAGGGCGTCCATGTCGTTGGCTACGCGGCCATCAGCCAGCGCCGGTCCGTCGACCACGGCAATGACGCCGTCCACCGTCACGCGGCTTTTCACCGACGGCCACTGGAAGGCCTGGACCAGCGGCTTGGGCAAAGCGAGGCCGGATGTCTCGATCAGGATGTGGTCGACCCTCGGCGTCAGCGACAGGATCTGGTCCAGCGCCGGGACGAAATCATCGGCGACGGTGCAGCAGATGCAACCATTGGCCAGCTCGACGATGTTTTCCTCGGGGCAGGTGTCGATGGCGCAGCCCTTCAGGATCTCGCCGTCGATGCCGATGTCGCCGAACTCGTTGACGATGATGGCCAGCCGCTTGCCTTTGGCGTTTTCGAGCAAATGGCGGATCAATGTCGTCTTGCCGGCGCCGAGAAATCCGGTGACCACGGTGCAGGGAACGCGCGAAAGGGAGGCAGCGGTCATATCAAGTCCTTCAGAAGGTCAAGGGGAGGGATGCGGGCAACGAGGCCGCGCTTTAGGCAATCGGGACGGCCGCGCCATGGAATGAGCCCATCCGTCGAGGTGGCGAACAGCTTTGCCCCGGTGACGAGATCGGCGCCGCTGGTCGTGGTCAGATCACCGAAGACGTAGCTCCAGCAGCCGTCGCGCAGCATGGCCGCGCTGAGCCGGCGCTTGCAATTGCCGAGGCATTCGACGGTGCGGATTTTGATGTTTTCGCTGGAAGCGGCGCGGCGCGTGTCCTCTGCGAGCAGTTCGCCGGCGCGCGCATGAGCGTCCGAACCGGTCTCGTCACGGCAGGACGAGCAGACGATGACGGTAACGCCGGCCGGGGAATCACCATGGCCGGACAATAAATCCGCTGTCTCAGCCGGAAAACTGCTGTCGCGTTCCAAATCAGGCTCCTTGCCCGGAAAACCCGCCAGGCGATCGGATTCTTATGTCCTAGACGGCAGGTCTCCTGGCTCGCGGGTCATCGCCTGGGTGCCGCCTTCCCGGGAATATCCCAGTGGTTTTCGGCCGAGGCTCGTCGCTTACAGTTGCGGGGACAGCCGCGGATTTGAAATCGAGATTTCGCACCGCATTCCCTCTTGGCCCCTGCCGTTGCGGGCAGGGGACCGTCTGGAACGGATTTAGGCTTGTGGAGGCAGTCGTGTCAACGCACGTCTATGCCGCGGCGATATCCGCGAGCGGCCGGCCGAGGTCGCCGGCAGCGGTCACCTCGATGCGTTCCAGGCCGAGCCAGCCCTGCATCTGCTTCAATTCTTCGAAAAGCTCGGCAGCGGTTTGTGGCGGGGCGCCGGGCTCCGCATAGGCGGCATGGACGCGCAATACGCCGGCCGGACGGTCGGCCCTGAGGTCGACGCGCCCGACGATGCTGTCGCCGAGCAGGAATGGCAGCACATAATAGCCATACCGGCGCTTTTCGGCCGGCGTGTAGATCTCGATGCGGTAGTGGAAGTCGAACAAGCGCTCGGTGCGCGACCGCTCGAAGACGACGGGATCGAACGGCGCGAGCAAGGCGCGCGCCTCGATCCTGCGCGGCAAACGGGCGTCGTTGTGGAGATAGGCTGTTTTGCTCCAGCCTTCGACGCTCACCGGCAACAGGTCGCCGGCCTCGACCAACTCCTCGATGCGGCCCTTGATGTCGGCGGGCGAGAGCCGGAAATAGTCGCGCAGGTCTCCTGCCGTGGCGATGCCGTGGGCGCGGGCCGAGATGCGCAGCAATTCGCGGTGAGCATCCTCGGGACAGGGAACCGGTAGCGCGAGTACCGCCGGCGGCAGCACGCGCTCCGGCAGATCGTAGAACCGCTCGAAGCCGCGGCGATGCGCCGTGGTGATGCGGCCGGCCCAGAACAGCCACTCGAAGGCATGCTTGGCATGGCTCCAGCCCCACCAGCCGCCCGAACCCTTCTGGCCTTCGAAAGCCGACGCCGCGATCGGGCCTCGTTCGGCGACCTCGCGATAGATGTCTTCGATATAGGCGGCGTGCTCGCGGCCCCATTTGGCCAGTCCGCTGTACATTTCGTCGCCGCGTTCGGCCCGCTGCATGCGCCAGCGCATCAGCGGATAGGTCTCGACCGGCAAGAACGAGGCTTCATGCGCCCAATACTCGAAGACCATGCGCTTGCGCGTGACGGCGGCGTTGTCGAGCAACGCCAGCTTGTAAGGGCCAAGCCGCGAATAAAGCGGCATATAGTGGGCGCGCACCACGGCGCTGACGGAATCGATCTGCAGCAGGCCGGTACGGGCAAGCACGCGGGCCAGATGCCGGCGGTCAGGCGTGCCGGTGGGGCGCGGGTCATTGAATCCCTGTGCCGCCAGCGCAATGCGGCGGGCCATGGCAAGCGAGATTTTTTCCTTCATGAAGGCGGCATCCGGACGATTTTGGACAGAGAAAATGACCTGCGATTCCGTGCCATGCTAGCAGGGTTTTGGCGGCATCCATGTCAGGAGAGAAAAGTGGAGTAAAAAGTGAAGGAAATCCAACAGGAGCGGATCGGACCAGTTTTCCCGGATATGCCGTCCAGCACCGCGATTTGAACAAGGTTTGACTTGCTTCGCCGAAAGCGCTGCGCTAACCCTCGCCGCGTTGCAGCATAGAGCCCCCTTAAAACGGTTCAGTGGTTAAACTGTCACGCTTCCGCAAGTGGGTCCGGTGCTGTAATCAGAGTGGATTGGCCGCAACGGAAAGCTGCAGAATGAACGCATTGTTGAGTTCGTACCTGCCCATCGTCCTGTTCATCGGCGTGGCGCTGGTCGTCGGACTGGCGCTGCTCGCCGCACCCTTCCTGGTGGCCTATCGCAACCCCGATCCGGAAAAGCTTTCGGCCTATGAGTGCGGCTTCAACTCGTTCGACGACGCCCGCATGAAATTCGACATTCGCTTCTACCTGGTGTCGATCCTGTTCATCATCTTCGATCTGGAGGTGGCCTTCCTGTTTCCGTGGGCGGTGTCGTTCAGCCAGATCGGCATGCTCGGTTTCTGGTCGATGATGGTGTTTTTGGCGGTGCTGACCATCGGCTTTGCCTATGAATGGAAAAAAGGAGCGCTGGAATGGGATTGAACGACAGTTCCGGCACGCTCGTCGCGCCGAAGCCCAAGGGCCTCATCGACCCCAACACCGGCAGGCCGGTGGGGGAGGATGATCCGTTCTTCCTGGAGATCAACAACGAGCTCGCCGACAAGGGTTTTCTCGTCACCTCGACCGAGGCGCTGATCACCTGGGCGCGCAGTGGCTCGCTGATGTTCATGACGTTTGGCCTCGCCTGCTGCGCCGTCGAGATGATCCATACGTCGATGCCGCGCTATGACTCGGAGAGGTTCGGTGTCGCGCCGCGCGCGTCCCCGCGCCAGTCCGACATCATGATCGTCGCCGGCACGCTGACCAACAAGATGGCGCCGGCGCTGCGCAAGGTCTACGATCAGATGCCGGAGCCGCGCTACGTCATCTCGATGGGCTCCTGCGCCAATGGCGGCGGCTATTATCATTATTCCTATTCGGTGGTGCGCGGCTGCGACCGCATCGTGCCGGTCGACATCTACGTGCCCGGCTGCCCGCCGAGCGCTGAAGCGCTGCTTTACGGCATCCTTCTGCTGCAGAAGAAGATCCGCCGCACCGGCACGATCGAGCGGTAAATCGCCATGGATGAAGATCGGATCATTTATGGCAACCCTGAACCTTGGCTGGATTTGATGTTCAGAACGTCTGAACAGCGATTTGTAAAAACGGACTCCGGTTCGACGTTTTATTCTTCTGCGCTCTCAACAGACACGAAATTTGGTGCTGCTGGTGTCGGTATCGACATCCGATTGAATGATTGGGAAGCCGAGCCGACAAGCGACCCACGAATTATCTTTTATCATGGCGACGTAAGACTGCGTTCGCTTGGCGATCGAACCAAGAATCTGATTGGTGAAATGTCGGCCAAGCTTTCCTCTGCCGCGTCGGGCCAGGGAGCAACTACCGAAAAGCTGTTTGTGGAATGCGTTGCTCTAAATGGCGACCCTGCGCATCTGGAAACCCGGCAGTTTGTCGGAAAGCTGTTTTTTGGCGAGCCGGGTGACGATGATGAATGCCAGGTTTTTTTGACTATTGACGCCGCCAGGGAGAGCGGCTGGTTTGGTGAAAAAGATCCAGAAGACTCGCGCAAGGTTCTGGGCTGGTTGGCGAGGTTGTCATGACCCAGGCGTTGAATGACCTCTCGACCTATCTCGGCGAGAAGCTGATCGGCCGGATCGGCGAGGCGGTGTTCGCCTATGGTGAACTCACCATCTCGGTCGAGCCGCGCGACCTGATCGAGGTGGTGATCTTCCTGCGCGACGACCCGAAATGCCAGTTCATTTCGATCATCGACGTCTGCGGCGCCGATTATCCATCGCGGGCGAAGCGCTTCGACGTCGTCTATCATTTGCTGTCGCCGAGACAGAATATCCGCATCCGAATCAAGGTCCAGGCCGACGAAGAGACGCTGGTGCCGTCAATCACCGGGATTTATCCCGGCGCCGACTGGTTCGAGCGCGAGACCTATGATCTCTATGGCGTGCTGTTTTCAGGCCATCCCGATCTGCGGCGGATTCTGACCGATTACGGCTTTGAAGGCCATCCGCTGCGCAAGGACTTTCCGCTGACCGGCTTCGTCGAGGTGCGTTACGACGACGAAGCCAAGCGCGTCATCTACGAGCCAGTGGAGCTCAAGCAGGAATTCCGCAATTTCGATTTTCTGTCTCCGTGGGAAGGTACGGATTACGTGCTTCCGGGGGATGAAAAGGCAAAGCAGTAAATGGCTGAAACCTCCGTTCGCAACTTCAACATCAATTTTGGCCCGCAACATCCAGCGGCGCACGGCGTTTTGCGCCTGGTGCTGGAGCTTGACGGCGAAGTCGTCGATCGCGTTGACCCGCATATCGGGCTGTTGCACCGCGGCACGGAAAAGCTGATCGAGGCCAAGACTTATCTGCAGGCCGTGCCCTATCTCGACCGGCTCGATTATTGCGCGCCGATGAACCAGGAGCATGCCTTTGCGCTTGCCGCCGAGCGTCTGCTCGGCATCGAGGTGCCAAAGCGCGGCCAGTTGATCCGAGTGCTCTATTCGGAAATCGGCCGCATCATGTCGCACATCCTCAATGTGACGACGCAGGCGATGGATGTCGGCGCGCTGACGCCGCCGCTGTGGGGCTTCGTCGAGCGCGAAAAGCTGATGGTGTTCTATGAGCGCGCCTCGGGTTCGCGCATGCACGCGGCCTATTTCCGCCCCGGCGGCGTGCATCAGGATCTGCCGCAGAAGCTGATCGAGGACATCGGCAAGTGGATCGACCCATTCCTGAAATCGGTCGACGACCTCGACTCACTCTTGACCGGCAACCGCATCTTCAAGCAGCGCAATGTCGACATCGCGACGGTGTCTCTGGCCGACGCCTGGGCCTGGGGTTTTTCCGGCGTCATGGTGCGCGGCTCGGGCGCGCCGTGGGACCTGCGCAAATCGCAGCCCTACGAATGCTATGCCGAGATGGATTTCGACATTCCGATCGGCAAGAACGGTGACTGTTTCGACCGCTATCTGGTGCGCATGGAAGAGATGCGGCAGTCGGCGAAAATCATGCGCCAGTGCGTCGATCTGTTGCTCGGTAAGGAGGGCAGCGGGCCGGTGTCCAACCTTGACGGCAAGGTGGTGCCGCCGAAGCGCGCGGCGATGAAGCGCTCGATGGAAGCGCTGATCCATCATTTCAAGCTCTACACCGAAGGCTACCGCGTGCCGGCCGGCGAGGTCTATGCGGCGGTCGAGGCGCCGAAGGGCGAGTTCGGCGTCTATCTCGTCTCCGACGGCACCAACAAGCCCTATCGCTGCAAGCTGCGCGCGCCCGGCTTCGCGCATCTCCAGGCCATGGACTTTTTGTGTCGCGGCCACATGTTGGCCGACGTCACCGCCGTGTTGGGTTCACTCGACATCGTGTTTGGTGAGGTCGATCGGTGATGATGGGAATGGCTCGACCGTCAAAGGCGTTTCTGGCCGCGGCATGCCTTGCGGCTTCCGCTGAAGTGTCGCTTGCTGGGTCCGGTGAGGGTCTCTCGTCGACCGATCTTCTCAAAGAGGGGTTCAAGCTTATTGCAGAAGGCGATCTGCTTACAGTCCGTGGCTTGAGCACCCAGACCCCAGCAATGGATGAGGGCATTCTTGTCCATGGCCGGCCGTCGACATCGTCCAACTGCGCGGTTCATGACAACCTCGTAGCGTCATTGATCCCCGAAGAATATCGTTGCAAGCCAATAGCTTGGGTGTATAGCCGCTATGACGGATACATCCGCCTGAAGCGTGGAAATGAAGAGTTCGTATGCGTTTTGGGGCGATCCGAGGATTGCTATCGCGCCTACAACTCTAACCAGTAGAAACATAGAAGCGAAATCGTAATGTCAGTCCGCCGTCTCGCAGAAGCCAGCCTCCAGCCAGCCTCCTTCGCCTTCAACCGGGCGAATGCGGCGGCGGCGAAGCAGTGGATCAAGAAATATCCGAAGGGGCGCGAGCAGTCCGCCATCATTCCCTTGCTGATGCTGGCGCAGGAACAGGAAGGCTGGGTGACCAAGGCGGCGATCGAGACGATCTCCGACATGCTCGACATGCCCTATATCCGTGGGCTGGAAGTCGCCACCTTCTATACGCAATACCAGCTCAATCCGGTCGGCACCCGCGCTCATATCCAGGTCTGCGGCACCACGCCCTGCATGCTGCGCGGCTCGGAAGCGCTGATGGATGTGTGCCGCTCGAAAATCCATCACGACCAATTCCACACCAACGACAAGGGCACGCTGTCGTGGGAAGAGGTCGAATGCCTCGGCGCCTGCGTCAACGCACCGATGGTGATGATATTCAAGGACACCTATGAGGATTTGACGCCGGAGCGGCTTGCCGAGATCATCGACCTCTATGACGCCGGCAAAGGTGCTTCGGTGACGCCAGGACCGCAAAACGGCCGCATCACCTCTGAGCCGGCCAGTGGCCTGACGACCCTCAAGAGCGAAAAGGCGATCCTCAAGGCGACCCGCGACCGGGAAACCAGGGCGGCGACCAAGGCCACCAAGGATGCAGAGCCGGCGGCTGCCGTCGCAGCATCAGTCCCGCCAACTGCTCCTGCCGCGCCGGCGCCGGTTGCGCCCTCGAATGCCAGCAAGCCGAAGACCGACGCGGTCGAGACCAACCCGGCGCTGAAATCGCCGTCGGCGACGAAAGTCGCGCCCGCGGCGGAAAGGGCGGCGAGCGTCGCAGCGCCTCTGCATTCGGCCGCCAATGCCAACAAGGCCGAACCGCAGGTCGAGGACGTCTCGAAACAGCGCAAGGGCCCCAAGAACAAGGCCGAGCCGGCGTCTGCTTTCAAAGCGCCGGAGGCCAAGGTCAAACCGGCGAAGGCTGCGGCCAAGCCGTCGCCCGGAAACAGGAGCCGGCCGACCGGCAAGAAGCCGGTCTGAGGAACGAGCAATGCTTCAGGACAGAGACCGCATCTTCAACAACATCTACGGCCGCTTCGACAAGTCGCTGGCCGGTGCCATGGCGCGCGGCGCCTGGGACAACACGCCCGGCATCGTTGCCAAGGGGCGCGAGTGGATCGTCAACGAGATGAAGGCATCGGGCCTGCGCGGCCGCGGCGGCGCCGGTTTCCCGACCGGGCTCAAATGGTCGTTCATGCCCAAGCAAAGCGACGGCCGGCCGAGCTATCTCGTCGTCAATGCCGACGAATCCGAGCCCGGCACCTGCAAGGACCGCGACATACTGCGCCATGACCCGCATACGCTGGTCGAAGGCTGCCTGCTTGCCGGCTTCGCCATGGGCGCGGTCGCCGCCTACATCTATGTGCGCGGCGAGTTTATCCGCGAGCGCGAGGCGCTGCAGCGCGCCATCGACGAGGCCTATGCGGCCAAGCTGATCGGTAAGAACAACACCTCCGGCTACGATTTCGACATCTACATGCACCATGGCGCCGGCGCCTATATCTGCGGCGAGGAAACGGCGCTGCTCGAAAGCCTCGAGGGCAAGAAGGGCCAGCCGCGGCTGAAGCCGCCATTTCCGGCAAATGTCGGCCTCTATGGCTGCCCGACGACAGTCAACAATGTCGAGTCCATCGCGGTGGCGCCGACCATCCTGCGCCGCGGTGCCGCCTGGTTCTCGTCCTTCGGCCGGCCCAACAATGTCGGCACCAAGCTGTTCTGCATCTCCGGCCACGTCAACAATCCGTGCACCGTCGAAGAGGCGATGTCGATCCCGTTCCGCGAACTGATCGAGACGCATTGCGGCGGCATTCGCGGCGGCTGGGACAATCTGCTGGCGGTCATTCCGGGCGGCGCCTCGGTGCCGCTGGTGCCGGCCGAGCAGATCATCGACGCGCCGATGGATTTCGACGCGCTGCGCGACCTGAAATCGGGCCTCGGCACGGCGGCTGTCATCGTCATGGACAAATCGACCGATATCGTGAAAGCGATCGCGCGGCTGTCCTATTTCTACAAGCACGAGAGCTGCGGCCAGTGCACGCCCTGCCGTGAGGGCACCGGCTGGATGTGGCGGGTGATGGAACGGCTGGTGCGCGGTGAGGCGCAGAAGCGCGAGATCGACATGCTGCTCGACGTGACGAAGCAGGTCGAGGGCCACACGATCTGTGCGCTGGGCGATGCGGCAGCATGGCCGATCCAGGGCCTGATGCGGCATTTCCGCGGCGAGGTGGAGCGGCGCATCGACGAGTTTTCGCGCAACGCGCACCGTGCCGAACCGGTGCTGGCGGCGGCGGAATAGAAGAATTCAAAAATGCGGACGAATGTCCGACACGAGGAAACGAGCGCGGGGCAGACGGAAACGACCAGGAGACCACCTATGTCGCTGTTTTCGACACCCGACGATTTTACGCCCGATATGGACCCGTTGTTGAAGATGAACCAGGATCTGACCAGGATGATGCCGAAGGAGATGGCCAATGCCGTCAATCTCCTGGCGCATCCTGTCGCGGGCGCGGCGGCGATGACGGCACTCGGCATCGGCCTTGCCAACCACGCCTTTGGTATCTGGATGGGCGTGCTTTCAGGCGCGGCCGAGTCCTCGCAGCGGCTTTGGCAGCCGGTCGCCGAGGATTTCGAGGCGCGAACGGAACGCGTTTCCGCGACCGGCAAAAGCTCCTCGACCAAGGCACGCGCGGCGACCAAAACCCTGATTGCCGAGGCGCAGTCCTTCGCCAACGATGTGACCGACATTGCGACGAGCACCGCGGCGCGGAGCTTGGCGAATGCCAGCACCGTTGCAGCGGATGCGTCGGCCGGACTGATGCCGGAGGATTTCAAGCAGCCCAAGCCGATGGATCGGCCAGCCGAGCCGGCTGACCTCAAGGCGATATCGGGCATCGGGCCGAAACTGGAAAAGGTGCTGAACGGCCTTGGCATCTGGACATACGCCCAGATCGCCGCGTGGACGCCGCAAGAGATCGCCTGGGTCGAAGATTACCTGTCGTTGAAGGGCCGCATCGGCCGTGACGGCTGGATCGGTCAGGCGGCCGCGTTGGCCGGGGCCAAAAAGTGAATTCAATATCGTGCGCGGTCTCGGCTGCGCCCGGAAGGAAAGATTGCGGAACGTCCGCAGGGGTTTGAGGCGAAATGGCAAAGCTCAAGGTCGACGGGAAAGAGATCACTGTACCCGACCATTACACGCTGCTGCAGGCGGCCGAGGACGCCGGCGCGGAAGTGCCGCGCTTCTGCTTCCACGAGCGGCTGTCGATCGCCGGCAATTGCCGCATGTGCCTGATTGAGGTGAAAGGCGGCCCGCCCAAGCCGCAGGCGTCCTGCGCCATGGGCGTGCGCGACCTGCGCCCCGGCCCGAACGGCGAGCCGCCGGAAATCTTCACCAACACGCCGATGGTCAAGAAGGCGCGCGAAGGCGTGATGGAATTCCTGCTGATCAACCATCCGCTGGACTGCCCGATCTGCGACCAGGGCGGCGAGTGCGACCTGCAGGACCAGGCGATGGCGTTCGGAGTCGATTCCTCGCGCTACCACGAGAACAAGCGGGCGGTCGAAGACAAGTATATCGGGCCGCTGGTCAAGACCATCATGAACCGCTGCATCCATTGCACGCGCTGCGTCCGCTTCACCACCGAGATTGCCGGCATCTCCGAGCTCGGCCTGATCGGCCGCGGCGAGGATGCCGAGATCACCACCTATCTCGAAAGCGCGATGACTTCGGAACTACAGGGCAATGTCATCGACCTTTGCCCGGTCGGCGCACTGACCTCCAAACCTTACGCCTTCCAGGCACGGCCGTGGGAACTAACCAAGACCGAATCCATCGACGTGATGGACGCCGTCGGCTCGGCGATCCGCGTCGATAGCCGGGGCCGCGAAGTGATGCGCATCCTGCCGCGTACCAACGAGGCGGTGAACGAGGAATGGATTTCCGACAAAACCCGCTTCATCTGGGACGGCTTGCGCACGCAGCGCCTCGACCGCCCTTATGTCCGCAAGGACGGCAGACTGGCCCCGGCAAGCTGGGCCGAGGCTTTTGCCGCGATCAAGGAAGCGGTGTCGAATGCGGCACCTGAAAAGATCGGTGCCATTGCCGGCGATCTCGCAGCCGTCGAGGAGATCTACGCGCTGAAGCTTCTGATGGCTTCGCTCGGCTCGAAGAACACCGACTGCCGCCAGGACGGCGCCGCACTCGATCCGTCGCTCGGCCGGGCGAGCTATGTGTTCAACCCGACCATCGAAGGCATCGAACAGGCCGATGCGGTGCTGATCATCGGCGCCAATCCGCGCTTCGAGGCATCCTTGCTCAACGCCCGCATCCGCAAGCGCTGGCGGGCCGGCAATCTGCCGGTCGGCGTCATCGGCGATGTCGGCGATACGCGCTATGATTACGAGCAGGTCGGCGCCGGGCCGGAATCGCTGAAGGATCTGGCCGACGGCAACGGCAAGTTCTTCCAGCTGCTGAAGAAGGCGACGCATCCGCTGATCATCGTCGGACAGGGTGCGCTGGCGCGTCCGGACGGGGCGGCCGTGCTCGGCCAGGCGGCGAAGCTCGCCGTCGCCGTCAACGCTGCCAGGGCCGACTGGAACGGCTTTGCCGTGCTGCACACCGCCGCGGCACGCGTCGGCGGCCTCGATGTCGGGTTTGTGCCGGGCGAGGGCGGCAGGAACGTCGCCGGCATGCTGGGCGAGACCGATGTGCTGTTCCTGCTCGGCGCCGACGAAATCGATATGGCCAAGACCGGCGGCGCTTTCGTCGTCTATATCGGCACGCATGGCGACAAGGGCGCACACCGCGCCAACGTCATCCTGCCGGGTGCCGCCTATACCGAGAAGTCGGGCACCTTCGTCAACACCGAAGGCCGCGTGCAGCAGACCAACCGGGCCGGCTTCGCGCCCGGCGAGGCGCGCGAGGACTGGGCGATCCTTCGGGCACTGTCGGATGTGCTCGGCAAGAAGCTACCTTTCGATTCGCTGCCGCAGCTACGCGCAAAGCTCTATGCG
The DNA here is from genome assembly GCF_040322715.1 of Mesorhizobium sp. M0106. Classification (NCBI taxonomy): domain Bacteria; kingdom Pseudomonadati; phylum Pseudomonadota; class Alphaproteobacteria; order Hyphomicrobiales; family Phyllobacteriaceae; genus Mesorhizobium; species Mesorhizobium sp. M0106. The sequence continues at coordinate 66,460 of NZ_JAMYUA010000009.1, read as the reverse complement.
GAATACCCGCATCTTGCCCGCATCGACCATGTCGCGGCCGGCGACCCGGCCGACATCGCCAGGGTTGCCAAGCTCGGCGGGCGGCTGAACAAAGGCACCTTCACCTCGCCAGTCAAGGATTTCTACCTGACCAACCCGATCGCGCGGGCTTCCGCGGTGATGGCCGAGTGCTCGGCTTTGGCGAAGAACGGCTTCAGGCAGGCGGCGGAGTAGACATGGACACCTTCTTCTCCTTCTACGTGCTGCCGGCGCTGCTGATCCTTTTGAAGTCGGTCGTGCTGATAGTCGTTCTGTTGATCTTCGTCGCCTATGTGCTTTACGCCGACCGCAAGATCTGGGCGGCGGTGCAATTGCGCCGAGGCCCGAATGTCGTTGGCCCATGGGGCACGCTGCAGGCCTTCGCCGATCTGCTGAAATTCGTCTTCAAGGAGCCGGTCATCCCGTCCGGCGCCAACAAGGGCGTTTTCCTGCTGGCGCCTTTGGTGTCGGCGGTGCTGGCGATCTCTGCCTGGGCGGTTATCCCGGTCAATGAGGGCTGGGCGATCGCCAACGTCAATGTCGGCATCCTCTATGTCTTCGCCATCTCCTCGCTCGAGGTCTATGGCGTCATCATGGGCGGCTGGGCCTCCAATTCGAAATACCCGTTCCTTGGCGCGCTGCGCTCGGCGGCGCAGATGGTGTCCTACGAAGTCTCGATCGGTTTCGTCATCGTCACCGTGCTGCTTTGCGTCGGCTCGCTCAACCTGTCCGACATCGTCTTGTCGCAACAGGACGGGCTGGGCACGCGGCTCGGCCTGCCCAACACCTTCCTCGACTGGCATTGGCTGTCGCTGTTCCCGATGTTCATCGTCTTCTTCATCTCGGCGTTGGCCGAGACCAACCGGCCGCCCTTCGATCTTGTGGAAGCCGAATCGGAACTCGTCGCCGGCCATATGGTCGAATATTCCTCGACGCCGTTCCTGTTGTTCTTCCTCGGCGAATATGTCGCCGTCGTCCTGATGTGCGCGCTGGCCACCATCCTGTTCCTTGGCGGCTGGCTGCCGCCCTTCAACTTCGCGCCGTTCACCTGGGTGCCGGGGCTGATCTGGTTCGTACTCAAGGTCTGCCTGGTGTTCTTCATGTTCTCCATGGTGAAGGCGTTCGTGCCGCGCTACCGCTACGACCAGCTGATGCGGCTCGGCTGGAAGGTCTTCCTGCCGATCTCGCTGTTCATGGTGGTCGCTACCGCCGCTTTCCTCAAACTCACCGGGTTTGCCTGATGTCAGCATTATCCCAGGCCGCCAAGTCACTGCTTTTGCAGGATTTCGTCAGCGCTTTCTTCCTGTCGATGCGCCAGTTCTTCGCGCCGAAGGAGACGATCAACTATCCGCATGAAAAGGGGCCGGTCAGCCCGCGCTTCCGTGGCGAACATGCGCTGCGTCGTTATCCGAACGGCGAGGAACGCTGCATCGCCTGCAAATTGTGCGAGGCGATCTGCCCGGCACAGGCCATCACCATCGAAGCCGGCCCACGCCGCAATGACGGCACGCGGCGCACCGTGCGCTACGACATCGATATGGTGAAATGCATTTACTGCGGCTTCTGCCAGGAAGCCTGCCCGGTCGACGCCATTGTCGAGGGGCCGAATTTCGAATTCGCGACGGAAACGCGCGAGGAGCTGTATTACGACAAGGACCGGCTCCTGGCCAATGGCGACCGCTGGGAGCGTGAACTGGCGCGCAACATCTCGCTGGATGCGCCTTACCGCTGATATTTGACGCATGGACGGGGCGAGGGGCCTCGTTTAAGGAACACGCAACTTGCCGACCGGAGGCGGTGGCAAAAAACAGGACGAACGTCCTGTTCTGACAGGAAACCCGGGGGAACCCATGCTGAGTGGACTAGAGGCGGCCTTTTTCTACCTCTTCGCCTTTGTCGCGGTGGCATCGGCGTTCATGGTCATTTCGGCGCGCAATCCCGTGCATTCGGTGCTGTTCCTGATCCTGACCTTCTTCAACGCCGCCGGCCTGTTCATGCTGACCGGCGCCGAGTTCCTGGCGATGATCCTGCTCGTCGTCTATGTCGGCGCGGTGCTGGTGCTGTTCCTGTTTGTCGTCATGATGCTCGACGTCGACTTCGCCGAAATGAAGGAAGGCGCCCTGCAATATGCACCGATCGGCGCGCTGGTCGGGCTGATCCTGGCGGCGGAGCTGATCGTCGTGCTCGGCGGCTATACATTCGCGCCGAAACTGGCGGCGACGGTCGCCAAGCCTATTCCGGACCTGGCCGCGCGCTCGAACACGGCAGCGCTCGGCGACATCCTCTATACGGATTACCTCTATTATTTCCAGGTGGCTGGGCTGGTGCTGCTGGTCGCCATGATCGGCGCCATCGTGCTGACGCTGCGCCACAAGCCGGGCGTCAAGCGGCAGTCGATCGCCGCCCAGGTCGGCCGCACGGCAGCAACTGGAGTGGAAATCCGCAAGGTCAAGACGGGCGAAGGAGTCTGAGATGGTCGTCGGTATCGCGCACTACCTGACCGTATCGGCGATCCTGTTCACGCTCGGCGTGTTCGGCATCTTCCTGAACCGCAGGAACGTCATCGTCATCCTGATGTCGATCGAGCTGATCCTGCTTGCGGTCAACATCAATTTCGTCGCCTTCTCGGCGGCGCTCGGCGATTTGGTAGGCCAGGTGTTCGCACTGTTCGTGCTGACGGTCGCCGCGGCCGAAGCGGCGATCGGCCTTGCCATTCTCGTCGTCTTCTTCCGCAACCGCGGCTCGATCGCGGTCGAAGACGTGAACATGATGAAAGGTTGACGGAACCACCATGTATCAGGCCATCGTCTTCCTTCCGCTGCTCGGCTTTCTGATCGTCGGCCTGTTCGGCACTTCGCTCGGGGCCAAGGCTTCAGAATACATCACCTCCGGTTTCCTGGTGATCGCGGCCGTGCTGTCGTGGGTCGCCTTCTTCTCGGTCGGCTTCGGCGGCGGCGAGGTGTTCACAGTGCCAGTGATGCGCTGGATCCAGTCGGGCGGCCTTGAAGCGTCGTGGGCGCTCAGGATCGACACACTGACGGTGGTCATGCTGGTCGTCGTCAACACGGTGTCGTCGCTGGTCCACATCTACTCGATCGGCTACATGCATCACGACCCGGACCGGCCGCGCTTCTTCGCCTATCTGTCGCTGTTTACCTTCGCCATGCTGATGCTGGTGACGGCCGACAACCTCGTGCAGATGTTCTTCGGCTGGGAAGGCGTCGGCCTTGCCTCCTATCTGCTGATCGGCTTCTGGTACAAGAAGCCGTCGGCCAATGCGGCTGCGATCAAGGCCTTCGTCGTCAACCGCGTCGGCGATTTCGGCTTTGCGCTCGGCATATTCGGCGTGTTCGTGCTGTTCGGCTCGGTCAATCTCGGCACCATCTTCGCCAATGCGGCGACGTTCATTCCGGCGGAAGGCGCGCCGCAAGGTGCGGCCGTGCTGACCTTCCTCGGCTATGCACTCGATAAGCAGGCTGCGATGACGGTCGTCTGCCTGCTCCTGTTCATGGGCGCTATGGGCAAGTCGGCGCAGGTGCCGCTTCACACCTGGCTGCCGGATGCCATGGAAGGCCCGACGCCGGTCTCGGCACTGATCCATGCCGCGACCATGGTGACGGCAGGCGTGTTCATGCTGGCGCGGTTGTCGCCGCTGTTCGAGCTGTCGCATTCGGCATTGACGGTGGTCACCTTCATCGGCGCCTTCACGGCCTTCTTCGCGGCGACCGTCGGTCTCGTCCAGAACGACATCAAGCGCGTCATCGCCTATTCGACCTGTTCGCAGCTCGGCTACATGTTCGTGGCGCTCGGCGTCGGTGCCTATGGCGCAGCGATTTTCCATCTGTTCACCCACGCCTTCTTCAAGGCGCTGCTGTTCCTCGGCTCTGGCTCGGTCATCCACGCCGTCTCCGACGAGCAGGACATGCGCAAAATGGGCGGCCTGAGGACGCTGATCCCGACGACTTACTGGATGATGGTGATCGGCACGCTGGCGCTGACCGGTGTCGGCATTCCGGTAACGATCATCGGTACGGCCGGCTTCTTTTCCAAGGACGCCATCATCGAAGCGGCCTTCGCCGGCCACAATGCGGTCGCCGCGTTTGCCTTCATATTGCTGGTCATTGCTGCCTGCTTCACCTCCTTCTACTCCTGGCGGCTGATCTTCATGACCTTCCACGGCGAGCCGCGGGCCAGCCACGAGGTCATGCACCATGTCCATGAATCGCCACCGGTCATGCTGGTGCCGCTGTTCATCCTGGCGGCGGGCGCGCTGTTCGCCGGCGTGATCTTCCACGGCGCCTTCATCGGCGAGGGCTATGCCGAATTCTGGAAGGCGTCGCTGTTCACGCTGCCGGACAACCACATCCTGCACGAAATCCACGAAGTGCCGTTGTGGGTCGAGCTGTCACCGTTCATCGCCATGCTGATCGGCTTTGCGATTGCCTGGCAGTTCTATATTCGCGCGCCGGAAATGCCTCGGAGCGTCGCCGCCAACCATCGCCTGCTCTACGCCTTCCTGCTCAACAAATGGTATTTCGACGAGCTCTACGACTTCCTGTTCGTGCGGCCGGCAAAGCGCCTCGGCAGCTTCCTGTGGAAGACCGGCGACGGCACCGTCATCGACGGGCTCGGGCCGGACGGCATTTCGGCGCGCGTCGTCGACGTCACCAACCGGGTCGTCAAGCTGCAGACCGGCTATCTCTACCACTATGCCTTCGCCATGCTGATCGGCGTTGCCGCACTCGTCACCTGGATGATGCTCTGATGACCGCCTGGCCGATCCTATCGCTGGTCACCTTCCTGCCGCTGGTTGGTGTGCTGCTCATCCTTTTCGTGCGTGACGACAGCGAGAACGCGCGCCGCAACATCCGCGCCATAGCACTGTTCACGACCGCGTTCACGTTTGTGATTTCGCTGTTCATCTGGACCGGCTTCGACAATTCGCAGCCCGGCTTCCAGTTCGTCGAGAAGTTTGCCTGGCTGGATTCCGGCATCTCCTACCATATGGGCGTAGACGGCATCTCCATGCTGTTCGTCATCCTGACCACCTTCCTGATGCCGCTCTGCATCCTCGCCTCGTGGGAATCGATTGAGAAGCGCGTCAAGGCCTATATGATTGCCTTCCTGCTGCTCGAGACGCTGATGATCGGCGTGTTCTGCGCGCTCGACATCGTCTTGTTCTATGTCTTCTTCGAAGCCGGCCTGATCCCGATGTTCATCATCATCGGCGTGTGGGGCGGCAAGCGGCGCGTCTATGCCTCGTTCAAGTTCTTCCTCTATACGCTGGCCGGCTCGGTGCTGATGCTGCTCGCCATCATGGCGATGTTCTTCCAGTCCGGCACCACCGACATCCCGACGCTTCTGACCCACAACTTCCCGGCCAATATGCAGACCTGGCTATGGCTTGCCTTCTTCGCGTCCTTCGCGGTGAAGATGCCGATGTGGCCGGTGCACACCTGGCTGCCGGACGCGCATGTCGAGGCGCCGACGGCCGGCTCGGTGATCCTGGCCGCCATCCTGCTCAAGATGGGTGGGTACGGCTTCCTGCGCTTTTCGCTGCCGATGTTTCCGATCGCATCCGAAATGTTCGCGCCGCTGATCTTCACGCTCTCCGTTGTCGCCATCATCTACACCTCGCTGGTGGCGCTGATGCAGGAGGACATGAAGAAGCTGATCGCCTATTCGTCGGTCGCTCACATGGGCTTCGTTACCATGGGCATCTTCGCGATGAACCAGGAAGGCGTCCAGGGTTCGATCTTTCAGATGCTGTCGCACGGCCTGGTCTCCGGCGCGCTGTTCCTCTGCGTCGGCGTCGTCTACGACCGCATGCATACGCGTGACATCGATGCCTATGGCGGGTTGGTCAACAACATGCCGAAATATGCAACCGTGTTCATGATCTTCACCATGGCCAATGTCGGCCTGCCCGGCACCAGCGGCTTCGTCGGCGAGTTCCTGACCATGCTCGGCGTGTTCCGGGTCAACACCTGGGTAGCGTTCTTCGCCGCCACCGGCGTCATCCTTTCGGCGGCCTATGCGCTCTGGCTCTACCGCAAGGTGATCTTCGGCGCACTGACCAAGGAAAGCCTGAAAGGCCTGCTCGACCTGTCGACGCGCGAGAAGGTGATCATCTATCCGCTGGTCGCGCTGGTCATCTTCTTCGGCGTCTATCCGGCGCCGATCTTCGACGCGACCGCCGAATCGGTCAAGGCGCTCGTTACCAATGTCACCGCATCCATCGGCGCCGCGCAGACCGCGGCGGCGAACTGACTGGGGGTTTTGCGAACCATGACGCCGGACCTTCTCTCAAGCCTGTCGCTCTCGACGCCAGAGCTGATCCTCGCCATCGGCGCCTTGGCGCTGTTGATGCTCGGCGCCTATTCGCGCGCCAACACCACTGTCACGGTGAGCGGCCTTGCCGTCGCCGTGCTGGTGATCGCCGGCGCCTGGCTGGTCTTTTCGCCGGGACAAGGCAACGCCTATGGCGAAGCCTTCATCCAGGATCCGTTCGCCCGCTTCATGAAGGTGCTGGCGCTGGTCGGCTCGGCGGTGACGCTGGTCATGTCGGTCCGCTTTGCCCAGGCGGAGCGTTTCGACAAGTTCGAATATCCGGTGCTGATCCTGCTCTGCACGCTCGGCATGATGCTGATGATCTCGGCCAACGGCATGATCGGGCTCTATCTCGGCCTCGAGCTGCAATCGCTGGCGATCTACGTGCTGGCGGCGATCAACCGGGACAATCTGCGCTCGACCGAGGCCGGGCTGAAGTATTTCGTCCTTGGCGCGCTGTCGTCAGGCATGCTGCTTTACGGTATCTCGCTGGTCTACGGCTACACCGGCAACACCGGCTTCCAGGAGATCGCCACGGCGCTGAGCGGCGGTGAGCGCCAGCTCGGCCTCGTCTTCGGCCTGGTCTTTGTGCTGGCCGGCCTTGCCTTCAAGATCTCGGCGGTGCCGTTCCATATGTGGACGCCCGACGTCTATGAGGGCGCGCCGACGCCGGTGACGGCTTTTCTGGCGGCGGCACCAAAGATGGCGGCGATGGCGCTGATGGTGCGCGTCACCATGGGCGCCTTCAAGCCGATCGCCGCCGACTGGCAGCAGATCATCGTCTTCATCTCGATTGCCTCGATGGCGCTTGGTGCCTTTGCGGCCATCGGCCAGACCAACATCAAGCGGCTGATGGCCTATTCCTCCATCGGCCATATGGGTTATGCTCTGGTCGGCCTTGCCGCCAACAGCCAGGACGGCGTGCGCGGCGTCGCCATCTACATGCTGATCTATCTGGTGATGACGCTCGGCACCTTCGCCTTCATCCTCGCCATGCGGCGAAAGGAGGGCAATGTCGAGCAGATCAGCGATCTCGCCGGCCTGTCGGCGACCAATCCGATCATGGCGACGATCCTCACCATCCTGATGTTCTCGCTGGCCGGCATCCCGCCGCTCGCCGGCTTCTGGGGGAAATGGTACGTGTTCCTTGCCGCCATCAATGCCAACCTCTACGCGCTGGCGATCATCGGCGTGCTGGCCTCTGTGGTGGGCGCCTATTATTATCTGCGCATCATCAAGATCATGTGGTTCGACGAACCGGTCGGCGGCTTCGTGCCGATGGCGACCGAACTGCGCGTCGTGCTCGGTGTCTGCGGCGCTTTCGTGCTGTTCTACGTGCTGATCGGCGGCACGATCGGAACCTACGCAGCAGCCGCGGCCAAGACCTTCTTCTGACGGAATGACGTTCAGGCTGGCTCCAACCGCGGCTTCGGACGGGTTCCGGCTCGAGGCGCACGACACGGTCGGCTCCACCAACGCGCTGGCGCTGGAGCACGCACGGGCCGGCGATCCGGGCAAACTCTGGGTCGTCTCCAAAAAGCAGGAAGCCGGGCGTGGCCGCCGTGGCCGCGCCTGGGCGACGCCCGAGGGCAATCTGGCAGCGACGCTGCTGGTGATCACCAACACCGAGCTTCGGCTTGCCGCGACGCTCGGCTTCGTTGCCGGACTGGCGCTGGCCGACGCGCTCGATGCTGTCGTGCCGAAGGGCAGGATCGCGATCGGCCTCGATGGTGCGAGCCAAGGCAAGAACCGTTTCGAACTGAAATGGCCGAACGATGTGCTTGCCTCGGGCGCCAAGCTCGCCGGCATCCTGCTGGAATCGGCGATGCTGGATGGTGATCGTTCGGCGGTGGCTGTCGGCATCGGCGTCAACGTGGTGGCATACCCTGAGGATTTGCCTTATCCAGCGACGTCGCTCAGCGCGCTGGGGTCTGCTTGCGATGCCGAGACGCTGTTTCTGGCGCTGTCGGATGCCTGGAGCGAGAATGCGCGGCTGTGGAACGAAGGGCGTGGGCTTGCCGCCGTCAGGCGGCGGTGGCTGGCGCGTGCGGCGGGGCTTGGCGGCCAGGTTGCTGTCAGAATTGACGGTAATGTGGTGCGCGGCACCTTCGAGACCATTGACGAGGACTGCCGTTTCGTGATCCGCGACGATCAAGGTTCGGTTCTGACGATCGCCGCCGGCGACGTGCATTTCGGCGCGGTTGCCTCGGCCGGTGTTTGACCGGCCAATACGTTTGACTGGCCAGGTATTTGACCAGCTTGAATTTGACCGGCCCACAATTTTGACCGGCAAGGAAGGAAAGATCATGGCGACAGCGGAAAACGCCGAACTTGTCTTCGTGCCGCTCGGCGGTGTCGGCGAGATCGGCATGAACTTCGCCCTCTACGGCTATGGGCCGGCCAATGCGCGCGAATGGATCGTGGTCGACGTCGGCGTCACTTTTCCCGATGCAACCCTGCCCGGCGTCGACCTGGTTCTGCCCGACACGCGTTTCATCGAGGAGAACGTCGCCAATCTGCGCGGCATCGTCATCACCCATGCGCATGAGGACCATTACGGCGCGCTCCACGATATCTGGCCGAAGCTCAAGGCGCCGGTGTGGATGACGCCGTTCAGCGCCGGCCTACTGGAAGCCAAGCGGCAGGGCGAGCAAGGGGCGCCGAAGATCCCGGTGACGATCTACCGTGCCGGCGAGAAATTCACCGTCGGCCCGTTCGAGATCGAGGCCATCCCTGTTGCGCACTCCATTCCCGAACCGATGTCGCTGGCGATCACGACGCCGGCCGGCGTCGTCATCCATACCGGCGACTGGAAGATCGATCCGGCGCCGACGGTCGGGCCGATGACCGACGAGGCGCGCTTCCGAGCCTATGGCGACAAGGGCGTGCTGGCGCTGGTCTGCGATTCCACCAATGCGATGCGGGAAGGGGAATCGCCGTCCGAAGTGGCGGTGGGCGAGGGCCTCAAGAGCGTCATCCAGAACGCCAAGGGCCGGGTCGCCGTCACCAGCTTCTCCTCCAATGTCGGACGTATCGTCTCCATCGCCAAGGCGGCGCGGGATGCCGGCCGCCAGTGCCTGGTGATTGGCCGCTCGATGAAGCGCGTCATCGATGTGGCTGATGAACTCGGCTATATGGACGGGTTGCCGGAATTCATCGCCGAGGAGGATTACGGCTTCATCCCGCGCGAAAACCTCGTCATCATCTGCACCGGCAGCCAGGGCGAGCCGCTTGCCGCACTTGCCAAGCTGTCGCGCGACGAGATGAAGTCGGTGGCGCTGACGGCCGGCGACACGGTGGTGTTTTCCTCGCGCACCATTCCCGGCAACGAGAAGGCGATCCTCGAAATCAAGAACCGCCTAATCGATCTCGGCATCAAGATCATCGAGGACGGCGATGCGCTGGTGCATGTCTCCGGCCATCCACGCCGCAGCGAATTGCGCAAGATGTATGAATGGGTGCGGCCGCAGATCGGCGTTCCCGTGCATGGCGAAGCGGCGCATCTGGTGGCGCAGGGCTCGCTGATGTCGACGTCCGGCATCGGCCAGGTCGCGCAGGTGCGCGACGGCGACATGCTCAGGCTGTATCCGGGTGCCGCCGCCATCATCGACCAGGTGCCGTTCGGCCGCATCTACAAGGACGGAAGGCTGATCGGCACCGACCAGGCGATGGGCATTCGCGACCGCCGCAAGCTGTCCTTTGCCGGCCATGTCGCCGTCAATGTCGTGCTCGACGACAAATACGAGCTTGCCGGCGATCCCGATCTCGTCGCCATCGGCGTCGCCGAGGCCGACGGCAGCGGCGAGAGCCTGGAAGACCTGATGATCGATGCGGCAATCGGCGCCGTGGACTCCATCCCCCGCCAGCGCCGAAAAGACCTCGACCTGGTCCAGGAGGCGGTGCGGCGCGCGGTGCGCGGCGCGGCCAACGAAGCCTGGGGCAAGAAGCCGCTGGTGACAGTGTTCGTCACGCGGTGACGAACAAGGGAGTAGGGGAGTAGGGCAGTAAGGGAGTAGGGAAGTAGGAAGTAGGAGCGCAAACAGATGCACTTCTAGATCCTTTTTTCCATACTCCCTACTGCCTTACTCCCCTACTCCCCTAACCCGGGAGTACGCTATGCTCGGACGCCTCAACCATGTCGCGCTTGCGGTGCCGGATCTGGCCGCGGCTGCGGCGGTCTATCGCGATACGCTTGGCGCGCGCGTGACCGCGCCGCAGGCGCTGCCGGAGCATGGCGTTACGGTGGTGTTCGTCGACGTCGGCAACACCAGGATCGAGTTGCTCGAGCCGCTCGGCGAAGCCTCGCCGATCGCCGCATTCCTCGCGAAGAATCCGTCCGGCGGCATGCACCATGTCTGCTATGAGGTGGACGACATTGTTGCGGCGCGCGACCGTCTCAAGGCCAGCGGCGCGCGCGTGCTGGGCGACGGCAATCCGAAGATCGGCGCACATGGCAAGCCGGTATTGTTTCTGCACCCCAAGGATTTCTTCGGCACGCTGGTCGAACTGGAGCAAGCATGAGTTGGGTTTCGTTTGTCGCCCTGTTCTTCGCCACATGGTGGGTGGTGTTGTTCGCCGTCCTGCCGTTCAGCATGCGGACGCAGGACGAGGATCGGGACGTGACGCTTGGCACGGTTCCGAGCGCACCGCGCGGACCGCACATGCTGCGCGCGGCGCTGCGCACGACGATCGTCACGCTGGTCCTCATGGGTATCTTCTACGGCATCACGAGAGGGCTTGGCCTCGGTATCGACGACATCCCGCACATCGTGCCGGATTTCAACCAGAGCCCAGCGCATTAGCCGGCTACCTACCGTGTCCGACTATCCCAGCCTAGCCGAGGCTCTGAAATCAAGCCGAGCCAGCAAGGTCAACCCAAAGTAAAGGCCGGGGCGAGTTTGGGCTGACGCAACGTCATGTAGTTTGGTAATCTGTCGTGCTAACCAGATGATTGCACAAAAAAAATGCAAGGCGCGAGGCCTTGCAATTTAAACGCGTCCGATCTGTTTCCGGTGTCCGGCGGCAGCGAGTTACCGCGCCTAGATCGCATCCTCCCAAGACTTTGACCGCGTAGGAGGGCAGATTTTTCTCCGCCCTCTCGGTTATGGGGGCACACTAGCCTAAGGCGGGTGAAAATGTCACGAAGAATTTTGCCCGGAAACAGGCAATCTCGTGCTGCAGTGCACAATAGTACGGCAGGCGTTGCTTGCGAAACGCCCAGCAAGCCGTGTGCGGCAATTGCGGCGTCTATGCAGCGCCTGGGCCGGGTTTCCATTCCGCCATGAAATGGCTATGAAGCCGGGGCAAGCAAGCCAGCGCTGCGCCGATTCCGGCGCCGCCATCCTCTCTCACGGACCAGTCCATGCGTTTGTCGCGCTATTTCCTGCCCATTCTCAAAGAAAATCCGCGCGAGGCCGAGATCGTCTCGCATCGGCTGATGCTGCGCGCCGGCATGATCCGCCAGCAGGGGCAGGGCAGCTTTTCCTGGCTGCCGCTCGGCAAGCGGGTGCTGGACAAGGTCTGCCGGATCATTCGCGAGGAGCAGAATCGCGCCGGCGCACTCGAAATCCTGATGCCGACCATCCAATCGGCCGAGCTGTGGCGCGAAAGCGGCCGCTATGAAGACTACGGCAAGGAGATGCTGCGCATCAAGGACCGGCAAGACCGCGATATGCTCTACGGGCCGACCAACGAGGAGATGGTCACCGAGATCTTCCGCTCCTATGTCAAGTCCTACAAGGACCTGCCGCTCAACCTCTATCACATCCAGTGGAAGTTTCGCGACGAGGTGCGCCCGCGCTTCGGCGTCATGCGTTCGCGCGAGTTCCTGATGAAGGACGCCTATTCCTTCGACCTCGATTATGAAGGCGCCAAGGCCGCCTATAACCGCATGTTCGTGTCCTATCTCAGGACGTTTACGCGCATGGGGCTGCAGGCCATTCCGATGCGCGCCGACACCGGGCCGATCGGCGGCGACCTCAGCCATGAGTTCATCATCCTGGCCGACACCGGCGAGAGCCAGGTGTTTTGCCATCGCGACTATCTCTCGCTTGAGGTGCCGGGGGCGGATACCGACTTTTCGAACGACGCCGAGATCGCCGAGATCGTCAAGACGTGGACGACGCCCTACGCCGCCACCGACGAGATGCATGACGAGGCGGCATGGGAGAAGGTGCCCGCGAGCGACCGGGTCTCTGCGCGCGGCATCGAGGTTGGGCATATCTTCCATTTTGGCGACAAATATTCCAAGCCGATGAGTGCCAAGGTGACCGGCCCGGACGGCAAGGATCATTTCGTTTCTGGCGGTTCCTACGGCATCGGCCCGTCGCGGCTGGTCGCGGCGATCATCGAAGCCAGCCATGACGAAAACGGCATCATCTGGCCGGAAGCGGTGGCGCCGTTCGATGTCGGCCTGATCAACATGAAGGCTGGCGATGCCGAATGCGACCGCGTCTGCGGCGAGCTGAATGCCGCCTTTGCCGCCGCCGGCAAGGAGGTGCTCTACGACGACACCGACCAGCGGCCGGGCGGCAAGTTCGCCACCGCCGACCTGATCGGGCTCCCGTGGCAGGTGATCGTCGGGCCGCGTGGTGTCGCCGCCGGCGAGGTCGAGATCAAGAACCGCAGGACCGGCGAGCGCGAGACGCTGCCGATCGCGGACGTGAAGCAGCGCTTCGGTGCCGCCGCATGAGTGAAGCGGCGGCAGCAAGACCATCGGGCGCCGGACCTTTTTCCGGCTTCGAGCGCTTGGTGGCCTGGCGCTACCTGCGCTCGCGCCGCAAGGAGACGGTGATCTCGGTGATCGCGTCGATCTCCTTCCTCGGCATCATGCTAGGCGTGGCCACGCTGATCGTCGTCATGGCGGTCATGAACGGCTTTCGCGCCGAACTGCTGACGCGCATCCTCGGCGTCAACGGACACCTGATCGTGCAGCCGCTCGACATGCCGCTGGAGGACTATGGCCAGGTCGCCGGCCGCATCAACGGCGTGCCCGGCGTCAAATATGCCATTCCGCTGATCGACGGGCAGGTACTGGCGCAAGGCAATGTCGGCGGCGGCACCGGCGCGCTGGTGCGCGGCATACGCGGCGAGGATCTCGGCAAGATCACGATCGTCGCCAACAACATCAAGGCGGGCTCGATCGTCGGCTTCGACACCGGCGAGGGCGTCGCCATCGGCAGCCGCATGGCCGAGAATCTCGGCCTTGTGCTCGGCGATACGATCACGCTGATCTCGCCCGAGGGCGACGTCACGCCGCTCGGCACGACGCCGCGCATGAAAGGCTATCCGATAACCGCGATCTTTGAGGTCGGCATGTCGGAATATGACAGCTCCATCGTCTATATGCCGTTTTCGGAAGCGCAGCTTTATTTCAACATGGAAGGCAGGGCGCAGACGATTGAGATCTACGCCGACAATCCCGACAATATCGACGCGCTGAAGCCAAAGGTCGAAGAGGCGGCGCAACGGCCGATCACCCTCGTCGATTGGCGGGAGCGTAACAAGACGTTCTTCGACGCGCTGCAGGTCGAGCGCAACGTCATGTTCATGATCCTGACGCTGATCGTGCTGGTGGCGGCGCTCAACATCATTTCGGGCCTGATCATGCTGGTGAAGGACAAGGGCCACGACATCGCCATCCTGCGCACCATGGGCGCCACGCGCGGCGCGATCCTGCGCATCTTCCTGATGACCGGGGCTGCGATCGGCGTTGTCGGCACCATCGCCGGCGTGCTGCTCGGCATCGTGATCTGCCTCAACGTCGAGCGCATCCGCCAGTTCTTCTCCTGGCTGGCCAACGAGCGGCTGTTCAATCCCGAGCTTTATTTCCTGAGCCAGCTGCCGGCGCGCATGGATGCCAGCGAGACGATCTCGGTCGTTCTCATGGCTTTGGCGCTGTCGTTCCTGGCGACACTGTTTCCGGCGTGGCGCGCTGCCAGGCTCGATCCGGTCGAAGCGCTGAGGTACGAATGATGGCCGAGGCCATTATCGAGCTGAAGAGCGTCGAACGCCATTATGTACAGGGGCCGCGCAAGCTGACTATCCTGAACGGCGCCGATTTTTCGCTGAAGCGTGGCGAGATGGTGGCGCTTGTGGCGCCGTCGGGCACCGGCAAGTCGACGCTGCTCCACACCGCCGGGCTGCTGGAGCGACCGGACGCCGGCGACGTGATCCTGGCGGGGCGCGCCTGCGGCCGGCTTTCCGACGACGAGCGCACGGCGATCCGCCGCAACGATGTCGGCTTCGTCTACCAGTTCCATCATTTGTTGCCTGAGTTTTCTGCGCTGGAAAACATCATGATGCCGCAGCTGATAAAAGGGCTGCCGCGCAAGGAGGCGGCCGAGCGGGCGGCGCAATTGCTCGACTATATGCAGATCGGCAAGCGGGCACAGCATCGCCCCTCCGAGCTCTCCGGCGGCGAGCAGCAGCGGGTCGCCATCGCGCGTGCCGTCGCCAATGCGCCGCTGGTTCTTTTGGCCGACGAGCCGACCGGCAATCTCGACCCGGTGACCGCTTCCTATGTGTTCGAGGCGCTGGCAGCATTGGTCCGGCAATCGGGCCTGGCGGCGCTCATCGCCACCCACAATCACGAGCTCGCCTCGCGCATGGACCGCCGCGTGACGCTGGCCGACGGCAAGGTTGTGCCGCTTTAGGGTGCGCTGCAATTGAGGCGATGACGGCCTGCGAGCTGCCATGCGCCGTCCCGCCGCTTTCGCGCGCCTGTCGGCCCCGAACGCTCGGCATCTCCCTCTCAACCCTTTCTTAACCCTGTCGAAATGACCGAGCGCAATTCCGGCGACGCCCGGACCGCGATCGTTGACATTCGAACAAAATTAGAACAAAATACGAACATACTAACAACAGGAGAGAGTTATGACCGATCTTGTTCAGGATGTCGTCTCGCTGGTGTGCATGAGCACGTTCCTCATTTCCATGGCAATCTGGATCGGCGCGATGTGAGGATTGAGCTCAAGGGCGGGCTCGATGCTGATGAGCGAGGGCCGCCTTCGCATATTGGCGCAGGCATTGGGGCGACTGTTTCAGCCGGCCTTGCGGGACACTTCGACAGGCGACACCGCGGCGGGCCCGAACACGTCCTCGAAAGCGGATTTCAGCGCCAGGTCGAGGTCGGCCATGGTCACGGGAAGGCCGAGGTCGACAAGGCTGGTGACGCCGTGATCCTGGACGCCGCACGGCACGATGCCGCTGAAATGGCTAAGGTCCGGCTCGACATTGATGGCGATGCCGTGAAAGCTCACCCAGCGCCTCAGCCTGATGCCGATGGCGGCGATCTTGTCCTCGGCCGCCGAGCCGTCGGGCAAAGCGGGGCGGTCCGGCCGAACCACCCAGACGCCGACGCGGTCCTCGCGGCGTTCGCCGCGTACGTTGAAGGCGGCCAGCGAGCCGATGATCCATTGTTCGAGTGCGGCGACGAAGGCGCGGACATCCTCGCGCCGCCGCTTCAGGTCGAGCATGACGTAGGCGACGCGCTGGCCCGGCCCATGATAGGTGTATTCGCCGCCACGCCCGGCGGCAAAGACCGGGAAACGGTCCGGCTCGATCAGGTCCTCGATGCGGGCGCTGGTGCCGGCGGTGTAGAGCGGCGGGTGCTCGACCAGCCAGACCATCTCGCCGGCGGCGCCGCTGCGGATTGCCTCGGCGCGCGCCTCCATCACGGCGAGCGCATCGGGATAGGCGGTGAGCCCGGGCTCGATGCGCCATTCGACCGGCGCCGAGCCGGGCAAGGGCAGGAACGACGTGGCGATCTGGCTGCGTTCTGTCATGATATCTCGTCTCGCCATTCATATGGCGGCAATTGGTACAAACGTCCAGTTCCGGCACGTTCGGCCCTTGAAGAGTTATGCCGATGTCCGGCCGATTATTGCTGGCCGCGCACTTGTTTCACCGGAAACGATTTGCTACACGCCGCGGGCCGGTTGGTTCCGGCTCCTACCACGTGCGGTCGTGGCGGAATTGGTAGACGCGCAGCGTTGAGGTCGCTGTGGGGCAACCCGTGGAAGTTCGAGTCTTCTCGACCGCACCATCAAATTCGTGAACTTGGCCCTCTAAGCCATTGAAACTCCAGTCTGGCAGAGCACCCGTTGATGAGGGCGCTTTGGCGTTCTTGCCGAAATGCGATACAATCTAGGATACAAACTGAGATACATCGCGAGTTTGGCCCATGCGAAAAGAGGCCGTCGCAGAGCCCGCCAGAGACCCGGATCGCTACCTCGTCCAGCGCGACGGAATTTTCTATTATCATCGGCGAATGCCCGCCAAGATGGTCGGCATCGACGATCGCGGCAGGTTCATTCGCAAGTCCCTGGGAACGGACGAACGCCGCCTCGCACGTGCCATGCGCGACAAGCTCGAAGACGCGGACAAGACCCTGTGGGCGGTGCTTCTTTGCGGCGGCGAGGCAAGGTCAGCACTCGATCAGTATCGCGACGCCGTTCGCCGGGCTGAAGCCATGGGCGTTTCCTACCTTTCAAATGGACAGGTGGCAGGCTTTCAGAATGTCGATTCAATTTTAAAGCGTGTCGAGGCGCTGGAGCGCGTTCAAGCGGCCCCCGCGGTCGCCGACGCTCTCCTCGGCGGGGTGCAGGTGCCGCCGGTCAAAGTCTCCAAAGCTTTTGATCTCTACGCCGATGAGATCATGGCCCATGAAGTCGCGGGTAAGAGCCAGTCGCAGCGCCGAATGTGGAAGAAGGTAAAGCAGAGAGCCGTAAACAATTTCGTTGCCCTGATTGGTGACAAGCCGATCGGCGACGTCACGCGTGAAGACGGACTGACCTTCTACCGGTTCTGGCTCAAGCGCATCGCGCCGCCGCCAGACATCGGAGCCGCGACACATTCGGCGTCTGCCGGCAATCGAGACCTCGGCAACATGCGGGATCTCTACAGGCGTTATTTCGCTCATTTGGGCGAGGAACAAAAAGGCACCCCATTCGATGACCTCCGCTTTTCGGAGCGTGGCAAGCGCCGTCGTAAACGGCCGTCATTCGAACCCAAATGGATAACCGATCAGATCATGAGGCCGGGCGCTTTAGCATCCCTGGATGCTCAAGCGCGTCGCTGCGTTCTGGCGCTGATCGAGACAGGCACACGCCCAAGCGAGATATGCAATCTTGATGAGACCGTGATCTTCCTTGACACGCCGGTTCCGTATATTCGCATTACCCCACGAGAGGACGCCGATGATCCGCGCGAGATCAAGACCGAATGGTCAGTGCGAGATGTACCGCTGGTAGGCGTCGCGCTGGAAGTTTTTAAGAAAAATCCGCAGGGCTTTCCGCGCTACCGCAATCGTGAAGAGGCGCTTTCTGCAAACCTCAATAAATTCTTTAAAACACACAAACTTTTCCCGACACCGAAGCACAAGATTTATTCCCTCCGGCACAGTTTCGAGGATCGTATGAAGGAGGCAGGTATCGACAGCGAGCTTCGCAAAATCTTGATGGGCCATACGATAGAGCGTGTAGAGTATGGTACGGGCGGATCGTTGCAATGGCGACGAGACGAACTCAAAAAAATTGCTTTGCCTTTCGATCCCGAGATCGTTTGAGCCGTTCCTGGACGCGCAGCATTGCGCCCATCTCTGCAAATCAATTTCTTCTTCTCCCGTTCAAGACGCTCGTAAATCGGGAGATACGCTCGTCCTTTGTTGCCAGCCTTGTGGATAGCTAGGGCGAGCGTATCCAGAGCGCGGTCAATTCTGTCTAAGGTCACGGGCTCAGGAACAGTGCTTACCTGTGGCAGAACACAGGTCATTGTCTGTCCCGTCTGTTTCCTGTTCGGCGATGACACAGACGAGATAATGGCAGCAGGCGCAGGTGAGAAAAGCGGTTTGCCTCCCGCATCGTGCAGCGGCGATACTTCGACGTAGAAATCGGAAAACACGCTTGCGGCAACTCTGCACTGTCAGATGCAGCTAGCCACATCCGGCCACATGAATTGCTGAGCGGACTCAGACGGGTCGATGCCCTTGAACCGGACACGAGACCGAATCGATCCGCAGGCTGTCGGCGGGCCGGAATGCCTCATCCGATCCGACCAAACCGATCGGAGGACGCAGGCAATGCCGGATTTGGTGGGCTATAATTACCTGAGGAGAGGCAATTAGCTGATCCGGATCAGTGCGTGGGAGCGCGAGTATCTCGGGAGGTCGCTTATGATTACCTTATCATTAGCATTCCTCGATATTGCGGCACCTTTGGGGTGAGTTTGACAAGCTTCACACGGCGATCGCTTGGCAAGAAATCGGTTATGAGATTCGTGTCGGTTCAATGATGGGCGGGACCAACTGCGCCGAAAGCGAACAAATTCGAATACTTAATGTAAAGTCTTGGGTCATGCTGTCCGAATGCAGTACCGTGCGGGCGATCAGCCAACGATTGGCGAAATTTTGAACAGGCTACCATTACCGATGGCCTAGACACCGTTTTCGTCCTTCGTTGCCGCAAGAAAGGTATCGCCAACCGCCGGATCAATCCGATCAGCCTGTGGCAACGCGCAACGGCTCCAATGCTCAGCGTTTCGGGGGGCTGAAGAGGTTGATGACTGCCGCACCCGGAGCAGTTCGACGTATTTCCTTATTTCGCTTGGCCCGCTGAAATGCAGCCGCATCTTTAGAAGGAACGAACCGTCTGGCAGGACGGCGCAAGCAATTGATGGCAACGCCGTCGAGTGGATGGAGAAAGTCAGCGACAAACGATACCGCCGCTGAACGTTACCGGTCCGCAGCGTCTCGCAATTGGCTGCCAACTCACCCCAGCCAATACCTCGGCCCCGGCCCCTTGCGTCCTGCCATATCGGCAGGGTTCGCAAGGCTACACCGGTCGATCGACAGGCAGCCGCAACCGATGCACTCGGTAAGCCCCGACCTCAGGCGCTGCAACTCGGCGATGCGCTGGTCGATGCGCTTGGTCCACTGGCCCGATAACCGCGACCAATCCCGACGCGACGGCACGCGATCGGCTGGCAACTTGGCCAGCTCGCCGCCGATCTCCTCAAGCGTCAGCCCAATTCGCTGCGCGAAGACGATGAAGGCGATCCGGCGCAGCACGGATCGCGGGTAGCGTCTGTGTCCCGAGCCGGCCCGCTCGGACGCGATCAGCCCGCGCTCCTCGTAGAAGCGCAGGGCCGATGATGCGACGCCGCTGCGCCGCGCCACGTCGGTGATGGTCAGCATGGAATCCATGCATGAACGAAAGCACAATTCCCGCTTGACTTCAAGTTAACTTGAACTTGTACCAAGAGGCATACGGATTAAAGGAGCACTGGCAATGCAGACGAATGTCGAACTTCAGGGACTTCGCGTGGCGGTCACGGGCGGCACGTCCGGCCTCGGACTGGCGCTTGTGCGGCAGCTTGCCGCGATGAATGCGTGCGTCGCCTTCGTCGCCCGCACCGCCGCGAATGTCGAACGCATCGCCGACGAGACGGGCGCGCACGGTATTGTCGGCGACGTCGGCAAGAAGGAGGACATCTACCCGATCGCGTTGCAGGTCACTGCCAGCCTCGGCGGGCTCGATGTCCTGATCAACAATGCGTCGAGCCTCGGCCCTGTCCCTCTGGCGCTCCTTGCCGATACCGAGTGCCAGGAGCTGGAAATGGCGCTCGCGGTCAATCTCGTCGGCGCGTTCCGGCTGACGAAAGCCCTGTTCGGTGCGCTTGCCGCGTCCGCACGCGAGGGCCGGGGCGCGCTGGTCATCAACATTTCCAGCGACGCCGCGGTGAACGCCTATCCCGGCTGGGGAGCATACGGCGCGAGCAAGGCCGCTCTTGCCCATCTGACGGCGATTTGGGACGAGGAGGCAAAAGCCGACGGCATCCGGCTCCTCGCGCTCGACCCCGGCGATATGGACACCCCGCTGCACGCGCTGGCGCTTCCTGACGCCGATCCGGCGACATTGAAGCGCCCCGAGCTGGCTGCTGCCGAGATCATCGAAAAGATGCTCGACGCGTTGCCGGTCCGCTCTACGCGTCTCGCCGGGGCACATACATGATTGCCGCCGACCGTCCCGATCGGCGCTCCGCCAGGCTGTTCGTCGTCGAGGCCGACGGCACGATGCGCGACCGGCCGCGAGCTGGACTCGCGACGCTGTTCAACCCCGGCGATCTGGTCGTCGCCAATGACGCCGCGACCTTGCCTGCCAGCTTGCACGGCACGCATGTCCCAAGCGGTGAGGCGATCGAGATCCGCCTGGCGGGCTGGCTGTCACTTCCCGATCCAACCCGTTTCGTGGCGATTGCCTTCGGCTCGGGTGATCACCGCACGCGCACGGAAGACCGGCTGCCTCCACCTCCGCTGTCACCAGGCGATCGCCTCCGGCTCGGCTCGCTTGACGCCGTCGTCGAGCGCCTTCTCGACCATCCACGCCTTCTCGAGTTGCACTTCCCAGGCAACCGCGCAGCGGTGCTTGCAGCACTGGCGCAGCACGGCCGACCGATCCAATACGCGCATGTTCCCGAGCCGTTGGCACTGTGGGATGTCTGGACGAAGATTGCCGCCGGGCCGGTCGCGTTCGAGGCGCCGTCGGCAGGCTTCGCGCTCGACTGGCGCACGCTCCAAGCCTGGCGTCGGCACGACGTTGGTTTTGCAACCCTCACGCATGCTGCGGGCGTCTCTTCCACCGGCGATCCCGCGCTCGACTCGCGCCTTCCCTTCGACGAGCCCTACCGCATCCCTGGGCGCACCGCGGCGCAGGTCGCGCGGGCGAAGCTCCGCGGCAGCCGCATCATTGCGATCGGCACGAGCGTAGTGCGCGCACTTGAGGCAGCCGCCAATCCCGGCGGCAATGTGCGTGCCGGAAATGGCATTGCGACAGGGCGCATCGCGCGCGGCACGCGGCTTCGCGTGGTCGATGCGATTCTCACAGGCGTCCACCAGCCCGGCGAAAGCCATTTCGAGCTCCTGCGCGCCTTTGCCGACGATGCTCTGCTCGCCAAGGCCTCCGAAGCCTTCACCGCGTATCGATACCGCGCGCATGAATTCGGCGATTCCATGCTGCTCAATCGCCAACCGCTGCTTCTATCGCGCGAACGGAACCATGCCGAGGTGCTCGAGACGAAGCCTCTACTCGAGGCATGGCTATGATGTCGGCAGGTTCGGTGGTATTTCGTGCTCGGCGCGCAAGGAAGTCGGAGCTATGTTACAGCGGACCAAATTCGGCATTTGACCCAAAGTCGAAGTTCCGAAGCCCTCACATTGGGTCCGCATTGCGGGCGAAGCGGACAACATGGCTTGCCGGGCGTCAATGCTTCGATACGTGCCACGGCAGGCAGAGCCTAGCAGGGTCCCAAGAATCGCAGGATTTCGGCCGCGAGCGCATCCGGTGCTTCCTCAGCCATGTGGTGACCACAGTCCAGGCCCTTCCCCTGCAGTCTCGCCGCCGTCCACGGTCGCCAAACTTCGAGAACATCGCCGTAAAGCTGCTCAAGGTCATCACGCAGCGACCACAGAACCATCATTCAATACGGCGGCCCGCCTCTCGGTCTTCCGCGTCGTGCAGACGGTCTATCGTGATACCTGCCCTATAATCTTCTATCATTCCGTGAATGACCCGCGGATCGTGAACGGCCGCGCTGTAATCGGCATAGGCCTCTGGGCCCATCTGTTCGGCGGAGCCACCATGCCAAGCATCGGGATCGGCATTGATAGCGCGCTCCGGCTTCTCTTGCTGGGCGAAGAAGAACCAATGCCACCACGCGGTTGCAAAGCGTGTATCACATCGTTCAAGCGCTTCGAGGATAGGAACGGCATCGAGCACGATGAGATGTGTCACCGCGGAGGGATGATCCATAGCAGTCCGAAAGGCGGTGTGGCTTCCCCGATCGTGCCCGGCGATTGCGAAGCGATCAAATCCAAGGTGCTGCATCAGGGCGATGTCAACGTTAGCATTGCTAATTGCCGTAGGTTCGGCGCATTTATCAAATGCACTGTCAATCGCCAATTGGCCTAATTGGTCAATCAAGTGTCTGCGCTAACCATATGACAGTTCGCGGTGCTTAGCGTCGTTCGACGCATTGAGTTCGTCATTGCGGACAATGCAGTGTTCGTTCGCTAGTGCGGCTAGCGCCATCGGCTAGTGTTTGTTCGTACGCGTCGTATTGGCCTGTCTAGCGTCAATGAAATTGGCGCGTAGTGTTTCTCGTATTCGCCGTTCAGTTGCCGCACGTACTGCGCGCCTGTGTTTGCGCTTGCCGTCGAATGACAGGAGCGTGTCACCATAAAACGCAACACGGTTTGCGGAGCGCTATAGAGTAAGCAGCAACAAAGGATGCCGCTTATGACACTTCTCCAGATCGCTTATCTCTGCCTCGCCGCGGGCGCGTTCATTGCCTTCGTTGGCTACCTCATCGCGTTCTTCGGTATGGGAGGGCACTGAACCGCAGCGCGATCTTTCCGGATTTCGGAAAAAGATTTGTCGTGCGTGACAAAGGATTTGTCACCCATGACAAAAAATCTTCGATAAATGGCTAGGTCATCGTCCAACGGAGCGACCTCGATGACCCTGCTTCAAATCGCTTACGCAATGCTCGCCGTCTTGTATATTGTGCCGTGGTGGCGTTGGCGGTAGGACATTCAGATGTCGCAAGATAACGAAGACGAAGCAATTCCCAAGTCTTCGTCGGCTACTGCCGCGATCGTGCAGTTCATTGAACGGGTAGGAAGGCCCTTCGTACCCGACGTCGTGAAGAGCTGGGCGTCGCGCCGACTATCACCGAACGACCGAAAGAGAACAGGTGGCATCTGGCGAGACAGTCGGATCCTTCAACTGCAAAACGATTGGTGGCTGACTAACAACAGCGACCGTCCTCTGCGTATGGTGGGGGTGGAAATCGACCGACCACGTGTCAAGGGCGATCTCATTGTGGATGGGCCGAGGGCGCACGATGGCGAACCTGTCATCCCGCCAAAGGCGACGGTCCCGATTTCCACGCACTTCATGGTCCCCACTAGGAAGCATCACCTGAAGGCCACGAAACGCTACGATTTCACATTCGTCGATCACAACGGGCATCGGACGCGAAAACGGGGCATCGAATACAAGCCCGAGCGCCAACGCGTCAAGACGACGAAACTCAACTCCGAGGCGATTGCAGAGATCGCTGACCAAGACGAGAAGGCTCTGGCGTCGCTCCTGAAAGAGGAGATTGGGCGCTATGCGCGGCACGGTCGCCAGCATGGCGGGCTGGGGACCATTTCGGCAGTAAAGGGGAACGCGAAGATAAAGTCGATCTACCAGGATTGGTGGGCGTCCGACCGCGCTTCCGAGCGGCAGGACATCGTGGTCGAGAGCGGGCCGAAGATCGTCTCTGAGATTGGCGATGCGATCGTTGAGTACGCCTCAAAGCTTCCCGAAGATCGCTTGGCGAAGTTCCCGTCACTTTTGCTGGACCGCCTCGATAGGGATCGCGAGTATTACGGCGTGTCTTACCTCATCGTATACGCGTTGTGGCGGCTCAACCGGCTCGAAGACGCGCTCCAAACGGTATACGAACGCTATGAATTCAAGCCTGCTCTCGTCGACAACATATTCCGGCGCTCGTACGTGAACCGGGTGCTCGAAAGGAACCAGCAGTACGGCTACAGCGACGTACTCGGGCTGCTGAATGGCATGCTGAGATACGAGCATCTGCATCTAGTAGAACGCGAGCTGGAGAAGATCGAATGGCTTGCTATGAATACGAGCGAGCACCCATTCCAGATCGCGCAAAAAATCACCTCGATTCGGGCGCTGCGAATAGCAAACCGTGAATGAAGGCTATGCGCGGTGAGCTCATTGCGGTGGCGCTGTGGGGGCATTGAGCGATGACTGACGAGAGAGTTTTGCTGACCAAATGGTTCGGCTCTTTGAAGAGCCTGTTGCGGCGATTGGGATGCTGCTCTACGGCGCCTATCTTTACATGAGCAGGAGCAGTTTCCGCCAAGAGATGAACGCGGGCGTATCGAAACCGGACTAGGCTGCTACAACCATTCAAGTGGAAGCGAAGCGGATCGAGGGACAGAGAGAAATCGCACGCTGGCGTGCAAAATCGCGCCTTAGCGTAGAAAAGGCTTTGGCCCCGGGCTGAGCGAAACTGCGAAGCATGAGCTGCCGATCCCTTTCCAATCTACAAATCTACGCCACAGCCTACCATCAAGATCCGCAAGCGTGACCGCGAGCGCGCGGAGCGCGTCCTCTTGGCCGGTGGGCCGAAACCGTCACTCAAGAAAAACGGGCGATCGCACTCGCATGGGCGCATGGGAGCGACAAGTGTGCGAACACGCGATCACACGGACATCGGAATTCCGGCTGCTATCTGGCCCGGATGTGTGACGAGGGCCTGCTCATCAAGATCGGCTATGGCATCTATCGCGCCACAAATCGGAAGGCGGCATAATCGGATCTTGGCTAATCTCCGGAGAATGGCAACGTTTGCAGCGGTTCGATCGCTCGAATGGAAGCTATGGCGAGAAATCGGCGACGCGGCCAGGACATCCATGTCGATTTCAATGATGGACTGGACGGACTGTCCGGAAAAGCTAATAAAAATCAAAGCTTAAGGGGGTTTAAGTTGGCGATGCAGTACCAAATGCAGTACCGCTGAAGCGCAGCCGATGATGTTTTCAGGGTCGTAGGACGGACTTGCCGTTGCGAACGTCGGCGCGACAGAGCACTTGCGGAGCCCGTGGTCGCAGAGGTTGCCCGAATGCACATTCGAGACCGGCTGAATCCCAGTCCGCGAGGTCTGCGGCGGCGCGATATGTGCTCTCCAAGAAGACCATGAGGCTTGCTTCCGGATCGGTAACTCTGCGGATCGCATAAGGCAGCAGGTATTCTCCAAGTCGTAGTGGGCGGCGTCGGCAAAGATCTTCGCCGCCGCGAAGCCTTTTGGTCGGGCGGTGGAGCGGTCGACTTTCCGGCCTTCTATTCCTAAGCCTGTCCGAAACCGCTGCTCCTCTGACGCGTCTCCTTCGCACGGACCCGTCGCAGCCCTCTTGGTGCGCGGACGCGCGATGCGCACTCTTCGGCGCTCCGATCCGTTTTTCTAGCGCGAAGCTGACCTGCGCAGTACGACCGGAAGTCACAACTTGTGGCCCGATGACAGAGTTGACAACTCTCTGCTGGTCAAAAACCTTCAAAGACGCCATCATGCAACAAAAATTGCAAGGATGTGCATCGTGGACGAGAAGGTCGAGGCTCCCAAGGACTATGAGGATCTCATCCGCGTGATACACGACCGGTATGATGGGATGAGCAAGTCGTACCAGAAGATTGCGTTGTATCTCACCCAAAATCCGAATGACGTCGCGGTGCGATCGGTGAACTCGATCGGGGAAGGCAGCGGCGTTCACGCGTCCAGCTTCGTCCGATTTGCCCAAGCATTGGGGTATGAGGGGTTCAAGGACCTGCAGAGCCTCTTCCAGAAACGATTGTCCACCGCGGCTCCCGGCTTCGAAGCCCGCGTCAAGGCGTTGGAGAAGGAACTGGGGGAGCGGACGGATCGCAGCGAGATGGGATTCATGCACGATCTGGTCGTCCGTGACATCGCGTCCCTGAAAGAGATGCTCACCGGTATTCAGCCCGAGGATCTGGCGGAAGCCGTTAGCCTGCTCGAGAAGGCCGACGTCGTCTATCTGATGGGACAACTTCGCTCGGCACCGGTCGTCGAACTCCTTCGCTATATACTGACCATGCTGGGTAAGCGCTGCGTGCTCCTGGATCCGGGCGGCGGACTGGCCACGCATATGGCCCGCGCGATGCGGAAGACGGACCTGCTGTTTGCGGTGTCGTTCCGCTTCTATGCGAACGAGGTCGTCAATGTTGTGGAAGAAGCCGCGGGGAGAGGTATACCCATCGTGGCGATCTCGGACAGCACGCTGTCTCCATTGGCCAAGAGCGCGCGCGTTCTCTTCGCCGTTCCGGAGCACGAATACACTTTCTCGCGCTCGCTGGCGGCTCCTATGTGTCTTGCCCAGGCTTTGACCGTGGCCTTGGCGGCCAGGCTTCAGAACAACGCAGTCAATCCCCGCATTCCAACGGTTACCGAGCGGTAGGGACTCCAAACCGCGAAACCTGTCGCAGCACCGGCGATCCTCCGGCCGTCGATTCTCAATCGGTGTCGGAAGGTTAAAACGCCATCGCCTTTTCAGGCACGGCCATGGGGCCGGATGCGGCACCAAGGACTGTCTGGTCGTAATCCACCACCGAACCTGTCATGAGCCCGGCATCGTCCGAAACAAGGAAGTTTACCGCCCGCGCGACCTCGCGGGGGTCGATCAGGCGCCCGAAGGGCAGGTGTGCAACGGCTTTCGCTTCCCAGTCGGGATCGCCCTTCTCGCTCGCCTGCAATTCCCGCTCGTGGTCGGACGCCATCCAGCCGATATCCAGCTGGTTGACGCGGATGCGGTTCTTCATGACGGAAAATGCCGTATTGCGGGTCAAGGTTGCCAGCGCCGCCTTGGTAGCACAGTAGACGTTGATGAAGGGCTGGCCGGCATGTTCCGAGATCGAGCCGATGTTGCAGATCGCACCCTCAATGCCATTGCGGATCATGTGCCTGATGGCCTCCTGCATGAGGAAATAAGGTCCGCGCACATTGACGGCGAACAGGGCGTCGAAGAGTTCGGGCGACGTATCGAGGATGGTGCCACGGTCCGTGCGGGCACCAGCGTTCACCAGCACATGTATCTTGCCGTAGACGCGCTCGGCCTCCGCGATCACGCGTCGGCAATCCTCGACTTTGCCGAGATCGGCATTGACGAAGTGGACCGGCACGCCGGTTTCGCGCGTGATCGCGTCGGCCACGGCACGGCCTTTGGTCTCGTTGCGGCCGAGCGTCACGACGCCTGCAGCGCCCGCTTCGGCAAGCCGATGCGCGATGGCCGCTCCCAACCCCTGCGTCGAGCCGGTGACGACACAGACCTTTCCATCTATCCGGTTCATGCGTTCAGCCCTCCACCCTGTAGCCAGCCGCGGCCATCACACGCAGCAATTCCTTGTGGCCGATCTTCGCCATTTCGAGCGGCGGACTTTTGACGGGATCCTGCTCGGCTTCAACGACGAACCAGCCTTCGTAGCCGTGGCTCGCCAAGCGCTTGACGATCGCCTCGAAATCGAGCGAGCCATCACCGGGCACGGTGAAGGCTCCCTTGACCACCGCGTCGAGAAAACTTTCCCGGCTGCGGTCGAGCCCGTCCACGACCGCTTGGCGGATGTCCTTGGTGTGTACATGCGAAATGCGGGCGTGGTGCTTGTCCACCACCCGCAGCACGTCGCCTCCGGCAAAGGCCATATGGCCGGCATCGTAGAGCAGGGGCAGACCCTCGCCGGAATGCTTCATCAGCAGATCGACCTCCTGTTCGCTTTCGATCGGCGCGGCCATGTGGTGGTGGTAGCAAATCGGCATGCCCTGACCCGCGCACCATTCGCCGAAAGTGGTGAGCTTACGGCCGTAGGCCTTGATCTGATCGTCGTCGAGACGCGGGCGCATAGCCAGCGGCGTTCCGCGGTCGCCCTGAATGGTGCGACCCGTCTCGCCATAGACGATGCAGGGCGCGTCGGTCGCCTTGAACAACTCCATCTGCGCGGCGATGCGGTCCTTCTCTTCATCGATATTGCCGACCAGCAAGCGGCCGGAGAACCAGCCGCCACAGGCGCTCATGGCATGCTGCCTCAGGATGGGCTCAAGCACCGCCGCGTCCATCGGGAAGCGGCGGCCAGTCTCCATGCCGGTGAAGCCGGCCTCACGGGCCTGCCGCAGGCACTCCTCCAGCGAGACGTCGTCGCTCAGTTCGGGAAGGTCGTCGTTCCACCAGGCGATCGGCGCGATTCCAAGCTTGGCTCTCATCGTCATCTCCAATCATGATTTTCGAATGCTGCTGGCTGCCTGCGCAGCGACAAAACTGCCGGGAACAATGCTCAGGGAGTTTTGCATCGTTCCGGCAGGGGACGCCCCCGCGCGCCCGAACGGTTCAGACACCCACGCGCTGCTTCTTGCGACCTTCGGTTTGCACGGCATGCGCGTCGCGGACCTGCTGGCGCCCGCTGATCTCGGGCACGCCGACGTCCCACCAGGCATCGCCCGGGGTCCAGGTGAAGGCGTCGGAGACGATGGTGATGACGGTGGTGCGGTCGGTGGTCTTCGCCCATTCGATCGCCTGACCGAGATCGGCGAGGCTTTCGACACGGCGCGTCAGGGCGCCCATGGCTTCCGCGTGCTTGGCGAAGTCGACCGAGAACGGCTCCTTCACCCGGCAGTCCTTAATCAGATTATTGAAAGAGGCGCCGCCCTTGGCGTTCTGCAGCCGATTGATCACCGCATAGCCGCCATTGTCGCATACCACGAGAATCATCTTGTGGCCGGCGAGCACCGACGAATAGATGTCGGAGTTCATCATCATGTAGGTGCCGTCGCCGATCATGACGATCGGCGTCCGGGTAGGGTCAGCCATGGCCGCGCCCCAGCCGGCAGAGATTTCATAACCCATGCAGGAGAAGCCGAACTCGCAGTCGAAAGTGTTGGGGTCCTTCACCCGCCAGTTCTTCATCACCTCGCCGGGCAGTCCACCGGCCGCGGTGATCAGCAGGTCACGCTCGCCCGCCTTGGCGTTCACCACGCCTACGACCTGCGCATAGGTCGGGACCGGCTCGTTGGTCGGCTTCTGGAAGCCGTCAAGCATCGTGTTCCACTTGGCGAACTCGATGCGACCCTTGTCTGTCCAGGCCCTCTCCGCTTTCCAGTCGCCGAGGGCACCTTCGAGTTCGCTCATCGTCTCCAGCGCGTCGCCGACGACGGCGAGCGCCCGGTGCTTGGTGGCATCCCAGCGTGCGGCATTGATCGAGACGAACTTTGCGTCGGCCGAGAAGGCGCTCCAGGATCCGGTGGTGAAGTCCATGAGCCGTGTGCCGACGGCGATGATCACGTCGGCTTCCGCCGCCAGCGCGTTGGCCGAGGTTGAGCCGACGATGCCGATCGGTCCGACATGCGCGGGGTGGTCGTGCGTAACCGTGCCCTTGCCGGCAATCGTCTCCGCGAGCGGGATCCCATGCCTTTTGGCGAAATCGCCAAGGACCTTCTCTGCACCCGAATAACGCACGCCACCACCCGAGATGATCAGCGGCCGCTTTGCGCTTTTGAGGAGGCGCGTCGCTTCGGCGAGCCGGCTGCGATCGGGCCGGGGGCGCGGCACCTCATTCACCGTCTGTTCGAAGAAGGCTTCGGGATAATCCCAGGCGATCTCCTGCACATCCTGCGGCAAAGCGATGAAGGCAGGCCCGCAATCGGCCGGATCAAGCAGCACCGCAACCGCCTGCGGCAACGACGAGATGATCTGCTCGGGATGGACGATGCGGTCCCAGTAGCGCGTGACTGCCTTAAAGGCGTCATTGACGTTGATGGTCGGGTCGCCGAAGTGCTCGACCTGCTGCATGACCGGATCGGGCCGGCGACTGACGAAGGTGTCGCCTGAGAGCATCAGCACCGGCAGCCGGTTCGAATGGGCGACACCTGCCGCCGTCACCATGTTCAGCGCACCCGGACCGATCGAGGTCGCCGCAACCATGATCTGGCGCCGGCGCTTCGCCTTTGCAAAGCCGATCGCTGCAAGCGCCATCGACTGCTCATTCTGGCCGCGCCAGGTCGGCAGCACGTCCTTCACCGCCTCGAGTGCTTCAGAAAGGCACGTCACGTTGCCGTGCCCGAAGATGGCGAAGACTCCCGGAAAAAGCGGAACTTTCTCGCCGTCGACGACCGTGAACTGGTTGCACAGATAGCGCACGAGCGCCTGTGCCATGGTCAGACGGACGGTGGCCCTGGTCATCTTTGTCTCCTCCCTAACGACGGTCTTTCCAAATCTATACGGAATGCCCATTGACAAATCAATATGTTTGCAACGATCATTGCAAAAATTCAAACCGGGAGGACTTCATGCTCAGGATAGCTGTGCTCGGCTGCGGTCGGATTGGCAGGATGCATGCGGCAAACATCGCCGCACATCCTCGTGCGGAACTAGCCACCGTCTATGACATCGACGAATCGTCCGCGGAGACTGTCGCGGCGCGGCACGGCGTTCGCGCTTCGGGGTCGGCCGACGAGGTATTTGCCTCGGCAGATGTAGATGCGGTCCTTGTCGCGACGGTGACTGACACGCATGCCGACTACATCGAAAAGGCGGTGGCCGCTGGCAAACCCGTGCTCTGCGAGAAGCCGATCGATCTTAGCCTGGAAAGGGTGAACCGTTGCGCCGAAGCAATTTTGTCCAAGGGCGTGCCGGTCCAGATCGGCTTCAACCGACGTTTCGACCCCGGTCATCGTGCGGCGTGGAACGCCGTACGATCCGGCGAGATCGGCGACCTGCACCAGGTTATTATCACCTCGCGTGATCCGGGCATGCCGCCCCGTTCCTACTACGAGGTCGCGGGCGGGCTTTTTCGCGACATGACGATCCACGATTTCGACCTCGCCCGCTTCATGCTGGGAGAGGAGCCGGAGGAGGTGTTCGCCATCGGAGGCCGGCTGATCGACCCGGCGATGATGGAGGAACTGAACGACTACGACAGCGTCATGGTCGTGATGCGAACCAAAAGCGGCAAGCAGTGCCACATCAACAATTCCCGCACCTCAACCTATGGATACGACCAGCGCGTCGAGCTTCTGGGCAGCACCGGCATGGTGATCAGCGGCAACAGGAAGCCTCACGAACTGCGCCGCTACTCGGTCGCGCAAACCGAAGCCGCCGCGCCTTATCTCGACTTCTTCATCGAGCGATACCGCGAAGCGTTCGATGCCGAGATCGACGCCTTCGTCACCTGCGTCGAGAAGGGCGAGCCGCCGCTGGTCGGTTTTGAGGACGGGCGCCGCGCCCTGATCCTGGCTGAGGCGGCGATGAAATCGGCGGTCGAAGGCCGCTTCGTGAAGGTCAGCGAGATCGGATAAGCCATGTACGCGAACTACGGACTGTTTATCGACGGGAAGTGGCGCAAGGCATCCGATGGCGGGACGGCGCCGGTGATGAGCCCGGTGACGGAAAAGCCGCTGGGCGAGGCTCCGGTCGCCACCCGCGCGGACACGGAAGAGGCGCTGGTTAGCGCCGCCCGTGGGTTTTCCGCATGGAAATCCAAGGGTGGTTCTGAGCGCGCGTCCGCCCTGCATGCTATCGCGGACGAGATGATCCGCCGCAAGGACGAAGCCGCGCGGATGATCTCCAGCGAGACCGGCAAACCTATTGCCCAGTCCGAGCGCGAATGGGGGCTGGCGGTCGATCAGTTCCGCTGGTACGCCGAGGAGGCCCGCCGGATCTATGGGCGCGTCATCGAATCGCGCGTGCCCGGCGGTCGTTTCGAAGTTCTGCACGAGCCTGTCGGGATCGCAGCCGCCTTCACCGCCTGGAACTTTCCGGCGGCACTGGTCGCCCGCAAGGTGGCGCCGGCGCTTGGCGCTGGCTGCTCGACCATCGTCCGGCCGTCAAGTCAGACGCCCGGGACGGCGATGCTGATGGTTGACTGCATCCGCGCCTGCAATCTTCCTGCCGGCACGGTCAGCCTGGTCGTTGGGCCCACGAGCACGACCTATGCGCCGATCATGGCTTCGCCGGCGGTGCGCAAGGTGTCCCTCACCGGCTCGACCCGCGTCGGCCAGCAGATGATCCGCGATGCTGCCGACACAGTGAAGAAGGTGTCTATGGAGCTTGGCGGCAACGCGCCCCTGATCGTCTTCGACGACGCCGATCTGGATGCCGCGCTCAACGTCTCCGTGCCGACCAAATACGCCAATTCCGGCCAGGTCTGCGTCACACCGGATCGTTTCTTCGTCCACGAAAGCCTGCACGACGCCTTCGTCGAGGGCTTTGTGCAACGCGCCAAAGCGTTGAAACTGGGCGACGGGCTCGACCCATCCGTGCAGATGGGCCCGCTCATCAATGCCGGCCGGCTTTCCGAGATCGAAGACATCGTGTCCGACGCCATGAAAGCCGGTGCGAAGCTCGTCGCGGGCGGCCATCGGGTTGCGGCGTTCAATGCCGGCCATTTTCATGAGCCCACGGTCCTGACCGATGTTGCCGACGACATGCGGGTCTTTGCCGAGGAGAATTTCGGGCCAATCGCGGCGATCAGCCGGTTTTCCTCGGATGAGGAGGCGCTCGAGCGGGCGAATGCTTCGCCAATGGGATTGTCGGCCTATGCCTTCACGTCGAGCCCGAAGCGTGCGCGCCGGACGGTGGCCGAGCTGAAGGCAGGCATGGTGGGCATCAACAGCTTCGCTCTTGCCGCGTCCGAGGCTCCGTTCGGCGGCACGAAATATTCCGGAATGGGTCGCGAAGGCGGCAGCGAAGGTATCGGTGACTACCTCGACACCAAGCTTGCGCAGATCGTGTTCTGAGGAGGCCGCCTTGATCAAGAACGAGCTCAAGCAGATCTGGGCCGAAGGGCGGCCCACGATCAATGGCTGGCTTTCGATCGGCAATCCATTCACCGCCGAGATCATGGCCGCGCAGGGCTATGACAGCGTGAGCATCGATGTCCAGCACGGCGCGCTCGACTATTCGATGCTGCTTCCGATGTTCCAGGCGATGCGTGCATCCAGGGTGGTGCCCATGGCGCGCGTGCCGTGGCTGGAGCCGGGCATCATCATGAAGGTGCTGGATGCCGGCGCCTATGGCGTGATCTGTCCCATGATCAACACGCCGGAACAGGCGGCTCAGCTCGTCAGCTACCTGCGCTATCCGCCGGCCGGCCAGCGCAGTTTTGGGCCGACGCGTGCCAACTTCTCGGCGGGTGCCAACTACGCGGCCGAGGCCAATGACGAGATCCTGGCTTTCGCCATGGTCGAGACCGCCGAGGCGATGCGCAATCTCGATGCGATCGCCGCAACGCCAGGGCTCGACGGCATCTATGTCGGTCCCGCAGACCTGACCTTCAGCCTGCACCAGGGGCGTCTCGCGCCGTCCTTCGATCGCGAGGAGCCTGACATGATCGCCGCTCTGCGGACGATCGTTGCGGCCTGCAAGAAGAACGGCAAACGCGCCGCGCTCCATTGCGGCACGGCCGACTACGCCGCACGTGCCGTCGAATGGGGTTTCGAGATGACAACCGTCTCGGGTGACTCCCGACTGCTTGCCTCCGCCGCGCAGGCAAGTGTCGCTCGCTTCCGCGAATTGACGGGTGCGAAAG
Source organism: Mesorhizobium sp. M0106 (assembly GCF_040322715.1). Classification (NCBI taxonomy): domain Bacteria; kingdom Pseudomonadati; phylum Pseudomonadota; class Alphaproteobacteria; order Hyphomicrobiales; family Phyllobacteriaceae; genus Mesorhizobium; species Mesorhizobium sp. M0106. The sequence continues at coordinate 32,954 of NZ_JAMYUA010000009.1, read as the reverse complement.
CCGTCCCGGCCGAAGCCGGCAAGGGAGGCTATTGATGCCCCACGTCCTGGTCGCCGGAAAGCTTCATCCGAGCGGCATCGAACTTCTCGATGGGTCGCCCGGCGTCACCTACGACTATGTCGAAGATGTCTCCGAACCAAGCTACGCACCTCTGATCGGCAAGGCCGATGGCCTCGTCATTCGCACCCAGCCCTTGTCGGCTCCGACCGTCGCACGCGCCGAGAGGTTGAAGATCGTCTCGCGCCATGGCGTCGGCTACGACGCTGTCGATCTATCCTCCCTAAATCGGCGCGGGATCGCTCTCGCGATCGTCGGCGATGTGAACTCGGTGTCGGTGGCCGAGCACGCCATGATGCTGTTGCTGGCGGCAACCAAGCGGCTGATCCGAGCGGATCGTTCGGTGCGCGGTAACGAATGGGGTTGGCGCAACCGGCTGGAGCCAAGCGAACTCTCGGGCAAGCGGCTTCTGATCCTCGGGTTCGGCCGGATCGGCCGCCACCTGGCGCGCATGGCGGCGGCATTCGGCATGGACGTGCGTGCCTATGATCCATTCCTTGAGAGGCAAGGCTGGCCGGAGGGGCCGGTCGCGCCGGTGAGCGATTTGCAAACGGGACTCGCCTGGGCCGATGCGATCTCCGTCAACGTACCCAAGGCCGAGCGCCCGGTGATCGGCCCCGTGGAACTCTCGGCGATGAAACCGACTGCTGTTCTCATCAACACAGCGCGGGGCGGCATCGTCGACGAGGCGGCGCTGATCGCGGCGCTGCTAGCGGGGCGCATCGCAGCGGCCGGTATCGACGTCTTCGACGATGAACCACCCGCCGCGGACCATCCGCTCTTCGGCTTCGACCAGGTGATTCTGACGCCGCACATTGCCGGGCTCACCGCCGAGTGCGGCGAGCGCATGGCAATCTCGTCCGTGCAGAACGTGCTCGATTTTTTCGCCGGGCGGATCGACTCAGCGCTGGTGGTAAACGGAGCCGAGTTGAATGGCCGGTGAAAAACCTCAACTCAGAATCGGCCTGATCGGCACCGGCTTCATGGGCAAGACCCATGTGTTCGGCTTTGCTGCCGCACAACGTGTCTTCGATCTTCCCTACGAACTGGTGCTCCACACGGTTGCGGACAGAACCGAGGACCTCGCCGCGCAGGCGGCGCAGGCCTTGGGGTTCGCGCGGGCGAGCGGGGACTGGAGGCGTCTGGTCGAGGACCCGGAGATCGATATGATCGATATCACGGCGCCGAACTGCTTCCACAAGGAGATGGCGCTCGCCGCCATTGCCGCCGGCAAGCACGTCTATTGCGAGAAGCCGCTGGCGCCCCTTGCGGCGGATGCCCGACGGATGGCCGAGGCGGCGGAAGCGGCCGGCGTCAGGACGCAGGTCGGGTTCAATTATCTCTGCAACCCGCTGCTCGCGCTGGCGCGGCAGATGATCCGCGCGGGCGAGTTGGGCGAGATCCGCAGCTATCGCGGCATTCACGCCGAGGACTACATGGCGGATGCGGAAAGCCCATTTACCTTCCGGCACGATCCTGTCGGCGGTGGCGCATTGGCGGATCTGGGCAGCCATGCTCTGGCCACGGCGGAGTTTCTGCTTGGCTCGGTGGAACGGGTCCTCGGCGATTCCGTCACCGTCATAGCGAGCCGTCCGGATGGCCGAGGCGGGCGCCGGACCATCGAGGTCGACGACATCGGTCGCGCATTTCTGCGTTTTGCCAATGGTGCATCCGGCAGCATCGAAGCGAGCTGGGTCGCCACCGGCCGCAAGATGCAGCACGATTTCGAGGTTTATGGCACCAAGGGGGCGCTCGTCTTCAGCCAGGAGCGCTTCAACGAGCTGCATTTCTACAGCACGGCCGATCCCGGCGGCCGGCGTGGCTTTCGGCGCATCGAGGCCGGTCCGGATCACGATCCCTATGGACTCTTCTGCGTCGCACCAGGCCATCAGCTCGGCTTCAACGATCTGAAGGCTATCGAGATTGCGCGGTTCGTCGATGCGATCGCCGGGAAGCGAGACGAGCCTTTCGGCTTCCGGGCCGGCCAACGCATCCAGGAACTCGTGGAGGCAATTCAGGGCTCGGCCCGGGAGAGCAAGTGGCTGCGAACAGACTGATGCGAGGGAGAGTTGGTCGCCGCCCCGCATGCGTCTGAAATAAACGTTGCATGTTTGTACATTTTGCAATATAGATTGCAGCCGGAGAGAGGTACGTCGGCTGAGTGCTCAAGTCGACGTCGCACAGGGAGGAGAATGTGTCTGTGCTGGACGTACGAAGCGTCTCGAAAAGCTTTGGTGCTATCCGCGCCTTGTCAGATGTTAGCTTCGCGGTTGCTGCCGGCGAGGTGGTTGGCCTGATGGGCGACAACGGTGCCGGGAAATCGACCATGGTGAAGCTGATTGCGGGGAACTTCCCACCCTCCGACGGCGAAATCGCGGTGGACGGCAAGGTCTGCCATTTCCACAAGCCGATCGAGGCACGGGGCGAAGGGATCGAGGTCGTCTATCAAGATCTGGCCTTGGCCGACAATCTGACGGCCGCCCAAAATGTCTTTCTCGGCCGCGAGATTAAGAAGGGGTTTTGGCCGCTCCGCGTGCTCGACAAGCAGGCGATGATCAACCGCTCGGCAAAACTGTTCGCGGAGCTGAAGTCGGAGACGCGGCCGCGCGATCTGGTCAAAAAAATGTCAGGCGGCCAGCGGCAGGCGGTCGCCATTGCCCGCACCCGGCTATCCAACTCCAAGCTCGTGCTGATGGATGAGCCGACCGCGGCGATTTCGGTCCGCCAGGTAGCCGAGGTGCTGGAGCTGATCCGGCGGCTCAAATCGCAAAATGTGTCGGTAATGCTGATCAGCCACCGCATGCCCGATGTGTTCGCGGTCTGCGACCGCATCATCGTGCTGAGACGCGGCTCGAAAGTGGCCGACAAGGCGACGGAGAAGACATCGCCGGAGGAGATCACCGGCCTAATTACGGGAGCGATCCGTGATGCATAGCCAGAGCGACATGCTGAAGGAAGGCCATGCGTCCATCGGTGATGTGGTCGGCATAATAGAGCAGAGCGTTTTCCAGAAGATGATCGCCAGCCAGGCCTTCTGGGTCGCGATCGCGCTTTTCGTGTTGGTGGTCTTCATGACGTGGCTGGAGCCCAGCTTCGGCACGGTCGACAACGTTACCAACACCACCCGCAATTTTGCACCTATCGCCATCATGGGGCTGGGCATGACGGTGGTGCTGATCACCGGCGGCATCGATCTGTCGGTCGGCTCGGTGATGGGGCTGGTCGCGATCGTCGCCGGCCTGCTGCTCACTTGGCACCAGCCTTGGTATGTGGCGTTTGGCGCGGGTCTGCTCGCAGGCATCGCCTGCGGAGCCTTTAACGGTTTCTTCGTGGCCTATATCGGCATGCCGTCCTTCGTGGTGACGCTAGGCATGCTGTCGATCGCGCGCTCGCTGGCGGTCGTGCTGTCCGGCAACCAGATGCTTTACCAGTTCGGACCCGATGCGCCGATCGTCAAGGCCATCGGCCAGGCCAAATGGCCGAGGCACACGCCTGACGGCTGGGTGCCTCATTGGATCCCGGAACTGTCCTCGCAGTTCTGGGTGATGGTGATCCTCGCGCTCATCGTCGGCTCCGTCTTCATTTTCACCGCCTGGGCGCGCCACCTCTTCGCGATCGGCGGCAACGAGAACGCCTCGCGGATGACCGGCGTCCCCGTCGACTGGATCAAATTCCAGGCCTATGTCTTCTGCGCATTTACCGCATCGATCGCGTCCCTGCTGCTGCTCGGCTACAGCGGCTCGGCCATCAACGCGATGGGAACCGGCTACGAGTTGAGGGTGATCGCCGGCACCGTCATCGGGGGGGCCAGCCTGATGGGCGGCTACGGAACCGCGTTTGGCGCTGTGATCGGTTCGGCCTTCCTCGAGGTCATCCGCAACGCGCTGCTGATGGCCGGGATCGATTCGAACTGGCAGGGCGCCTTTGTCGGGGCCTTCATCATTCTTGCCGTGCTTCTCGGCATGCAGACCTCGGGCAAGTCGCTGCGGGCGACGCTGGAGGGTATGTTTACCTGGAAGCGCAAATAGAATCCGGCGGCCGCAAGCCGTCGGGGATAGTGGACGTCAAAACAAAGTGGAGGAACAGGTGAAAAAATACATTCTGACGGCGGCCGTGGCGTTTTCCGCGCTGATGGCAGGGCAGGCCTATGCCCAGCAGAAATACGTCTTCGCCCTTGTGCCGAAGAACATGAACAATCCTTTCTTCGACCAGGCTCGTGACGGCTGCAAGAAGGCCGAAGCCGAATCCAGCGGCGCGATCGAATGCATGTATATCGGCCCCGGCGAGCATGGCGGCGGCGAGGAGCAGGTGCAGATCGTGCAGGACCTGGTGGCCAAGAAGGTCGACGGCATCGCCGTCGCCCCGTCGAACGCCGCGGCAATGGCCGTCGCGCTTCAGGCCGCCAAGGAAGCGGGCATTCCCGTGCTTACCTGGGACTCGGATGTGCTACCGGAGAACAAGGACCTGCGTGTCGCCTATATCGGCACGCACAATTACGAAATTGGCGTCAACCTCGCCAAGATCGTGCAGACCATCAAGCCGAAAGGTGGCACCATCTGTATCCAGTCGGGCGGAGCTGCCGCGGCCAACCACAATGAGCGCATGAAGGGTATACGCGATACGCTGGCCGGCAAGGAGTCGGCCGCCTCGCCAGGTGATGCCCTGACCGGCCAGAACGGCTGGACGGAAGCACCGGGCTGCCCTCTCTATACCAACGACGACTTCCCTCTGTCGGTTCAGCAGTTCCAGGACTTCATGGCGAAGACGCCAAACCTCGACGCCTTCGTGCCGACAGGCGGCTTTCCGCAATTCATACCGGATGCGAATCGCGCTGCGGTCGAGCCGTACAAGGATAAGATCGCCAAGAAGGAGCTGGCTCTGGTCGTCGCCGACACGCTGCCGGTGCAGATGGACCAGATGAAGGAAGGCCTGTCGCTCGGCCAGGTCGGACAGCGGCCGTTCGAAATGGGCTACAAGACCATGCTGGCGCTGAAGGACATCAAGGACGGCAAGCCCGCGCCGGCCGACCCGACCTACACCGGTCTCGACGTCTGCACCCCCGAAACCGCCGACACCTGCATCGGAAAGTAGGCGGGGGGCGCAACTCTGCGGCGGGCGAGGGATGACTCTTGCCCGCCTTTGCCCCTGAGAGGCGACAACAGACCCATCGAGCGACTGGCAAATCGACCGCTGCCGTCAGGCCTCAGAGACGCTCCGCTGGCCACGGCGTGACCATTTTTAGACGAGTGCCGGGAGTGATCCCATTCGGGAGGAGCAATTGAGAAAGATACGATATGCCGTGGTGGGCGCGGGCTGGATCACACAGGAAGCCTTTATGCCCGGTGTGTCCCAGACCGGAAACTCGACAATCACGGCGATCGTCAGCGGCTCGGCCAAAAACGCCGCCAAGCTCGCCGAATTCTACGGCGTGGAACACGTCTTCAGCTATGAGCAGTACGACCAGATGCTCGCATCGGACGTCGCCGATGCAGTTTACGTGGCATTGCCGAACTCCATGCATGCCGACTATGCGATCCGAGCCCTGAGAGCCGGCAAGCACGCGCTCGTTGAGAAGCCGCTGGCCACGACCGAGGCGGAATGCGAGGCGATGATCGCCGCCGCCAATGAGAGCGGAGCGTACCTGATGACGGCGTATCGGCTGCACAACGAGCCCGGCACTGTCGAGGTCCTGGAGCGCATCCGCAGCGGTGAGATCGGCGATCCCCGCATCTTTGCCGCGGTCTTCTCCTTCGTAGCGTCGTCCGACAATCACCGCCTCAAGGCCGCCTATTGGGGCGGTCCCTTGCAGGACATCGGCGTCTACTGCCTGAATGCCGCGCGCCATATCTTTGCCACTGAGCCGATCGAGGCAGTCGCGGTAAGGAGTTTCGGCAGCGCCTCAGTCGGGGAGGTAGAGGAAAGCATTGCCGTGACGTTGCGCTTCCCCGAGGGCCGGCTTGCACAGTTCATTGCCAGCTTCGGCGCGGACAATTCGGATTTTTACCACGTGGCCGGAACGAAGGGGAGCGTAACGGCCGACCCTGGCTTCCGTTTCGAGACTGCCGTGCAAATGAAGCTTCGGCATGGCGACATCAGAACCGAAAAGACGTTCCCGCAGACAGACCATTTCGCCGGACAGACCGCGTATTTCTCCGACTGCATCCTGAATGCACAACCGCCTGAAGCCGACGGTGGAGAAGGATTTGCCGACGTGCGCGCCCTGCTTGCCATTGAGCGCGCCGCCAGCACCGGTCAGCCTCAGAAGATAGACACGCCGGCACGGCAGGTTCATCCTACTGCGGATATGATCCGCATCTTGCCTACAACGGACCAGCGGCTGCTTCTCTGACGCGCTTTCGCCCGCGGAGCCGGCCAGGATTCATTGCGAGAAGCGTCTCACGAAACGGCATCGCGTACCGCGTTGTACCGTGCAACCGTTCATGCGGAGGCAGTCACGATCTTGTTTCCGAACGTGCTCGACGGGCTGCGCTGGGTGAAATTCATCCAGGCGGCCGCCGACTCGCACGAGGCCGGAAAAGCCCGGACAACCGGCTGGCTTGACTGAACGCATTGGAATAATACGGAAGTCAACTTGAGTATACGCGTTGGAATTATCGGCGTAGGGGTAATGGGTGCGGATCACGCGCGGATGCTCGCATCACCTCAAGCCCGGCTTGCCGCCGGACGGGAGCATTCCGCGCCCATCATCGCTGCCCTGAAACCATGGTTCGAAAAGCAGCTATCGATGATCTCCTCCGGCTCTGGCCTGGCCGAAGACATCCGGCATGGGCTCGGCCACTGGCAAGGCCTGACCCGCTTCCTGGACGATGGCCGCCTGGAACTCGACACCAACCCGGTCGAAAACGCGATCAGGCCAGTATGCCTGACCAGAAAAAAATGCCCTGTTTGCAGGTCACAAAGTCGGGGCCGAAAATTGGGCGCTGCTCGCCTCCATCGCCACCTGCAGGCTCAACGACGTCAACCCGGTCGCCTACCTCGCCGAAACCCTCGACGCCATCATCAACGGCCATCCGCAGACCCAGATCGAGGAACTCATGCCCTGGCGATTCCGAAAAACGTCAAGCCCAAATCCACAGGCGATCCGCGAGGCGCTCACCCTAAGTTTTATCATTGACGGTCTGACTTGACGTCTGGCCCGAGGGCGGCGTTCGCTACTATTCCGAAACTTAAGGTTTCGCCCTACCGCGTAATTGGGGTCGGCTGTCTTAAGAGGGCCGCTGCCCAGGGTGCCTACTTCTTAACGCATTGGCGGACTGGTGCGGCCGAGCAAACTTCGCCCACGCCGCAGTCCAGGTCGCGTGAACAAGGTTTCGGCATTTGCGGTGGCTCCAGCGTGACGAAGGGCGTCCTCGGCTCTTCCCCCGGTCTCGCCGTTCTCGGGAGGAAGGCGCCGGGATCACCGAGCGACTTCACATATCGATAGAATGACCGAATGTCGCTCTCCGGCATGACGCGAACGTTGTACCAAGGCATCGGCGGCAATGTGCGAAGTGTCTTGATGTAGGTTACATACCCGTCTTCGCTAAGGTCTTGCGCGCTCCATCTCAGATTGCTTGCATAGGTTGTGCCCCACGGCCCCCGCCAACCTATTACTTTCCCTCTCAATGCCTTGGTGGGGTCGAGCGCGCCTTCGGCTTCCCTGTAGCCGTCAGTATGGCAGTCGTGACAGCTGCCGATGATGGAAACCAGCCGTCCTCTCTCGACAGACACCTCCTCTGCCGCAAACGCTGCCCCCGATGCTGTCAATATTGCTGAGCCAACCAGGAGCTTAATGAAGTGCATGGTAGCCTCCAGCGCCCTCACACCGCTCGCTCAAAGCCAATAACAACGTCGAGACTTTACCACAATTTTGAAAGTTGGGGTGGGGAAAGCAACGGATCGTTGGAGGCAATGGTCCCTAAGAGGCTCCTGGGACACTGTCGACAATCGCAGCACAGCACTACGTTCGACAACTGGGCGCTGCTCGCCTCCATCGTGGCCACCTGCAGGCTCAACGACGTCAACCCGGTCGCCTACCTCGCCGAAACCCTCGACGCCATCATCAACGGCCATCCGCAAACCCAGATCGAGGAACTCATGCCCTGGCGATTCCGGAAAACGTCAAGCCCAAATCCATAGGCGATCCGCGAGGCGCTTACGCTTCCACCGCAACGGTCTCGCTGCTTTCGCCCCTGCGCACCGAGATCAATTCGGGTCTGTCGCGAGGAACGGCCTATCCCGCGGACTGGCGTCCTCGCTTCACCGATGCCTATCGCCTGCAGGCCCAGGCCTGGATCCATTCAACACTCAGCGGAATTCCGGCCGGAGCAAGCTGCTGGACGGATACCGGGCTGCAATCGCCGCCGAGGCGGGTCTGCAATCACTATCAGAAGGGCGAAAAGGCAGTTATTGGCGCAATGAGTAAGCCAGAACTGTACAAATAGCTGACGGCATTTGAATTCATAATGACCTCGGCAGCCGACTAATAATCTTCCTTTTTCAGGCCCCTCCCGTCAGCGTGTTCCACGCAGCCGGTGCGCTGCTTCGGCTCGTCGCAGGGACACATGCGTGTTCTGTAGGATCATTTCGCGAAACGCCTCGTTTGATACTGCAAAGTTGTACCATCGTGTCCAACATCAGATGGGACGCAGTCCCAACAAACATGCAGTTCAGACAGTCGATTACGCGTCTTTGTTGAAGTGGTGCTGTACCAAATGCAGTACCGGCCTTGAAACGGTTGATCCAGTTCGTCGCTCATCAGGCCATAAGCCGCGGGCGGCTGTGTACGGGAGGGCTGAACGAAACCTCATTCACGCTCCCTCGCTACTCCGTGAGACCCCTCATTTCCTTTCTCGCAGCCTCAGTCCGGAACTCAAGGTATTTGGCCAAATCGGCGAGATGGACGCCCTTGGCACACTTCTGACTGTCCTCGATCCGCGCGAGCGGAAGGGCAATTTCCCCCATGGAAATCTTTCGGACCAACTTCGGCGGCGTCAGGTGGGAGAAATAGTCTCGGCAGACCTCATCGATCGGGATGATGGCCTTGCCACCATACTGAGCCATCAAAAGCAGTGCTGTGTTCATTCCAGGTTGCTATCCCTGTTAGGAGCTTGGCAGACTAGCAAGCCGCCCAACGGGTTCAACGGCCGGGCAGGGGGCGCGTGCAAAAGGGTGGGCGCGACCTAAGCAACGGCCGGGGCGTTCAAGTCGCTAGAGGGATACCGCCAATACAGTGCTGTGACCGAGTTCGTTTGCTGACGGGCTTCTTAATCGGCGCAAATCGGTCCGACTCCAACCTCCGCAACCAGTTCCAGCATAAATCACTAATAGTCGCGATCTGATCAAAGCCCCGCCGGAAAAAACGGCAAGGCTTTTCCCACGGCAGGTTTGGCGAAGCGCGGAAGGGCACTCTGCCGCCCAGAGTAAGCGGCCTGCACGGTGAAGACGAGAGGGACGCTTTTCCAAGCGCGGAGTTCGAATCCCTCCGAGCCCACCAAGTCGCCTCCCTGCAATGCTGGCCTGGACCTCTCAAATCGTCACGTTAATGATGTCGGTATCGGTGGTTGCGTGTCCCCGCAACCACTTCTGTCATAGTACGATAACCGTCTCGGTCTAACCGAGGCGGTTTTTTCGTGTGGCGAGTTGAAAATGTCTGGATTGCGTGAGGCCGTGAGGCCGGGCATTAAGGCGCATATTTTGCGGGAAGGCCTTCATGAACCTCAATCATCGGCAGAATGCGCCGTGCAGCGTAACCATCCGGTGTGGACCGCGGCAGACGCCGTTTCGCGTGTTAGACTGCTTGGCATGGAGATCGACACCGACAAGATTGACGCGTGCAGCGGTGGTGCTTCGACGTAGAAATCGGAAAACACGCTCGCGGCAACTCTGCACTACGCAGATGCGCGCCCATCTCCGGCCACGCAACATCGATCCGCAATTCGGGGCCATGTAGTGGTAGGTGGCGGCGCAGGACCGCTACATCGCCAGAGCCATTACCTGAGATAGTGGGTTTGAGGTGGTGGTAGAGGGAAGGGCGCTGGAAACTAACCTTCTCCATTTTCGGCAATTCGCCAACCGTCGCGATCTCGCGATTGAGCAGTGTCCTCCAGTCACTCATAGCCTGTCATCTCGAGATAGCCGCGCCCGGCATGGGTGCCCTCAAATCGGATCGGGCCTTCCCAATAGGGAGAGCGTGTGTCCATCCAGGCTTCTGGGTTTAGCGTCCGGATGGTCACATCCACTCCGTTTTCCGGCAATTGCACCCTCCAGCGGATCGGCACGCTACGTCCCGCGACTGCCGCCGTTTCGAGCGGCGTCACCCTTAGCGCGCCGGGGGCCTGCGGCTGCGGCCTGCCGTCGGCCTTGATCCATGTGGCCGATGTAAAGCCCGCGCCTCCGTCGCGCAGGCGAAAGCCCATCATCTTTTCGCCGCCGTCGAAATGCAAGGAGAACCAGTCCCACCCGGTCTGATCCTCAGCCAGCGGCTGCGAGGACCATTCGTGGTCCAACCACGCCTGACCGGACACCGCGATCACGCCCGCCGGAAGGGTCAGTGTACCGGTCACGTGGTAGAATGGTTGCGAGTAGTAATAGCTCGCCTGCCCCTTCTCGGATTTCACCGAGTAGCCCTGCACTCCCTGCGGCACCAGAGGGCCTTTGGCGTCCAGTGCCAGTTCGTAGGAAAACGCCTGTCCCGCCGCGTGCAGATCGAGCGCCGACAGCGCATCCGCCTCTGGCAGGGCCCGACCTGCCATCTGCCAGTTGTCAATCCAGGCCGCAAAGGGTGCAGCCGAAACCCCCGCCTGGCCGATGCCGCCCCGTGCCAGCCGTTCGGCCACGAATTGGTGCGTTCGCGTCGTCAGCCCGGCATGGCCCATCCAAAGCTGCGGACTGGACCAGCCGGACCGCTCCACCGGGGCCAGGGCGGATCGGAAAAGAGTCCATTGCACGCCATAGTCCGCTCCATCCGCAGCTTGCAGGTTGGCCGTCAAATACCACCATTCGATCCGGTAACCGGGGTGCGGGCCGTGGTCTGCCGGAAAGTTGAATGCAGTCCCCGGCTGCGGCACTGAAAACCCGTCAGCCTCTGTGCCAAGCCCAGCAAAACCCTGGCCAAAGGCAGGTGCGGCCAAGCTCATGTAGATCAGCAATGCTCTAACGCTCATGTGCAAATACCTTCAGCAAATCCGATGGCGAAAGACGCGCCAGCCGCCAGGCAGGCACGGCGGCTGCAAGTCCGGCCGCCAGCAACGCGAGCGCCGCCAGCCGCGCCCAGTCACCGGGAAAAAGGTGCATCGGCAGACGCCAGCCAAAAGCCTCCACATTCACCACCGCCATTAGAACAAAGGCGAGCCCGATACCTACAGGCAGAGCGGCCAGCATGGTCAAGGCTGCCAACAACAAGCCGCGCCAAAGCTCCAGCCATACGAGGTGGCGGCGGGGCAGACCCATGGCCCAGACCGGCGCCAGTTGCGGTAGGCGCATCCCCGACAGGGTCATGAGGCTCGCAAACATCGCCAGCCCCGCGACTCCCAGCGTCAGCACATTCAGCGCGGCTGTCACTCTGAATGTGCGCTCAAACACTTTGAGCGAAAAGACCTTGATCCCGGCCTGGTCAATCACGTTCTGCGCGGGCAGCCCGAATTCCGCCCGCAAACCCGCAGCCAGTGCTTCGGCCTTGCCGGGGGCAATCCGAATGGCATAGCGCAGGCGGGAGACGTCAGGATAGTGCTGGAGCAGTGTGTCGATCCCGATGATCACTTGGCCGATCGGGTTGCCATAGTCGGCATAGACGCCGACGATGCTGGCCCGCCAGCCACCGGGCAGCGTGATCTGGTCCCCTAAGCCCAACTCCTGGCGCCGCGCCAGTTGTTCGTTGATCAGGGCGCCGTCGCCTGTGGCGATCCGGTCCCACACCCCCGGCACTGCAGAGAGGATCGGCCAGTTGTCGCGATAGGTGCCATGATCGGCCACGCCGTATATTGCCGCGGGCTGGCCTGCGACCCGGCCCTCAATGCTCCAGATCGGCAGGACCGCGTCGCTGCGCTGGGCCAGCCAGTCGCGTATCGCCGTGGCCTCTGCTTCGGTGCGGGCGGTCACGTAAAGCTCTGAGGCGAGACGCTGATCGAGCCAGCCGGTGAAGGTCAGCCGAAAGCTCGACACCATCGTGCTGACGCCCACATTGACGGCCAGCGCAAGCAGCAGTGCCATTAGCGCCAATGACAGGCCGGGAAGCTGTTGACGCGTGTCGGCCCAAAACCATTCAGCCAATGGTCCACGCGCCAAGCGGCCGCCAAGGTGCAATATCCCCGTCAGCACGAGCGGCAGCGCCAGTGCCGCCCCCATCAGCAGTGCCGCCAGAAGCGCAAAGCCCGCCTCGAGGCCGGATCCGAAGTGTGCAATTCCCGCCGCCGTCAACAGGAGCACCATCGCAGCCACGCCTTGCGCGCGCAGGGCCCGCTCTGAAGCCCGCGCCCAGGCCCGAGGCTGGGCCGGCGCAAGCAGCGGCAGGTGCCATAGCCGCCAGAGGCTTTGTGCGGCCGCTACCAGCGTGCCGATTACCGCGATCGCCAGCCCCGCTGCCCACACTGCGGGGCGGATCGACAGCGTTCCCGGCACATCGACCCCGTAAAGTCCGCGCAGGGTGGCGGCGACGTCGGGCAAAAGGGCCGAGGCGACTACATAGCCAAGTGCCACGCCCACCAATCCCGCGAGGAGGGCGAAGATCAGCAGCTCGGCGATCAGCAAAAGGACCAGCACGCGGGCCGGCAAGCCCAGTGCGCGCAGCGTGCGAAACACCGGGCGGCGCTGTTCAAAAGCCAGACCGATGGCGGAATGCACGATGAAGAGCCCCACCGCAAAGGCAAGAAAACCGAAAGCCGTCAGGTTCAGGTGAAAACTGTCGGTCAGCCTGGCAAGATCCCCCGTTTCACTCGGCTCGCGCAGGGTCAGGCCGGGGGCTGTCACCTCTAGAGGGGCACGGCCAATCGGTTGGTCCGGCCAGAGCAAAAGACGAGAGATCTTGTCCTTTGCCCCAAGCAAGACCTGCGCCTGCCCGATGTCGGTGAGGACTGTGCCAGGCGGCAAACCCTCGGCCACGCGCACGGGAGGTGTTGCTTGCTCGGTTAGTCGTGCCGCGGTTTCCGGAGTTGCATAGAGCACCCCGGGCGCCGTGATGAACGGCAATAGCTCATCACCCACTGCAACATCCACCTGCTGCGCCTGCGGCGGCAAAGTCAGTGGGTCAATGCCGAGGACGCGCAACCGCACATCCCCAAACCGCATTTCACCTTCAATCACCGGCGAAGCCAGCCAGCCTGCTCGCCGCAGTCTCACAAACACCTGTTGATCCATCCGGGTCCCGTCCTCACGCACCAGTTGCGCGAGCCGGTCCTGCCCAAGGATCGCCGCTGCACGGTCATAGCTCGCCCGCGCCTCACCGTTGATCGCCTGAATCGCTGACCACAACGCCGTTGCCAGCGATAGCCCCAAAAGCAGCATCGCCAGTTGGACAGGCCGCCTGCGCCAATGCGACAAGAGCGCTGACAACCCGGTCCACACCATCAAGCCAGCCGTCCCGCGTGCAGGTGAACGTGGGCGTTCAGCCGGTTTGCCAGACGGTTGGAATGGGTAACCATTAACAGGGCGGCACCCGTTTCAGCCACCAGCGACAGCATAAGATCGAGTACAGCGTCCCCTGTTGCCTCATCGAGATTGCCCGTGGGCTCATCGGCCAAAACCAGCCGGGGCCGAACGGCTAGGGTCCGCCCAATCGCCACCCGCTGTTGTTGCCCACTCGACAGCTGTTCAGGGTAGCGCGTTAGGACCTTGGCCAGGCCCAGCCGTTCAGCAAGGACCTTCAGCCACGCCGGATCAGGACGGCCGGCAAGTCGAGCCTGAAAGGCAAGGTTGGCTGCCACATCAAGCGAAGGGATCAGGTTGAACTGCTGGAACACAAGTCCGACTGTTCCCCGCCGCAGGGCGGCAAGGGCCGTATCGTTCAGCCCCACAATATTGGTACCGCCAAGGTGGATTTCTCCCGCATCAGGGCTGTCGAGCCCTGCAACGAGGTGCAAAAGCGTGCTCTTGCCGCTGCCAGACTCGCCGGTCAGCGCAAGGCTCTTGCCCGCCTCCAGCGAAAGATCGATCCCGTGCAGAACATGCAACGGCCCTTCGCCAGTGGGGTAGAATTTGTCGATCTGGTCCAGCCTCAGCAGCATGTTACTCCCCGGAGGCCCGCGTGCTTCTGACACGGCATGCCAGTGAAATAGCGCCAAACAACGACCCCTTTCATACAGCCTCCAAACCCACTGCCTTAATTGGACAATGGTTTTCTTCAGAGGCTCGCGTTTTGCATCTAACGCGACCTCCACTTGGAATTCGATGTACAATTACGATCTAGAGCGGTTCTCAGCTAGGCGGGATAGGCGTTGACCGTGCCGTCGCAACTCACTCTCCAAACGGAACTGGAGCGCTGCCTTCAATTCCTCAGCAGTGCCGATGCCGTTGCCGAAAAGCGCCATGATTATGCCTGCAGCCTGGTCACACTCAGGCGTGCTCGGCTCTATGCCAGCCTCACGGGAATACGCGATCAAACCTTTCGGGCAAAGAGTTCCTCTTCGATCTTTGCGCGGTTGTTTCCATACTTTTTTACCAGCCTGAGGGCATCAGCCCGTTCGAGATGGTGCTTCTTCATGAGGTACCCGACTTCATAGTCTTCGCCACCGTCGACCCGTGCTCTGTCTTGCGGACCACGCTTTGACTTGTCGTCTGCCATGACAACCTCCATGGGCGATCGCCTCGCCCAAACATGTCAAGGATAATCCTCTAATCGACGGGGACAAGGACGTAGTCGCCAACCATGTCGAAACCGCACAACTCCGCGGTCGCAGGGATAAGCCGATCCCTTACGGGGAACGCTTTGCTCGTCCGCCGTTCGAAGCGTCGAGGTCTTCTGGGCTGGTACACGTTCTTGCGGCCGTGGGAGGAAGCTTTCCGCGCGACATCACGAATGGAGTCCCTTGATGCATCGAAGGTCGCCAAATAACCCGCTTCGGCTGTGGCTGCTTCCGGTTTTGCGTTCGCGAGCGCTTCAATCTCAATCAAGAACGGCATTTCAAACATGCCATCGTAGCCGAGAAAATGGAGGTATTGTCCGGCCTCGTCGTAGCTGCGGCTTCGGTTCGGAAAAGTCAGCGCCAAGGTTGAACATACCTCAAGCCGTCAAGAACCGCGTAGCGAACGTCTGTTGCAGGCTCGCGGCCTTGCGTCTCTTCGCATTGTGCGCGTTCAGAATTACGGCGGTTTCGAAGCTAAACTGCCACTCGCTTGATCCCGCTGCCCGGCCAGCGATGGAGCCGGGCTACTCCAGCACAGACTCTGCCCGTCGATCACCTCGATCGGCACGGACTCCAGACCGACATCGTCGAACAGCCGCGCATTTGACCGCGTTCGCCAAATTAATGGCCGGATCTTTGCGAAGCCTCCGCATTTTCGTGGGGGAAGCCCTCCCAGCATCATCGTGATTGGACTTCACGATCGGTTGGAGTCACGCTGGCCGCAGGCATAAGAAGGATATGGGTGGACCAACTATCGTCCGAATAGGAGGCCAAAATGAAACACCAGACGATCGAGCAACTGCAGATCGTCGCCGAGATCGATCAGGCCTACCCGCGCCAGGCCATGTCGCGCAGCGAGCGTCTTGAACACTGGGCGGAGCTCCTTGAACGGAACCCTGACCGGCGCCTCTCGACGCTGCACCAGACCGAGTATCAGCCGGTTAGAGCACGCGGGGCCATGCGCGGCGACGGCTCGCCGATCTCAGTCGCTTTCGAGGATCCTGTCCTCCGCGCCGCCGGGTTGGAAAACGACAACTACGGCGAAGCGAAGCGGTTCTTCGAACTGACCGACAGGCAATTGCATGAGATCATCTGCTATTGCCATTTCGGCGCGACGGTGACCGCCGCAACGGCCGCCCGTCACATCCGTGCGGCGATTGCCGGGAGACAGCCCGGCATGTTCGCTCGGATGCGTGAGGCGTTCGTCGGATAAAGCCAGCGCCGTTTCGCAGCATCATTTTTGAAGCGGCTCGCATGGAAAGCCGCCGCCGTAGCGCAGGCAACCGCTCCCCACGCGGGGAGGCTGCGTTGCATGAGGGGGTGCGGCTTTCCGCAGGAGCACGCCGACGCCCCTCCTGCATCTTTTCCATCCGAACCGGAAAGATCCCAATGCTGCCAGTACATCCGTGGTCAGCGCCGTGGTTCAAAGGCTCGAACAGAGCGACATGCGCGCCGGATAAGCGCTATACATTCGCCGTCGAAAATTCGGTGCTTCATGGTTGGTCGAAGGTCGCGGACCTATGTCGATCGGGACCGGGAAAGCCAAATCGTGCCAAATTTTCGCGAACTGTATATAAACATTCAATCAAGGCTCAATAGGTTTGGTGCGTAATTGCGGGTTAATATAGTCTGTTGTCGGCAAAAGTAAGAGGGATGAATTACAATAAAATTGCTTATGGCTCCGCCTTTCGGACGGCCAAAAGCGCCGGTAACAACGACTGATTTACATTTCAAATATTTTCGGTTGAGGAATTAAAAATTTGGCACTCCTATCATTCGAGTGCCAAAGGGGCTATGTTAAGTGTTGCAGTCGCTCTATGTGCGGCGGCAGAAAGAACCCCAATGAAATTCCGACCACTCCACGACCGCGTCGTCATTCGGCGCGCGGAAGGCGATACCAAATCCAAGGGCGGGATCATTATTCCCGACACCGCCAAGGAAAAGCCTCAGGAAGGCGAAGTGATCGCCGTCGGCCCGGGCTCGCGTAACGAGAGCGGCAAGCTGATCCCGCTCGACGTCAAGGCCGGCGATCTCATCCTGTTCGGCAAATGGTCCGGCACCGAGGTCAAGATCGATGGCGAGGACCTCCTGATCATGAAGGAGAGCGACATTTTGGGCATCGTCGAGAAGACCAAAGCGGCCAAGAAAGCCGCCTGACCGGGCGATTTCCGATCCCGCAATTTCAAGACTGAACTGGACGTAAAATCATGTCTGCCAAGGAAATCAAATTCGCTACCGATGCCCGCAACCGGATGCTTCGCGGCGTCGAAATTCTGAACAACGCCGTCAAGGTGACGCTCGGCCCCAAAGGCCGCAATGTCGTCATCGACAAGGCCTATGGCGCGCCGCGCATCACCAAGGATGGTGTCGCCGTCGCCAAGGAAATCGAGCTTGCCGACAAGTTCGAGAACATGGGCGCCCAGATGGTGCGCGAAGTGGCCTCGAAGACCAACGACCTTGCCGGCGACGGCACGACGACAGCCACGGTGCTGGCCGCTTCCATCCTGCGCGAAGGTGCCAAATTCGTTGCCGCGGGCATGAACCCGATGGATCTCAAGCGCGGCATCGACCTTGCTGTGGCTGCTGTGGTGAAGGACATTCAAACCAGGGCCAGGAAAGTCAAATCTTCGGACGAGATCGCCCAGGTTGGTACGATCGCCGCCAATGGCGACGCGTCGGTCGGCGCCATGATCGCCAAGGCGATGAACAAGGTCGGCAATGAGGGCGTGATCACCGTCGAAGAAGCCAAGACAGCCGAAACCGAACTCGATGTCGTCGAAGGCATGCAGTTCGACCGCGGCTATCTCTCGCCCTATTTCGTCACCAATGCCGAGAAGATGCGCGCGGAGCTGGAGGACCCTTACGTTCTCATCCATGAGAAGAAGCTCGGCAACTTGCAGGCGTTGCTGCCGATCCTCGAAGCTGTGGTTCAAAGCGGTAAGCCGCTGCTGATCATCTCGGAAGACGTCGAAGGCGAGGCGCTGGCGACGCTGGTCGTCAACAAGCTGCGCGGCGGCCTCAAGGTCGCGGCCGTCAAGGCGCCAGGCTTCGGTGACCGGCGCAAGGCGATGCTGGAAGACATTGCCGTGCTCACCGCCGGCCAGATGATTTCCGAGGATCTCGGCATCAAACTCGAGAACGTCACCATCGACATGCTCGGGCGGGCTAAGCGCGTGCTCATAGAGAAGGATACGACGACGATCATCGACGGCGCCGGCGAGAAAGCCACCATCCAGGCGCGCGTCCAGCAGATCAAGTTGCAGATCGAGGAAACGACCTCGGATTACGACAAGGAGAAACTCCAGGAGCGGCTGGCGAAGCTGGCTGGCGGCGTTGCTGTCATTCGCGTCGGCGGCGCGACCGAGACGGAAGTCAAGGAAAAGAAGGACCGCATCGATGATGCGCTGAACGCCACTCGTGCAGCCGTGGAAGAAGGCATCGTTGCCGGCGGCGGTGTTGCGCTTTTGCGCGCCAAGGCAGCTTTGACTGAGCTTACTGGCGCGAATGCTGACATGACGGCAGGTATTTCGATTGTGCTGAGAGCACTTGAAGCGCCGATCCGCCAGATTGCCGAGAATTCCGGCGTCGAGGGCTCGATCGTCGTCGGCAAGCTCGCCGACAGCAAGGATCACAATCAGGGTTTTGATGCCCAGAACGAGATCTACGTCGACATGATCAAGGCCGGTATCGTCGACCCCGCCAAGGTCGTTCGGACGGCCCTGCAGGATGCCGGCTCGATTGCCGCGCTCCTGATCACCGCTGAAGCAATGATCGCGGACATTCCGCAGAAGGATGCGTCCGCTATGGGTGGCGCAGGAGGTATGGGCGGAATGGGCGGAATGGACTACTGAGCGGCGCCTGAAACTATAGCCAGGACGACGGAAGGCCCAGCACGCGGGCACATGCGAGCCGATATCTTGGCGATCATCGGCTCGCTCGACATCGTGTTCGGGGAGATCGATCGATAGGCGCTCGTCGCTGTCGTTTTTGCTGCTAAAAATGGTCTTGGAGAAGAACATGACCGACACTCTTGCCGAGAAAACATGTACGCCTTGTCGCGGCGGCGTCCCGCCGCTCACGCGTGATGAAGCCCAACGCTTCCAGGCACAGGCTCCTGATTGGGAGCTGGGTGACGATGCCCACCGCATCCAGCGGAGCGTTCGATGCCGCAATTTCCGGGACGCGCTCACCCTTGTTCAGGAGATCGGTGAGCTCGCCGAAAGCGAGGGCCATCACCCCGACATCAGCTTCGGCTGGGGTTATGTGACGGTGTCCCTGAGCACCAAGAAGATCAAAGGACTGCACGAGAACGATTTCATCATGGCGAGCAAGATCGATCGGATGCTCGATCGCTCGGGGGGCCCCTCGACCGCCAACGGTGACACGGCAAATCCATTGCCAATCAAGTGAGGTCGTTTATGCCACACATCCGAACCGACGATCAGCCCGTCACCCAAATCACCATCGTCGATTCTGAACCGGACAAGCAGGCCGAGGCATTGTCCGTCGTGACCGAGCGAGCGCGCTTTATGGCGCGCCAGCCTGGCTTCATCTCAATCAGCCTGCATCGCAGCCTCGACGGGCGGCGCATCGTCAACGACGTCCAATGGCAGAATCGCGATCTCTTGCGATCGGCTCATCAATCGCCGGAATTCCGCAAGGAGTGGGGTCACTTCGATCAGTTGACGGACGAGATCGATCCCAATCTGTACGAGGTAGCCCAGGTGATAGATAGTGGTCAGTAGGCGTGCTGTTCAGGTGACCTGAACCGCCGGGTCGAGACAGCCGACATGAGCTGGTGAATTTACATGCACCAACGGCCCCTCCATGCACCAGTGCTCTCCGGCGGGCCTGGGGGGCCGATCCGCAATGCACTACGTCGATGTTCCACATTTGACGGCAATCAAGAAAGACAGCGCCATTCGGGTCCACGGTTCCATTGTCCCGGACAAATTTCGATTTCACCGGGCGAGGAGAAGCAAGTGCCAGACAAGGATCGAGTTATTGGATCGGCCAAAAGGGCCAAAGGCACCTCACTCCGCATCGAACTTACGTGGCGCACTGCATAACACCGAGTTCGGGGCAGCATAGAAGAAGACCTCGAGCGAGGGACGCGACTACCCCGTCAAGCTCGACGATCCAAGCTTCTCCGCTCCGATATCTGCGAGCCCGGTCGAGACCGACACCGAGGGCGCGTTCTCGCTCATCGGGTCTCGCCGCGCCGCAGAGTGATCCGACCTAACACGAAGCCCAGCCGCAAGGCGGAGCTTCGCCATATTCAGGTTCGCCACTGCTTGGCACCTCTGTCAGATGCGGCACGTTACACTTTGGCAGGTGCCTTGCGCGCCTTCCTCACCGGCGACTTAACTGCCATTGGGGTTGTTCACAACGCTCTCCGGCGAGCCGTGACGGCCCGCAGTAAACTTCGTCAACGCTTATGAAAGGTGCAACGGAATGGCCCAGATCGGAACCTTCACCTGCAACGACGACGGCTTCTTCGGCAACATCTCAACCCTGGCGCTCGACGGGAAGCTTGCCATCCTGCCCGCCGAGAAATCGAATGCCAAAATATGCCAGACCACCGCGTTCTCTACAAAGACATGGAGATCGGTGCGGCGTGGGATCGCACCGGCGAGAAGGCTGTCGCCCTCTCTCCGTATGCATCGACGATTCATCCTTCGTGCAACCCGATCCGCGCAACTCTGTTCCAATCGGATGCCGAGAAAAGTGCTTAGGGCCTGCACTGGAGCCGGCTCTCGGAGCGCGACGAGCGAGGCTGATCGGATGCTCCTATTGCGCCTCAGCGAGCCTTTCGCGTCAACTCGGGCGCTGGTTAAACACTCCGACCCGATCTCCCGTCAGGCGGCTGGCGTGCGTAGCGAAGGTCAAGGGCGGCGGGACGCTTGCCAATGGCTGCGGACGCTCATCGCGACGCAATTTGCGGCAAGCAGGTCGGCCGACGAAGCCTTGCCCTTGAAGCGAGCACGGCGGCAGACTGCCTGTGCGTCAGGATAGGGGTGCATGCACTGTCGTCCGCAGCACCATGACAATGATGTCTGCATGCTTGGCTCACCCATTCGGCGTCGGCTATTTGCGCGGAACCTCCCACGCATGGTGAATGGCGGGCGCGCTCCAGCAGCACGATCTTATCCGCTGATCCATGGTTTCCGGGAAGCTGCGCGCATCGCTGATCAATGGTGCGGTTTCCATTCCGACGCGCTCTCGGCAGGGAGCGGGCGAGGCGAGCGCCCTCCATTCGCCGGTTTTCGCGCACGGGCGATATCCGGAATGACGTTGCAATGCGTAGCGACCGTTGACGCGAATGTTGCGGCAGAGGCAGTGTTCGCGGCGATTCATTCGCCCAACAGTCGGTCGCCGACGAACGTTGCCGTAGTTGACTTAACTGCGGTCGAGCCTCGGCCGGATAGCTTGTGTGTCCGGCTGCGAGACCCGCCGCAGATAGCCTGTTTGTCCAGCGCCCTTCTACAGCGTCACGTTGACAGTGGCATTCCTGGTCGAATGCATTTCGGCTTGTTGCGTTGCGGGAATTGCGGTGGGAGGGTTGTTTCAGGAGGGGGCGGGACGGGAGGGACGGCAAGATAAAGCGAGCTGGCGCTCGCCCTCGCTTCGCTCGTAAGCGTCTGTCTGCACATTGTTTTTTCCGGCGCGTGCGGACACCGAGCGGCACGGCGCGAGGTGCGAAGGGTGCTGGTTGGTCCGTTATCCCACTGATCTGAACAGGAAAGTTTAGGTGCCGCAGCGATGTGCGATCCGCCATCCTACGCCACAGCAAGTCATTGCAGTCCATAGCATGCTCAGCGCTCCGGCCGTCTTGAAGCGCGAAATCCGACTCCCGATGCTGTCGTCATGGCAGATGGTGACAGCCACAGATTCCAAGTTCGCATCGGCCGGACGCGGAATGGGCGCGCGCCGGTCAATCTGCGGACGCTGCCTTTCGTGCGCCAGGTCGAGATCGCCGTCCGCAAGCAGGGCGGTAATCCCTATCGCATCGGCGCAAGCAGCGGAGCCGGGAATGGGAATGGCCGCTTCAATGCCCGCGGCCGCGGAGGCAAGGTGGTCTCAGCGTTGCCAAAGGACGGCGGCGGGTGGCGCCAGGATCCCAATGGCGTCCGGTTTCGCTCCCGCCGCGTCGTGGTGAAGGCGCGCGTCGTCAAGCTGCCGGGACGAGGGAAGGGGACCACCGGGCGCGGCCAAAAGTTTGTGACGACCAGCAAGGCTGTCGATGCGCATCTGCGCTATCTCCAGCGCGACGGCGTGACCAGGGGACGGCGAAAAGGGCAGGGTGTACTCGGCCTTCGACGACGAGGCCGACGGCAAGGCCTTCGTCGAGCGCGGCCGCGGCGACCGGCATCAGTTCCGCTTCATCGTCGCGCCGGAGGAGCCGGCGCTGGGTGTGGTTCGAGGGGCAGCTCGATCTCGACCCTGATTGGATGGCTCATGGCCTATGGTCCAGCGACGATCGCAGCGAAAATAAGCACCTTTGCGCTTGCCTTGAAGGCTCCTATTCTGGAGGGTAGTATCCGCTCGTGGGCATAGAATGTCGGTACTGCCTTTCTTAAGAATTTACGCGCTGCTCAACGCGGTGCTGGCTGCGACTGGGCTTGTGGCGGTGGCTACGCTCACGATACCGGACCTGTCCGGACGAAGCAGACTGGCTTTGGCTGCCGTGCTCGCGGTCATTTGGGGCGTCTATCTCCTGGAATTGGCCGAGAAACTGCTCAAGCGCCGGGCGGGAGACGTTCGGGACAGGACGCCGGCAATCGCCATTGATGTGCTCGCGGTTTTGGTTCCACTAGCCGCATTTCTGCTCGTCGGCACGCCCGACCGGAGCCTCTACTGTGCTGTCTGGCTGCTGAAACCGCTGCGCGATTCAACTTTCTTCCCGCTGCTGGGCAGAATCCTGACCAACGAAGCGCGCAACCTGATCGGCGTCGCCACCGTCTTCGGCATCGTTCTTTTCGGTTTTGCGCTCGCAGCCTATGTCATCGAGCGCGACGTCCAACCGCAACAGTTCGGCAGCATCCCCCAGGCAATGTGGTGGGCGGTGGTCACGCTGTCCACCACCGGCTATGGCGACGCTATTCCGGAAAGCTTCGCCGGCCGCGTCCTTGCCGGGGCGGTCATGATGAGTGGCATCGGCATCTTCGCGCTCTGGGCTGGCATTCTTGCCACCGGCTTTTATCAAGAAGTCCGTCGCGAGGATTTCGTCCGCAATTGGCAATTGGTCGCCGCCGTGCCGTTGTTTCAGAAGCTCGGCCCGGCCACACTAGTCGAGATCGTGCGCGCATTACGACCTCGCATCGTGCCGGCGGGCGCTGTGATCTGCCGCAATGGCGAGACCGGTGACCAGATGTTCTTCGTCGTGGAGGGGCGCGTCAGCGTCGCGACGCCGAACCCGGTGGATCTGGGCCCTGGCGCCTTCTTCGGCGAGATGGCGCTGATCACCGGCGAACCGCGCTCGGCGACCGTCAGCGCCACAACGGTGGTCTCACTCCTGTCGCTACACTCGGCGGATTTCCAGATGCTGTGCAGCAGCAGCCCGGAGATCGCAGAAACCATCCGCAAGACCGCGCTCGAGCGGCGCGGCGCGGCAGCTAAGGGTTGACCGTACTAGGTGTTCGTCAGAGGAGGATGTGATGGCAAGGCTGCCAGCTGCCTGCCGATGGTGGCTGGCTGGAACTACATGCTTTGCCGCTGCCGACCCATCCTCAATACAAATCGCCACGGAATCGTAGAAAAATGCTTTAAAATCAACGCGGCATCTCGACCGCACCATTAAATTCGAAAGCGGAATCTCTTGCCCGTTGAATTCGAGCACGGCAGGGAGCGTCCTTGTCGGGGCACGTGCTTTTTGCCTGATTGCGGTCGCGAGTTTGGCTTATGCGAAGTGGCCATCGGCGGGCATGGCCATCTATCGACAAGCGCACATAACTATTCGCGCACCAGGCGTCCGGTCGCCCACCAGATCACCGACACAACAACGATCGATGCGTAGCCGTCCACGGCATAGTGCCAGCCAGTGAACACCGATCCGTACAGGATCAGGGCTGCAAAGGTCCAACCCAGAACGCCAAGCCAGCGATTGATCGATGACAGCAAATAGGCGTTCAATGCGGCAAAGGCGACATGCATGCTTGGCATGGCCGAGATGCCGCCGCCAAGACTTGGCCGGCCGCTTTGGTAAGCCATCAGGAGATATGCCGCGGGTTCCCGCACCATGTAACTGTGGTCCAGCCTGTCCAGGGCCGCATTCAATCCGTGGAAGCGATCCACGCCGACAAAGTGGTGGTAGTAAACCGGTCCGACCGATGCCAGCGCCAGGGCCAAGACCGTTCCGAGGACGGACAACGTCAGCGCTGCTGCGCAGAGATAGCGGATGCGGGCAATCTCGTCCGACCAGAGCGACACGAAAAGGATGGTGCCGAACCACTGGTAAAACCAAATGACTTCGTAGCTGTTGAAGACGACGAACGACCAATTGTTGCCGTCGAGCTTATGGACGATCTCCCATGGCGGCATCCCGTGCAGCCATTCATCAGCGTCGGCCAACCAGTTGTCGGCATAGTATGGGACGACGGACGGGATGGCGATCTTGTAGGTAGAGAACGCGGTCAAGCTGGCAAAGAAGAACAGCAGCACCAGCAGGCAACCGCGCCAGCGCCCTTGAACCAAATCCAGTGCGTAGCGAACCGGTTGCCGCCGGCCATGGATTAGCGCGGTACAGCAGACGCCACCGATAAACAACACCGGAATGCCAACAAGAAATTTGTGAGAATAGATTAAGGCTGACGTATAGAATACTTCTGGATATAGTGCAGATGCGCCTAAAACGTATGTCGCCATGAACAAGGAGAGGCGCGATTGCCATAGGGCGGAGGGCCTGTAGCGAGAGGCTTCCGTGGTTAGGGCCAAACCAATTTACCCGTTCTTAACGTTTCGCCGGAGAGACACATACACCGATAAGGTAAAAACCTTGCCGCCAGGTTTACTTTTCCCCGGTGGTCGACATTTGCCGGCCGGCCCGCATGCGGTGGATCGATTCCCTGAGCAGTCTTGCATCCGCATCGCTGTCCATGCCCCCGCGTGAAGGAATTGCCCCGGAGCCTCGGGGCCGAGCCGGCCGGTTGCTTGAACACGGGCCCGCCACGCCCTCGGTTGACTTATCATAAGTTTTAGCTTATCATAAGTCATGATTTATGATTATGCAGGAATGGTGGCCTTGGCCGATCCGACGCGCCGCAAGGTGTTCGAGCTCATCGCCGATCGGCCACGCTCGGTCATAGATCTGACGCGAGTGCTTCCGGTCTCGCAGCCGGCGGTATCGCAGCACCTCAAGGTCTTGAAGGAAGCCCGGCTGGTCCGCGCAGAGCCGAAAGGTGCCAGCAACATCTATCATCTCGACCCGCATGGGCTCGGCGAGATGCGCGCCTGGCTCGACCGCATGTGGGGCGATGCGCTCGACGCCTTCAAACGGGAAGTCGACAACAGCAAGGAGAACAGGAAATGACGACCATGATCAAGCCCGCGCCGGTCAGGAAGTCGGTGACGGTGGAGGTGCCGCTCGACAAGGCATTCGATATGTTCACCACAGGATTCGGGCGCTGGTGGCCGGCTTCGCACTCGATCGGCAAATCCGCCCTGACGACCGCGGTGATCGAACCGAAAGCCGGCGGCCGCTGGTACGAGATCGGCGAGGATGGGTCACAATGCGATTGGGGCGAGGTTCTCGCCTGGGATCCGCCGTCAAGGCTGACGCTCGCCTGGCGCATTGGAGCCGGCTGGCGCTACGATCCGGCATTGCTGACCGAAGTCGAGATCCGCTTTGTCGCGCTTGGCGAGAACGCGACGCGTGTGGAACTCGAGCACAGGCTTCTGGAGAACATGGGCGAAACCGCAGAGGCGATGCGCGAGGCCTTCGAATCCGAGGGTGGCTGGAGCGGTCTCCTGGACCGCTATGCGGCTGAGGCCAAGCGCCACGCCGCCTGATCGGGAAGCCTTCCAGTCCAATACCAGCGAGGCCCTCGCACTGTCGGCCTCGCCGTTTTGAATCAGTGTCGATCTGCCCATCTGGTTGACCGGGTCGGGGAGATACGCTGCCCTTTACCTGCCGCCGCGAAGGTTTGCAGCGCCGCAGGTTTGTAGAACGTCCTCTCCTCCTACCATCCGGTATGCGCCGCGTCGTTTGGACGCGCGAACGGCGCTGTAGCAATTTGTCGTTGTGCATGGTCCTTTCGCAAAATCGATTCCGATTGTCAGGGTCATGCGTTAGACCTGACAGGCACCTTATCCGGAAATCCGATGGCGGGAGGGACGAACAGATGACCGGCGCCAGGGCGGCCGAGGAGCGCCGCGCCGACATCTATGACGAGGACGGCGTCATCCTGTCGTCGTTCCTCGCCCAGATCGGTGCCGCGATCGCCGATCGCGATACACTGACGCTGAAGCGCGAAGTCGACGATCTGCACCAGTCGGAACTCGGCCACCTGCTCGAGGCCCTGCACCCGGAACAGCGACGCGCGCTGGTCGAATTGCTGGGCAAGGATTTCGATTTTTCCGCGCTGACCGAGGTTGACGAGGCGATCCGCCGCGACATCGTCGACAGTCTGCCCAATGCGCAGATCGCCCAGGCGGTGCAGGAGCTCGATTCCGACGACGCCGTTTACATTCTCGAGGACCTCGACCAGGAGGACCAGGACGAGATCCTGTCGCAGCTGCCGTTCACCGAGCGGATCAGGCTGCGGCGTTCGCTCGACTATCCCGAAGAGACCGCCGGCCGCCGCATGCAGACCGAGTTCGTCGCGGTGCCGCCGTTCTGGACGATCGGCCAGACCATCGACTACATGCGCGAGGACAACAATCTTCCCGACCGTTTCAGCCAGATCTTCGTCATCGATCCGAGCTTCAAGCTGCTCGGCGCCATCGACCTCGACCAGATCCTGCGTACCAAGCGCTCGGTCAAAGTCGAAGAGGTCATGCATGAGACCAGGCATGCCATCCCGGCCACCATGGACCAGGAGGAGGCGGCACGCGAATTCGAACAATACGATCTTCTGTCCGCCGCCGTCGTCGACGAGAACGAGCGGCTGGTCGGCGTGCTGACCATCGACGACGTCGTCGACGTCATCCAGCAGGAGGCCGAGGAAGATCTGCTGCGCATGGGCGGCGTCGGCGACGAAGAACTCTCGGACAGCATCTTTTCGACCTCGCGCTCGCGCGTGCCGTGGCTGCTGGTCAATCTTTTGACGGCTTTCCTGGCGGCCTCGGTGATCGGCCTGTTCGACCGCACCATCGAGCATATCGTGGCGCTGGCGGTGCTGATGCCGATCGTCGCCGGCATGGGCGGCAATGCCGGCTCGCAGACCATGACGGTCACGGTGCGGGCGCTGGCGACCAGGGACCTCGACATCTACAATGCCGGCCGCATCATCCGCCGCGAAATCGGGGTGGGCTTCATCAACGGCATCATTTTTGCCATCCTGATCGGCCTCGTCGCTGCTGCCTGGTTCCACGATCGCAATCTCGGCGGCATCATTGCGGCTGCGATGATCATCAATATGTTCGTGGCGGCTCTGGCGGGCATCCTTATCCCGCTGCTGCTCGACCGCTTCAAGATCGATCCGGCTGTGGCTTCGGCGGTTTTCGTCACCACGGTCACCGATGTCGTCGGTTTCTTTGCCTTTCTCGGGCTCGCCACATGGTGGTTCGGCGTGCGCTGAACGTCACCTCAATTGACTTTTACGTAAATGCCATGCGAGGCTTTGAAAGGTGCCTTGTCCGCCGATTCTGGTACGCGCCTGGGCGCTGGCGGCGCCGGCCAGTTGGAACTCGCGGCGTGGCCGGGGCATTGGAGTGACGATGCGGGAATATTATTCGATCACGGAGCTGACCCGCGAATTCGACGTGTCGACGCGGACGTTGCGCTTCTACGAGGACGAAGGGCTGGTGCAGCCGGTAAGACGCGGCCGCACGCGGCTGTTCCGTCCGTCGGACCGGCATCTCATCCGCCAGATCATGCGGGGAAAAAGGCTCGGCTTCTCGATCAACGAGATCCGCGAGATCATCCAGATGTACAGGGAGCCGCCCGGCGAGGTAGGCCAGCTCAAGCTGATGATCAAACGCATCGAGGAAAAGCGCGAGGATCTTCGCCAGAAACGCCGCGACCTCGAAGAGACCCTGGCAGAGCTCGACCAGGCCGAGGAATCCTGTGTCGAGCGGCTGGTGGAGCTCGGCGTCACCACCTAAGCCGGTGTCAGCCTCGGCTCAAATCCAGCGCCGCACCCTTTTGGCGTAGTCCCGGTATTTCTTGCCGAATTTGGCCGTCAGCACCTTCTCCTCGCTCTCGATCGTCAGCTTCTGCGTCAGGAACGCCGCGATGACTGCCAGCGGCAGGAACCAGGCGATCCCAGTGACAAAGGCGAGGCTGACCAGCAGCAGCGTGTTGGCGAGGTAGATCGGGTTGCGGCTGACGGCGAAGGGTCCGGTGGTCACCAGATGGTCAGGCACGCCGTTCGGGTTGAGCGTCGTCTTGGCGCGGATCATGGTGCGGATTGCCGTGAACCAGAGCGCGGCAACCGCCACCAACCCCACAAGGCCGGCGGCGAACAGGATGTCGCCGAGAAGATCGCCGATCCACGGCAGCGGATAGAACAGCCCTAGCGCGACGCTGACGATGATGGCGGCGACATAGATCAGCGGCGGCCATGGGATGTGCCCCAGCTTCGGCTGCCCAGGATTTTGCTGCACGGGTTTCGGGTGACTGTCGCTCATTATTGTCCTCCCTCGATTAGCGCGTTCCCGGTTCCGCCGCCTCGGTTTGGGCGGTGCAGGTGCCGGCGAGCTCGCCAATATGCGCCTTCCACTCCGGGGACTGGTCGTTGCTGTAGAGCCGGTCAAGCGAGGCTTCGCCCTGGAGAGTGTCCAGCATGCAGGCACAATAGCTGGAGCAGAACTCGGTGTCGCGTGCCTGCTCGCAGGATATCTGGCAGGATTTCAGAAAACGCACCTCCCTGGTTTCGGCCTGCGCCGGCATGAATTGCGAAAACAGCCAGACCGAGCCGATCAGCACCGGCTGATGGATCAAATAGAAGGCAAGGCTGTGCCGGCCGATGAAGACCAGCGGATTTGCCCAGCGGCCAGGCGCCAAGGCCGACAGCCGCGTCAGCGCGCCGGAGGTGGTGGCGAGCTTGGTAACCGCGATGCCGGCAAGTACGGCGCCGAACCAGGGCAGCAGTGGAACGTAGTCGTTGGAGCGCGGGTTGGTCGCCGACAGGCCGACCCACCACAAAGCCGGATGATCGAAAAGCTCAGATCGCAGGTAGAAAGGCGCGGCAATAGCGAGGGCCGCCACGGCAAGCGTCAGTAGCGCCGGGAGGCGCAGGAACGCCAGGCCGAGCAGGCTGGCGAGCGCGATCTCGTGCAATATGCCGAAGAAGATGAAGCCGTCGGGCGTGGCGATGCGGGTGACCAGCGATATTGTGAGCGCTGCCCCGGCAACCATGGCGAAGCGCTTCCAGAAGCCGGTCCAGCGGATTTTCTTGCCATGGGCGAGATAGAGGCTGATGCCGACCAGGAACAGGAAGCTCGAGGCGATGCAGCGCGCGTAGATTTTCCACCAGCCGAAGGCGGTGAGGCCGGGATCGGTGTAGCCGAAGAATTCGAGGTCCCAGGTGAAATGATAGCTCGCCATGGCAAGCAAAGCGATGCCGCGTGCAATGTCGATAGCGGCGATGCGCTTCGACTTCGGTTGATCCTGAACGGCTGCGCTCGGCGTGTCGATGCTCATGGTCTCGCTGTCTTGGTTCAGCCCCGGCAAGACGACTATCACGGTTGCCACCGTCAAAAGAAGCAGGGCCTTGCGTCGTGTTGGCGCCGGTCGGCATCAGAGCTGCTTTAGGCCAGAGCCGGAAAGCCTTTGGCCGGCGTGCTGGCGTTTTTCGGACTGGGCGCTGTTTTCGCGACGCTCGGCCTGCTGGCGGTGGCCTGCGGCTTCGTCACCTGGCGCTATCTGCCCAAATCGCTTTGATGTGTGAGCGCCGCATGGCGCTCGCGCACCCAGTTGTGGAAGCGGTGCAAGTCGTATTCCTCGGGCATCAGTACGCCGGCCTTGTGGCGCATCGAGCGCAGGCCCATCTGGTTGACCTCGCAGATATCAGCATCCTCCTCCAGCACCTGGGTACCGAACGCGACGATGTTGTCGATATCGGCGGCCGGATCGGCGAGCGCTTCGCGTCGCGGCAGACGAGCAGCCAGTTGCGATACCAGATGGCCTCGAGATCGCGCTGATAGGCTGCGATGTCCCAATAGGCTGTTTGACGGCAGCGTCGGCTCGGGCCGCGTCAGGCCGTTGTAGGGATCGCTTGTTCGGGCTGGGTTGCATGCCGGCTTCCTCCCCACCGCCAGCCGACACCCGGCTGCGAAAATTGTCAATCGCGGCGCCGGTCTGCGAACTTGGCGAGGCGGCGCATTCGCCACACGATCCGGCGGAATTTGGTTTGCCGGGCGCGGCGATTCTGCCTATAGTCGCTGATGTCGTCGGTTCCGTTTGGAACCAAGAGGGAATGCGGTGCGGGCGAAATTGTTTGCCCAATGCCGCGGCTGCCCCCGCAACTGTGTGCGGTAGTCCTCTCCATATGCCACTGAAGGTTCGCCTTCGGGAAGGTGGGGAAGGGCGCTGATCCGCGAGCCAGGAGACCTGCCGGCGACAGGAAACTGACTTCTATGCCCTCGGGTGGAGGGCGAAAGGACAAGACATGAATACCGCTTCCGTTTCGCTCGGCGCTTCCGCCTCCTCGCAGTCGCGTCTCATGCAACTGGCGCTTGCTGCATTCCTCGGCATTTTCGTCATGGGCTTTGTCGGCTTCTCGCATATCGATGCGGTCCACAATGCCGCGCACGACTATCGCCATTCGATGGGCTTTCCCTGCCACTAACAAGGGGCTGACATCATGACACTGTTTCGCAACGTCGTGTTCATCGCGGCGATCGCAGGGCTTGTGGCCGGCGTGGCTCTCGCCTGCATGCAAGCCTATGCCACGGTGCCGCTCATCCTGAAGGCGGAAGTCTACGAACAGGCCGGCGGCGGCCATGACCATGCCGCGGCACCTGCGACACCGGCTGAAAACGCTGCGGGCACGACGGCTATGAGCAGCGCCGCGCCGGCACCGGCTGAAGCAATGGCTCCGGCGGAAGACGAAGGCTGGGCGCCGGCGGACGTTTTCGAACGCTTCGGCTTCAGCGTCGTTGCCAATATCGTCACCGGCATCGGCTTTGCGCTGGTCCTGGTTGCGGTTTCGGAATTCGCCGGCGGCATCGGCAATTGGCGCCAGGGCCTGTTCTGGGGGCTGGCCGGCTTTGCCGCGTTCACGCTGGCGCCGGGCCTCGGCCTGCCGCCGGAACTGCCGGCGATGCCGGCGGCCGACCTTGTCCAACGCCAGATCTGGTGGTGGGCAACAGTGCTGGCGACAGCGGCCGGTCTCGGCCTTATCGTCTTCCGCAGATCGCTGCCGCTGGTGGCTCTTGCCGTGGCGTTGATCGTTGCGCCGCATATCGTCGGCGCGCCGCAGCCCGATAGCTTCGAAACGGCGATCCCGGAAGGCCTGCACCACCAGTTCGTGGTGGCGGTGACGCTGACCAATCTGGTGTTCTGGCTGGTGCTCGGCGCGGTCGTCGGCGTGGTGCGCGGACGCTTCACGGGCACGGCGACCAGCCTGCGCGACAGCTTTGCCTGACCGCGCTGCCGGGGCACTCCCCGGGGCCATCGGGGGGGCGCGCTCCGGAATGCGCGCGCATGCCGAGAGGCTGGTAACGGCCTGTCCGGCGCCGTGGAGCTATATTGCCACCGCGCAGGCCTATGACGAGGAGATGCGCCAGCGCATCGCGCTGCACCGCTCGCGGCGCGGCGCCGGCTGGACGACCATCGATGCGCCGCTCGACCTTGCCGGCGCGATCGGAGCGCTGCCTGACAGCCAGCCGGTGCTGATCGACTGCCTGACGCTGTGGCTGACCAACCATATGCTGGCCGACCATGATGTCGAGGCCGAATGCCGGAGGCTGGCCGATGTGTTGTCGCGGCCGCGTGGGCCGTGGTTCGTGGTGTCCAACGAGGTCGGCCAGGGCATCGTGCCGGACAATGCGCTGGCAAGACGGTTTCGCGACGCCGCCGGTCGGTTGAATCAGGATGTCGCGGCTGTTGCCAGCACCGTGCTTTTGATGGTGGCGGGGCTGCCGCTCAAGGTGAAATGACATGGCTGATACTGTCGATCCCAAGGACGAAGAACGCCACCGCGCCAAGATGGCCAAGCGCAAGGCGGTGCAGGACGCCGAGGTCGCGGCCAAGACGGTCGAGAAGGGGCTGCTGATCGTCAACACCGGACCGGGCAAGGGCAAGACCACGGCCGCCTTTGGGCTGGCGCTCAGGATGCTCGGCTATGGCAAGCGCGTCGGCGTCGTTCAGTTCATCAAGGGCAAGTGGCATACCGGCGAGAAAGACGCCTTTGCCGCCTTCGGCGACCGTGTCGTCTGGCACGCCATGGGCGAGGGCTTTACCTGGGAGACACAGGACCTGAAGCGCGACATCGCGGCGGCCGAGGCTGCCTGGGCGAAAGCGCTGGAGCTGATGGCCAAGCCGTCGATCAGCCTCGTGGTGCTCGACGAGCTGAACATCGCGCTGCGTTACGACTATCTCGACGTCGAAAAGGTGGTAGCGGCGCTGAAGGCGCGTCGCGAAGGCCTGCATGTCGTCGTCACCGGCCGCAACGCCAAACCGGTATTGGTCGAGGCGGCCGATCTGGTCACCGAGATGGGCGTGACCAAGCACCACTTCTCCGCCGGCGTGAAGGCGCAGCAGGGCATCGAGTTCTGAGAGGGTTGCTGGGGAGGCAGAGGCGCGGTGTCTCGACCTCTCAAGATTTGGGTTCCTCGCCCGCCGCGAAGCGGGGGAGAGGTGGCCGCGCACCGGCCCGCAACGGGGGGTTATTAAAGCCCGGGGTACCACAACCAGGGGGGCGGCGGCGCACCACCCAACCCCCCCAAAATATGAGG